>NZ_OLKJ01000001.1:0-14032 GCF_900291005.1 Pseudomonas sp. Kh14
ACAGAATTTCTTGACGACCATAGAGCATTGGAACCACCTGATCCCATCCCGAACTCAGTAGTGAAACGATGCATCGCCGATGGTAGTGTGGGGTTTCCCCATGTGAGAGTAGGTCATCGTCAAGATTCATTTCGCAAAACCCCTATCTGCGTATGCAGGTAGGGGTTTTGTCTTTAAGTAGGAACTACAGAGATTCGCAGGCGCGTCCTAGTGACGGGCCAGCACACAGAATTTCTTGACGACCATAGAGCATTGGAACCACCTGATCCCATCCCGAACTCAGCAGTGAAACGATGCATCGCCGATGGTAGTGTGGGGTTTCCCCATGTGAGAGTAGGTCATCGTCAAGATTCAAACCCAAAGCCCCTGTCTGCGATGCAGACAGGGGCTTTGTCTTTCACGGGTTTCAATATCGGTTAGAACTGATAGCTGACCGTAGCGCTTACATTGCGCTCTTCACCCATGTAGCAGTAGTTCAGGCTGGCACATGAGGTAATGTAGCTTTCATTGGTAAGGTTGTTGGCGTTTAAGCGCACATCCACACCCGTCAGACCGACCTTGCCCAAGTCATAGCCGATCGAGGCGTCGAACAGGGTGTAGGAAGGCACCTTCATGCTGTTTTCCGCATCCACCCAGCTGTACCCCACATATCGCACCCCACCGCCCAGCCGCAGGCCATCCAGTGCCCCCTGGCGGAAGTTATAGTCGGCCCACAGCGAGAGCATCTGTTTCGGCGCCTGAGTCGGCGAATTACCCTTGTTGTCCAAGTTGCCCGACACAAGGCTCGGCATTGACTTCGAATACTCGATATCGGTGAAGGTATAGCCACCCAGCAGTTTGAGGCTGTCGGTCAGTTGCACATGGGCTTCTAGCTCCAGCCCTTGCGAGCGGACTTCACCGACAGGGCGGTAGAAGTCTTCGTCAGGCTGTTTAGACGCCAAATTCTCCTGCTCGATGCGGAACACCGATGCGGTAAACAGGCTGTCGCTCCCAGGTGGCTGATATTTGATACCGGCTTCCCACTGAGTGCCCTCCGTCGGTGCCAGCGGCCGGCCTTGTTGGTCGGACACGGTGTTTGGGTTGAACGACTCCGAGTAGCTGATGTAGGGCGCAATGCCGTTCTCGAACAGGTAGAGCACTCCTGCCCGGGAGGTGAACCTGGAGCGTTGATCACTGACCTTGCTGTCGCTGTCACGGTTCTCTTCGGACACCCTCACCCAGTCCTGGCGCAGTCCCAAGGAAAAGCGCCACTGGTCCAGCTCCACCAGATCCTGCAGGTACACACCCGTTTGTTGCAAACGGCGCTGGTAGCGGTTCTCGCCCAGTACCTGAAGGTTGCCATTGCCGTACTGTGGATTGCCGGCATCCAGCGGGTCGACGGTGCCATAATGCCATGTCACGTCGGCTTTGCGCCGCTGGTAGTCAGCCCCCAAGAGCAAGGTGTGCTTGGCGGCCCCAGTAAAAAACTCTGCCTGCAGCATGTTATCAATGATGTATGAATGCAGGCGCTCGTCGCCGCCGGTATAGGCGCGGTTTAGCATATTGCTGTCCACATCTGCCCAGCCGGCGGAGTACACCTGGTCCATCGACACGTCGGAATCCTGATAGCGAAAGTTCTGCCGTGCGGTGAACACATCATTGAAGCGGTGCTCAAACTGGTAGCTGAAGGATTGCTGCGTGCGCTCATAGTTGTCGATGCTCGGCTCGCCTTCGAAGAAATGGTCTGAAAGGCGCAAACCGTTGCGTTTGTGCAGCATGCCGTCTGCAGGGTTGCCGCCGTGGTACCCACCGTCAGGGTCGTGCTGCAAATAGGCCTGCAGCGTGAGTGAGGTGTCTTCGGTGAAGTCGACACTGATAGCAGGGGCGATTGCGTAACGTTCTTCCTTGTTATGGTCGAACTGAGTTTCGGAAGCATCCGCCAAACCCGTCAGGCGATACGCAATGCGTTGGTCGTCATCCACAGGACCACTGAAGTCGAAGCCCACGCCGCGCTGGCCCTGAGTACCCACCGTGGCCTGAACCTGATGGTAAGGGGCAAAGAGTGGCTTCTTGGTGGTCAGGGCTACCATGCCACCCGGCGAGCTTCGCCCGTACAGTACCGAAGACGGTCCCTTGAGAATGTCGATGCGCTCAAGGAAGTAGGGGTCTACCTGCATCGTGCTGTAGGTGCCGTTGTCTCCCATTGACTTGAGCCCATCGACGTAGATGTTGTCCACCGAACCGTCGTTGAAGCCGCGCATGGCTACATAGTCATAGCGATGAGTGGCACCGTACGGGTTGGTCAGTACTCCAGGCGTGTAGCGCATGGCTTGGGCAACGGTCTGAGAGCCCTGATCGTCCATTTGCTGGCGAGTAACTACCGAGACTGATTGGGATGTCTCCACCAAGGGCATGCTGGTCTTGGTCGCCACCTGACTGTGCGTGGCGTTGTAACCCTCCATGCTGCCCAGTGCGTTGCCGAGGGAGAAACTACGGATGTCTGTGTCTGGCAATGCCAGGGCGGCGTTCTGACGCTGTGCCTGCAGCACATAGTTACTTCCCCCCTGGCTGACGGCTTCCAGTCCGCTGCCATTTAGCAACTGGCGCAGCGCCTGATCGGTTGTGTACTGCCCCTGCAGTCCGTTGGAGTGCAGGCCATCGGTCAGCTGAGGGGTGCTCGATAGGGTGATGCCGGCCTGACGAGCGATCTTGTTGAGCACGTCGGTCAGTTGGCCAGCTGGTATTGCATAGTGTTGGCTCACTTCGGCTGTGTCGGCCGCAACGGAAAGTTGCGGAACAGTTGCCAGGCCCAGGGCGGTACCAAACAGAACAGCCCGGATGGCATGGCGCAAGTGAGCTGATTGCAGGACTGGACGAAAATCATTCGGGCTGAATGTGTGGGTTAACACCGGGTTGATAGACATGAAGGGTCCGTTAAAGTGTCGAGGGCAGAAAGTGTTGCTTACTGTCCTAGCCGGACCCGGATTCAAAACCCGCCAGAAATCGATAACGCCTTATCAGGTCATGCTCTCTACATGCACCCACCAGCGTGTACGTCGACGAAGTTGTACGGGCAACGTCTGCGGTAGCAGCCGAAGCAGTTGTTCCGGGTCTTCAAGGCGGAACACCCCCGACAGGCGCAGGTCGGCAATATCATTGCTGCAGCTCAGGTAACCATGGCGATAGCGGCTGACCTGCGCGAGGAAGTTGGAGAGGCGCATGTCCTGGGTGACGATCAACCCTTCAGTCCAGGCCATAGCATCCATATCCATGTGGGCGAGCCTGTGCGCACCTTGAGCATCCAGGCGCCAATTCTGGCCACTTTCGATCCACTGAAGTTGGCCAGTACCAGGCCGGTGTATCGCCACTTTGCCGTAGCTGACGCTGACACGTGTGCAGTCGCTATCCTGATAGGCCACAAAGCGTCCTTCGAAGCCTTCAAGCAGCGCGTCGCGGGTTTGTACCAGCAGGGGATGCCGAGGGTTGCAGTTGATCATCAATTCCCCATGCTTCAGGCGGACCAGGCGCCGTTGATCATGGAAGGCCAGGTCCACGGCACTGCAGGTATTGAGTTGCATCATCGAGCCATCGGGCAGGGTGAAGACGCGTCGCTCGCCCGTGCCGGTGGCATAGTCTGACGCCCAGGCACTCACAGTATTGAGGTCTTTGGCCAGCCAGCTCGCCGACCCTGCCATGACAACGCCACCAAGCAGCTTCAGTGCCTGCCGACGGCGCAGGCGCTGCTGGCTG
Source organism: Pseudomonas sp. Kh14 (assembly GCF_900291005.1). Classification (NCBI taxonomy): domain Bacteria; kingdom Pseudomonadati; phylum Pseudomonadota; class Gammaproteobacteria; order Pseudomonadales; family Pseudomonadaceae; genus Pseudomonas; species Pseudomonas sp. Kh14. Next base: position 3,730 of record NZ_OLKJ01000001.1, read on the forward strand.
GTTTCCAGTGTCTGCAATGCCAGCCCGGCACCGGGGATAGCGCGCAGGTCGAGGTCCTGATGAAGGTGAACTACACGCTGCCAGGCCTGTTCGTTTTCGTGGTGGGTGCTGCGCCATTGCTCGCACTGTTGTTGCAAAGCCGGATCGTGTCCGCTTTCACGCAGCCGCAGCATCCACTGAATGGCCTGCCTGACCGTTTTTGTATCAGGGCGTGCGACGGTCATGGATTCAGCAGTCGTCTTCATAGCGCAGCACGTAGCAGTGATAGAGCGCATCGGCGATGTAGCGCTCAACGGTGCGCACGGAGATCCCCATCTGTTCGGCGATGGCCTGATGCTTCAGCCCCTCGCATTGAGCCAGCAGGAATGCGCGGCGTACCTTGGGTTTGAGACCGTCGAGCATGCGCGCAATACGCTCAAGCAATTCCAGCAGCAGCTCGCGGGTCTCGACTGAGGGGACCAGTGCTTCCGGCACATGGGCCAAGGCCTCCAGGTAAGCCCTGTGCAGTTCCTCGCGGCGCCAATGATCGATCACCAACCCACGCGCTACCGTGCGCAGGAAGGCCCTGGGAGCATTCAGCTGCAATTGTTCACGACGCTGTAGCAGGCGGACGAAGGTATCCTGGGCGAGGTCAGCCGCATCGGCTGCGTTGCCGAGCTTGCTACGCAGCCAGGTATGCAACCAGCCGTGGTGGTCACTGTAGAGCGTTTGCACGGAATCGTTGCTGGGCATGGAGGAGGGCGCCGGCATCAATGGACGTTAATGATAATTAGTCTCATTGTTGGCGGAGCAAGATTAATTTGCAACCCATCAGTTACCGCGTAAAGCCGGTAATGGGCTAATGCCCCAATTGCGTATCCAGGTAGTTGCGGATCACCCGTGCCCCGCCATTGAGGTGCCGTTCCAGCACCGCTACCGCTTCGTCCACCAGCTTGTCGCTGGCTGCATCTACCAGTGCGTTGTGATCGTCCTGAGTGAGCTTGCCCAGGCCCATGGACGAAAGATGGAAACGCAAGAAACGTTCTTCCTCGTTCAATTCGTTCTCGATAAGGCGCAGTAGTTTCTTGTTCGGCGCTTTGCTGTACAGCGCCATGTGGAGCAGGCGGTTGAGACGGCCAATTTCAGTATGGCTGGTCTCATTCTCCAGTTGCTGGATATACCCGCGGGCGCTGGCGATGTCGCTGGCATCAAGCAGCGGGATAGACTGGCGCAGCGCCTCGCTCTCGAGCAATACGCGAAGGGCATAGGTGTCCACTGCATCCTCGCCGATCAGCGGTGCAACGACGGCACCCTTATGCATCTCCACCTTCAGCAGGGACTGCGCTTCGAGCTGGCGCAGGGCTTCGCGCACGGGCATGCGGCTAACGCCGTACAAGGTGGCGAGCTCTTGTTGGCGAACCGCAGTACCAGGGGGCAAGCGACCATCGAGAATGGCGCTGCGCAGACGTTCTTCGATCACGCCACGGGCCTGGTGCGGCAACAACTGCTCGCTGGCCAGCACATTGCTCAATTTGATTTTCTTGGCCACGCGACGCCTGCCTCAACGATGACTATATTGGATCCAATGACACTAGTAACAGCTTGAGAGGGTGTCAAACCTGCACCCACCCTGGACGGGCGCCCCAAAAGCGCGGCTATGGTGGAGGAAGTCGCACGTCAAAGGAAGCTGCCTATAGAAAGATGTAAGCAGAAAGTATAGGCGGGCTGACAGCCGGGTGCGTGATTGCAGGGTGCCATTGTCTTTTGCGGTGGCAAGCCCCACCATCGCTGCTTTCGACTGGTCTGAACAGGGCTTCGCAGTGGCGATATCCTGGTTGCTCAAAACCGTAGTGCGATATGTCGGCTTTGCCGCGCTGCTGGGCAGTCTTCTGCTGAGCGGCTTGCACGCGGATTGGGATTTCTCCCAGATCAGCCGCAAGTCGCAGGCTCTGTACGGCCCACTAGGTGCCGGGCAGGGTCGCATCGATGCCTGGCAGAGCCTGATGGCCACGCAGAAGCAGGGTACCGAGCTTGAACGGTTGCAAGTGGTCAACCGCTTCTTCAACCAGCAATTGCGTTATGTCGAGGATATCGATCTGTGGCATGAGGTCGACTACTGGGCCACACCTGTGCAGGCACTGATCAAAGGTGCAGGGGACTGCGAGGATTACGCCATCGCCAAATATTTCAGTCTACGGCGCATGGGAATCCCCAGCGAAAAACTGCGCATCACCTACGTCAAGGCGCTGCGGCAGAACCGGGCACACATGGTCCTGACCTATTATTCAAGCCCACAGGCCCAGCCTTTGGTGCTGGACAGTCTGATGGATGCCATAAAGCCGGCAAGCCAGCGTAGCGACTTGCTGCCGGTGTACGCCTTCAATGGCGAGGGGTTGTGGCTGACGGGCGCCGCAGGGAACAAGAAGGTTGGTGATACCAAACGGCTGTCACGCTGGCAGGATTTGTTGAAGAAAATGCAGGCCGAAGGGTTCCCGGCCGAGCCGGTTTACTGAAGGAGCACAGATGTCACTGTTCAAACAATTGCTGTTGGCCATTTGCCTGTTCCTGGTGGTCGCCTTCAGTGGCAGTTTCATGGTCAGCCTGGAAAGCTCGCGCAGCCAGTACGTCAACCAACTGCGCTCGCACGCCCAGGATGCGGCCACCGCGCTGGCGCTTTCTCTGACGCCGAATATCGACGACCCAGCGATGGTCGAGCTGATGGTCAGCTCGATTTTCGACAGTGGTTACTATGCAAGCATCAAGGTCGTCGACCTGGGTTCCAACGCCGTGCTGGTGGAGCGTCAGGCCGAGCCAGACCCTGGCGGTGTGCCGCTTTGGTTTGTGCGCCTGATCGGCCTCGAGGCCGCCGGCGGCGATGCAATCGTCAGTCGTGGCTGGCAGCAGGCCGCGCGCGTTGAAGTGATCAGCCACCCGATGTTCGCCATTGCCAAGCTTTGGCAAAGCGCCTTGGGCAGCCTGGGTTGGTTGCTGTTGTGCGGTGCGGCCAGTGCAGTGCTCGGTGCTTTGCTGTTGCGCCGCCAGTTGAGGCCGCTGGACTACATGGTCGAGCAATCCCACGCTATTGCTCGCCGCGAATTCCTCAGCCTGCCAGAGTTGCCACGCACGCCGGAGCTTCGCCGTGTGGTGCAAGCGATGAATCAGATGGTCGAGAAGCTCAAAGCCCTGTTCACCGAGCAAGCCGAGCGCAGTGAGCGGCTGCGTGCGGAGTCCTACCAGGACAGCCTGACCGGGCTGTCGAACCGACGCTATTTCGAAATGCAGCTGAACAATCGGGTAAGCAACCTGGAAGACGCGCGCGCCGGCTACCTGCTGTTGCTGCGGGTTCAGGGCCTGGCTGGCCTGAACGCCCGCCTTGGTGGCCAGCGTACAGACCAGTTGCTGCAAGCGGTAGGTGAACAGCTGCGTCGTACTTGTGCCAGCTACCCGGAAACCAACGACCTCATTTCCCGCAGCCGCGGCGGCGAGTTTGCAGTGCTGGCACCGGGCATGGTGCATGAGGAGGCAGTACACCTTGCCCAGGCTCTGGAGGCAACATTGCAAAGCCTGCACGAAACGGGGGCCAGTGATATCGACCCGGTGGCTTGTATAGGCCTGGCACCATTCAGCCCTGGTGATTCACCACAGGCGTTGCTGAAGCTCGCCGACGAGGCTCTGGCCCGCGCTGAGAATCAGCCAACGCCGGGGTGGGTATGCCTTGAGCAAGGTGTTGCTGCGGTTGCTGCGGATAGCCAGCATGCCTGGCACGAACGGCTCGACCAAGCGTTCATCAATGGGCATTTCGAGCTGTTCTTCCAGCCAGTGATGGAGTGCGCTTCCTCGCAACGGGTACTGCACCACAAAGTTATTTCGCGTTTGCGCGATGGCCACGGCGAGGCCTTGCCGGCGGGCCGCTTCCTGCCTTGGCTGGAGCGCTTCGGCTGGATGCCGCGGCTGGATGTGCTGGTGCTGGAGAAAGTGTTGGCGCACCTGCGAGGGCATGACCAGGTGCTGGCGTTGAACCTGTCCGCCGCCACCCTGGCCGACCCCAAGGCCCTTCAGCGCATTTTCGAGCTGCTGAGTCAGAATGCGGCGCTTGGCCCGCGGCTGGTTTTTGAAATTGGCGAGGAGCAGTTGCCTGAGCAGGCCGCATTGGAGCAACTCACCCGTCGCCTGCATGGGCTTGGCTTTGGGTTGGCTTTACAACGCTTCGGTGGGCGCTTCAGCATGATTGGCAACCTGGCGCACTTGGGCCTGGCGTACCTGAAGATTGACGGCAGTTACATCCGCAACATCGATCATGAGCAGCACAAGCGGCTGTTCATCGAAGCGATCCAGCGTGCGGCGCATAGCATCGACCTGCCACTGATTGCCGAGCGAGTCGAGACGGAAGGGGAGCGGTTGGTGTTGCTGGAGATGGGAGTGGGCGGGATTCAGGGGCAACTGGTGGGTGAGCCTGCGCCTTGGCGCTGATTGGCCTCTCGCGCGCCGCTGCAGAAACGGCCTAGAGCCGCCAAAGGGCCGCGTAGCGGCCCCAGGATTTACGCAGCGATGTACAGGGCCGCTCCTACAGCAATGACGAAACCAGCAGGTTGGCTATCACCGCTCGCGCAGCGCCTCCGAGCGCGCCTTCATGATCGGCTTGAGCAGGTAGCTCATGATGGTTTTCTTGCCTGTCATGATGTCCACCGTCGCCACCATCCCCGGAATGATCAGCAGTGGCTTCTCGTCAGTCCCCAGGTGGCTGCGATCAGTGCGCAGCTTGATCAGGTAATACGTAGTCTTCTTGTCTTCATCGGTAATGGTGTCGGCGCCAATCTGCTCCAGCTTGGCCTTTAGCCCACCGTAGATGGTGTAGTCATACGCGGTGAACTTGACCGTCGCTTCCTGGCCGGGGTGCAGGAAGGCGATGTCTTTGGGCAATATTTTCGCCTCGATGACCAGCGTGTCGTCCAGCGGCACGACTTCGATGATATCGCTGCCTGGCTGGATTACCCCGCCAATGGTGTTCACCAGCAGTTGCTTGACGATACCGCGCACGGGCGAAGTGACCAGTGTGCGGTGCACCCGGTCGTCCAGCGCCTTGCTGGTGGCGGTAGCCTTGTTCAGTTCGGTGCGCGCCTCGTTCAGCTGGGTCAGCGCTTCACTTCGGAACTTGCCACGCGTCTCTTCGATCTTGCTTTGCACCTCGCGGATCGCCGCCTCTGCGCGCGGGATCGCCAGCGCAGTGGAATCCAGCTGACCGCGGTTTTCCACTTCAGCACGGCGCAGGCGCAGTACTTCAACCTGGGAAATCGCGCCGGTTGCCACCAGCGGTTCGGACATGCTGATTTCCTTGCGCAGCAGCTCAAGGCTGTTGGCGTACTGGGTGCGTTTGGAGCTGTATTCCCGCAGCTCCTGCTGGCGTTGGACCAACTGCTGCTGCAGGCCGCCAATTTCGTCCTGAAGTTGCTGGCGCCGGCTCTGGTACAGCGACTCTTCACTGGCCGCCTGGTTTGGCGCGGCTTTACGCAGCTTTTCGTCGATAATCAGCGGGCGGTCCTCTACCTCGGCACTCAAACGTTCGACCCGCAGGGCCATGGCAAGGCGGTCAGCCTCGGTTTCACCAACGTTGGAGGCGAAGCGGGTTTCATCCAGGCGCAGCAATGGCTGGCCCACTTCGACGATCTGCCCCTCCTTGGCGAAGATTTCGGCGACGATGCCGCCCTCCAGGTTCTGAATCTTCTGCACCTTGGAAGACGGAATGGCCTTTCCTTCACCCCGCGTAACTTCGTCGATGGGCGCAACGCTGGCCCATACAATCAAGAACACGAAGAACAGGATCACGCCCCAGATGGTCAGCCGCACCACGCGCGGCGCATCTTCGATCAGGGCCTTGTTTACCTCGGGCAGCGGCTGGCCGCCAAGCGAGTCGCTGCCTTTGAAATAGCGCCGCAGGCCGTCCTTGAACTGCCCCATATCCAGCTTATGCAACACTGATCTGCCCCTTCTTCAGTGCATCCATGACCGCGGCTTTCGGGCCGTCGGCGACAATCTGCCCGCGATCGATCACGATCAGCCGGTCTACCAGCGACAGCAACGACGCACGGTGCGTGACCAGCAGTACCGTCTTGCCCTCCACCACCGCTTGCAGGCGCTGCTTGAGGCGTTCTTCACCGGTGTTGTCCATGGCGCTGGTCGGCTCGTCCAGCAGCAGGATCTGCGGGTTGAGCAGCAGCGCACGGCCCAAGGCGACGTTCTGCCGCTGGCCGCCGGACAGGTTCTGCCCGCGTTCACCCACTTGCAGCTCGTAGCCGTCGGGGTGCAGCCGGGCGAATTCATGTACGCCCGCCAGTTCAGCGGCCTGCAGGATCAATTCGTCCTCGATGTAGCGGGCGCCGCTGACCAGGTTGTCACGCAAGGTTCCGGCCAGCAGCTGGATGTCCTGGGGGACGTAGCCGATGTTGTGGCGCAGTTCGCTGACATCGATCTGGCGAATGTCGACGCCATCGACCAGCAGCGAGCCGCCATCGGCCTCGTACAGGCCGACGATGAGCTTGGCCAGCGAGCTCTTGCCGGAGCCGCTGCGGCCGATGATGCCTACCTTCTCGCCAGGGCGGATGGTCAGGTTGATATTCTTCAGGGCCAGGTTCTGCTGGTTTGGATAAGTGAAGTCGACCCCGCGGAACTCGACGCTGCCCTGCAGCACCTTGCGGCTCAGCGGGCGTTCTTCGAAGTTGCGCTCTTGCGGCAGATCCATCATGTGGTCGGTGGAGACCATGGTCACCTTGGCTTGCTGGTAGCGGGCCAGCAGGCCATTGAGCTGGCCCAGCGGGCCGAGGGCGCGGCCGCTGAGCATGTAGCAGGCCACCAGGCCGCCCATGCTGAGGTTGCCATCGATGATCAGATACACGCCCACGCAGATCATTGCGACGCCGGCCAGTTGCTGGATCAGCAGGGTGATGTTCATCGCCAGGCTCGACAGCACCTTCACCCGCAGCTCCAGCCGACTCAGGGTGCCGAGGGTTTGCTCCCACATGTACTGGCGTTCGCTTTCGGCGTTATTGACCTTTACCGCATCCAGGCCGGCGAGGGTTTCGATCAGGCTGGACTGGCGCTCTGATGCCAAAGCCATGGTCCGCTCCATGGTCGCCATCAGTGGCCGTTGCAGGGCGTAGCCGATGCCCAGAGCCAGCGGGAAGGCGATGATCGGTATCCACACCAGATGCCCGCCAATGATGGCGATGACAATCAAAATCAGGATGGTAAAGGGCAGGTCGATCAGGCTGGTCAGGGTCAGCGAGGCGAGGAAGTCGCGCAAGCCCTGGAACTCGTGAATGTTCTGGGCAAAGCTGCCGACCCGCGCCGGCCGGTACTTCATCGACATGCCGACAATACGTTCAAACAGCGTTGCCGAGATGATCAGGTCGGTCTTCTTGCCGGCCAGGTCCAGGCACAGGCCGCGAAGGCCTTTGAGGATCAGGTCGAAGATATACGCGCCGGCGATACCGATGGCCAGTACCCAGAGCGTCGAGGTGGCCTGGTTTGGCACCACCCGGTCATACACGTTCATCACGAACAGCGGCGCGGCCAAGGCGATCAGGTTGATCACCAGGCTGGCGGCGATGGCGTCGATATACAACCACTTGCTGCGCAGCAGGGTGTCGCGGAACCACGACTTCGCTCGTGGGATGAGGTTGCCATGGTTGACATCGAACTTGTGCTGCGGCTGCGCGAAGAACACGCGGCCGCTGTAGTCGCTTAGCAGTGCTTCGCGGCTGACATGCACCTCGCCACCGTCGCTCTCGCTGAGTAGCAGGCGCGCGGTGTCATCGTTCTCCCAGCCGAGCAGGACGGCGCTGCGGCCCTCCTTGAGCAGCAGCATGGCCGGCATGGCGATACTCGGGATCTGCTCCAGCTTTCGCTGAAGCAGGCGCCCCTGCAGGCCAGCCCGGGCCGCAGCGCGCGGCAGCAGTTCAGGGCTCAGGCGCTGGGCGGGTAGCGGTAGGCCTGTTGTCAGCATGACCCGGCTGGCGGGCTTCTGGTGCAGGACACACAGGCTCAGCAGACTATCCAGCAGGGGATCGTCATGCTGACTGCGTGGATCGTGGCTGAGTTGGACTCGACTGACTTCGGATTCCACGCGGCGCTCTCTTCATCCTTGTGGTGGGTGGGGTGGGTGTGCCGTCGTTAAGGTCCGGCCGGCTCACCCTGGCTCTCTTTGGTGCTGCAAAGCTGTGCTGATAAGGGTTATCACGCCCTGGTGCTGGAGCAGCTGGCCAATGTTCGCCTTGAATCGGTGTTGAGTAAACAATTCTACGTGCTTCATTTTCACCAGACTTAGCGGGGCAATGATTGTTTCATTTTTGATCCAGCCATCATCCGGCTTGTTGCAGCATAGCCTGCCACTCAGCCAAGGCATGCAAGGGCTTTGGGTTCCAGCTTAGTCACTGTCAGTAAACAGGCGCTGGTTTGTTGGCGCATATCTGTGGCTTGTTAGTCAGAATTCATCTATAGAGCGCGGATCCTTGCATTCTTGCATTCAATATCCGCAAGCGATTTTCAATGATCGGGATACCATTATTCACGCACTCGTACGTCATCTCTTTGATTTGCGACACATAGCTGCCTGTGACTCGCGCAGCGTTGAAAGCCTGGTGGGCCTCGAGTGAGCAAGCGCCCCGGCTCTGGCTGGCTATCGACCTCTGCCTGGCCGCATTCCGGCAAGGTTTGTGCTTATTTGGCAATCAGTGTCCGGGCGATTGACAGTGATCTGGATATTGACGCCAGTAACGCTGACATTGCCGAGTAAGTCGGTCGCGCCGCATGATTTACGGCTGCTGAGCTGTATGAAAAAGTGCTAGGACTGATGGCTTAACACCTTTTTGATGATGTAAGACATTTGTCCTCCGGAAACGCTTGGCTAAGGTACAAATATCAATGTGACATTACATTGCCGATTGTTTAGGATGGCATGTATAAGGTCAATAGTTTGGCAGTCAGGCAATTCCAAAAAGTTATAGACGGAATATTGACGTCAAAAACGTCAAGAGATCATCTACATAGTTCCGCCTGAAGTGGCTAGCAAGCGCCGCTCTGGCAGGGAAGTACCCCATCGGGTCACACGGAGAGTCCAATGAGCAGCGTTGTAGCCATCGTCAAAAGCATTGTCGGCCAGGTTATTGCGGTATCCCCAGAGGGCATCCGGCGTGTACTTATCGAAGGTGACCGCCTGTTGGCCGGTGAGGAAGTGCTCACCGGTCCTGGCGGTGCAGTTACTTTGGAGCTGGCTGATGGCCGACTGCTCGATCTTGGACGTGACAGCCAATGGAGTGCCGATGCGCCTGACAGTAGCACCGACCTGAGCCAGGCGGCAGCCCAGGCCGCGCCTTCGGTGGAAGAGCTGCAGCAGGCAATTGCTGCTGGTGTTGACCCGACTACTGAGCTTGAAGCTACCGCCGCTGGCCCGTCATCAGCAGGTGGTGGTGCGCTCGGCGGTGGCCACAGCTTCGTGATGCTCGAAGAGACGGCTGGCCGAGTTGACCCGACGGTTGGCTTCCCGACTGACGGGCTGGGCTTTGCGGGCGTACCCGATAACGAAGAAGTGGGCCTGCTGGACACTAACGGCAACAACCTGGTGACCACACCGACGGATACCACCGTCGCTACTGAGCTGACGCTTGGCGCAACCCCTTCCATCAGTGAAGCGGGTGGCGTAATCGTTTATACCGCCACCGTTGGTCAGGCGCCGACCACCAACCTGGTACTTACTCTGTCCAACGGTGCCGTGATCGTAATTCCGGCTGGGCAGACAAGTGGTAGCGTCAACGTCGCAGTTCCGGCAAACGACACACCCTACATCGACGGGGGCCAGATTTCGGCCACCGTGACAGGTAGTACCGGAGGTGGTGGGCTGACGGTGACATTGCCGCAAACGCCAGCGGTTACCCAGGTGACCGATACAATCGACACCACCACTGCGACCCTGACCGCCTCGCCAAGCGTGACCGAAGGCGGCGTGATCACTTACACCGTGACCCTGAGCAACCCTGCTCAGACGCCGGTAACCGTGACCCTGTCCAACGGCCAAACCATTACCGTTGAAGCCGGCAAAACCCAGGGCAGCGTTGATTTCCAGACCCCGGCCAATGACGTCTATAACAACGGCTCGACCGTCAGCGTCACTATCGAGAACGCCACTGGCGGTAATTTCGAGCAACTGACCCCGAACCCGACGCCGGCTCAGACCACGATCAACGACTCGGTCGACGCCACCACCGCGACCCTGACGGCCCCGTCAAGCGTCACCGAAGGCGGCGTGATCACCTACACCGTGACCCTGAGCAAC
>NZ_OLKJ01000002.1:0-988 GCF_900291005.1 Pseudomonas sp. Kh14
CTCAGACGCCGGTAACGGTTACTCTGTCCAACGGCCAGACCATCACCGTTGAAGCGGGTAAAACCCAGGGCAGCGTCGATTTCCAGACGCCGGCCAATGACGTCTATAACAACGGCTCGACCGTCAGCGTCACCATCGAGAACGCCACGGGCGGCAACTTCGAGCANCCGGCCAATGACGTCTATAACAACGGCTCGACCGTCAGCGTCACCATCGAGAACGCCACGGGCGGCAACTTCGAGCAACTGACCCCGAACCCGACGCCGGCCTCGACGGTCATCAATGACAGCATCGATGCCGTCACCGTAAGCATTGTCAGCAATGGCAATGTGACCGAAGACCAGCAACCTTCCTTTACTGTGAAAGTGAGCCAGGCGCTGGACCGTCCGTTGACCGTAACCCTGTCGAACGGCGACACCGTGACGATCGAAGCCGGTAAGACCGAAGTCGAGTACAAGACCTCGGTTCAGGGCGATGACGTCTATCTTGATGCAGGCTCCATCACGCTCAGTGTTACCGACGCTACAGTTCCGGGTGCCACCTTCGAGAAGCTGGCCTTGGGTGGCCCGGCTACCGTTGAGATCTCGGACACTATCAGTGAAGTGGTGGCCAAACTGACCGCCACCCCTTCGGTGACCGAAGGCGGTGAGATCACTTACACCATCACGCTGACCAACAAAGACGGCCTGCCGATCAACAACCACTCGGAGCTGTACTTCAAGCTGACCGACGGCACCACCGTCGTCGTGGCAGCCAACAGCACCACCGGTTCGGCTACTGCAACCGCCCCGGACAACGTCTATGTCGGCACCAACGCGCCGGTGGTCAATGCCATCGACGCGGTCAGCGGCGCTGATGCATGGAAGTTCGAAAACCTGAACCTGGACAAAACCCCCGTCAGCACCGAGGTAACCGACGAGCCAGGCACCCCGGGCAACGAAGGCGATATCATCAAGGTCACCATCACGGCCGACCAGACCTCGGTTCC
>NZ_OLKJ01000003.1:0-100745 GCF_900291005.1 Pseudomonas sp. Kh14
GGCATCAGCTCGGCGGTAGACGCCACTGGTGCGACCTTCGAGAACCTGCAACTGGGCGGCAACGCTTCGGTTCAAGTGACCGACACCACCGACGAAGTGGTGGCCAAGTTGACCGCGACCCCGTCGGTGACCGAAGGCGGCGAGATCACCTACACCATCACGCTGACCAACAAAGACGGTCTGCCGATCGACAAGCATGCGGCGCTGACCTTTACCCTGGACGATGGCAAAACCACCATCACCATCCCGGCTAACGGTACAACCGGCACTGCCACCGTCGCTGCCCCGGACAACGTCTACGTCGGTAGCAACGACCCTGTGATCAAATCGATCGCAACCGTTGAAGGTGCGGATGTCGGCAAGTTCGAGCAACTGACCCTCGACAAGACCCCGGTCAGCACGTCGGTCACCGACGAGCCGGGCACCCCANATGTCGGCAAGTTCGAGCAACTGACCCTCGACAAGACCCCGGTCAGCACGTCGGTCACCGACGAGCCGGGCACCCCAGGCAACGAAGGCGACCTGGTCAAGGTCACCATCACGGCCGACCAGACTTCGGTGGCCGAGAACGTCAAACCGACCTTCACCGTGCACGTCAACCAGCCGCTGGCCCACGACCTGGTCGTGACCCTGAGCAACAATGCCCAGGTCACCATCAAGGCCGGCGAAACCAGCGCGCCGTACACCCACGACGCACAGGGCGATGACGTCTACAACGATGCTGGCCAGATCAGCCTTGGTATCAATTCGGCGGTAGACGCCACCGGCGCAACGTTCGAGAACCTGCAGCTGGGCGGTGCGGCTACTGTCCAAGTGACCGACACCACCGACGAAGTAGTGGCCAAGCTGACCGCGACCCCGTCGGTCACCGAAGGCGGCGAGATCACTTACACCATCACGCTGACCAACAAAGATGGTCTGCCGATCAACAACCACAGTGCATTGACCTTCACGCTGAGCGACGGCAAAACCGTCATAACCGTGCCGGCCAATGGCACCGTGGGCACTGCCACCGTGGCTGCCCCGGACAACGTCTACGTCGGTACCAACGACTCTGTGATCAAATCGATCGCAACCGTTGAAGGTGCGGATGTCGGCAAGTTCGAGCAGCTGACACTGGACAAGACCCCGGTAAGCACCGCCGTGACCGACGAACCCGGTACGGGAACTCCGGGCACCGGCAACCAGGGTGATGTCACTACCGTCGGTATTACCGGCACGACTTCTCTGACCGAGGGTGAAACCGGCCAGTACACCCTGACGCTGAGCAACGCGGCCAAGTCCGAAGTCACTATCACCCTTAGCTACAGCGGTACCGCCAATAACGGTGAGGACTTCACCGGTATCGCGACGGTGAAGATTCCGGCCAACAGCACAGGCACGACCTTCAACATCGCTACCCTCAACGACAAACTGGTCGAAGGTACCGAGAACTTCGTCGTGAAGATCGAAACCGCCACGGGTGGTAACTTCGAGAATCTGCAGGTCGATAGCAGCAAATCGAGCGTGACGACCACCATTCTCGACAATGACCACCTGCCGGTTTCGCCTGGCGGCGCGGTATTTGGCGTGGAGGACACCGATTACGTGTTTGCCTGGAGTGATTTCAAAGTCACTGATGCCGATGGCAACACTGATCTATCCGTGACCATTACCTCGCTCCCGGCCGCCGGCAACTTGCAGTTCTTCAACGGTACTGCATGGGTAAATGTGGCCGTTGGCCAGGTGGTCAGCCAGGCTGATATCACTGCCAAGAACCTGAAGTTCGTCCCGGCCCTCAACCAGTCGGGTGCGGACAACTACGGTGGTAATGGCGTGGGTAACCAGAAGGCTGACTACGCCCAGTTCAAGTTCAAGCCGAACGATGGCACCAACCTGGGCAGCGAAGTGACCATGAAGGTCGATATCAGCCCGGTTGCCGATAAACCGACCCTGAGCTTCGGCAGCGCCGATATCGAGTCCAAAGGGCTGACCAAGGAAGTCTGGGCCAGCCTCAAAGGCCTGGGTACTGGCGGCAACGGCATTACCGGCGAGGATCTGAAGACGGTCTTTGCCAACTCCGGCAGCGCGAACTCCAGCAGCACCACGACCAACGTGCAGTCCGATGGCAGCGTCACCGCTGGCACTGGTTCGAAAACGTCGGGCCTGATCTACCTGGAAGCCGGCAAGGTCTATACCTTCAGCGGTTCGGCCGACGACAGCTTCGTGGTCACCATCGGTGGCAAGACTGTAGTCACGGCCACCTGGGGAGCCGGTGGCGGGGTTTCGGGTACCTTTACCCCGAATACCAGCGGCTACTACCCGATCGAGGTCTACCATGCCAACCAGTCCGGCCCAGGCAGCTATGACCTGAACATCCAGGTAGGCTCCGGTACCGTTACCGACCTGAGCAGCTCGAACGTCAAGATGTACCAGAACGTTACCGAGATGGCGAACGCAGGCCTGGGTGTGTCCGACCTGCACACCGTGAATGGTCAGAGCTACTACGACGGCTACAAGCTCAACGAAGGGCCTGAGGGTGGTTCGGTGAAACTGGTCGGTATTTCCACCGCCCTGACCGACACCGACGGCTCTGAAAGCCTGAACGTGACACTCAGCGGTATCCCGAAAGGTACCGTGTTGAGCGATGGTGCAGGCCACACGGTCACGGTCGGTACTGCCCCGGTCGATGTGACAGGCTGGAAACTCAGCAGCCTGACGCTGACCCCGCCGGCCTATTACAAAGGCTCGTTCGACATCACGGTCACCTCGACTTCCACGGAAAGCCTGGGCGGCTCGGCCATCACCACCGGCAAAATCCCGGTGACGGTGTACGCTGCGACCTACAAGGCCAGTGTGGGTACCTCGGGCAATGACACGATGACCGGTAGTGAAGGCAACGACATCATCGTCGCTGACGTATCCGGGCTGAACGTGGTTCAGGGCAAGAACTACAACATCGCCTTCATGGTCGACAGCTCGGGCAGTATGAGCGACAAGTCGATTGCCGACGCCAAGACGCAGTTGGCCTCGGTGTTCAACACGCTCAAGGCCAGCCTGGGCTCGGACACTTCGGGTACCGTAAACATCTTCCTGGTCGACTTCGATACCCACGTAAACAAGAACGTGGCAGTGAACCTTGCCGACCCGGATGCTTTGAGCAAGTTGCAAGCGGTATTGAACTCGATGGTGGGCGGCTACTACGGTGGCGGTACCAACTATGAAGACGCGTTCAAGACCACGTCCAACTTCTTCAACAGCACCATGGCCACCAGCAACAAAGGTGCGGAGAACCTGACTTACTTCATTACCGACGGTAAGCCAACCTATTATCAGAGCGATGAGTCCACCAACCCTAGCCTGTGGAAGAATGGCAAGAGCCTGGATGATGTAGTCAACGTCAACAACTACAAGATGGGTGACACGTTCAGTGCCTGGGCCGACGCGACTCACAAGGTCGAGATCAGCAGCAATGGGGTGGTCAAAGTGCTGACCTATACCGAGAACCGCCGAGGTGAGTTGGTGCTTGACTCCACCAAGACGGTCGGCACCCTTCATGCGCAAGGTGATGGAACCTATGAGCTCTCCAGCCTGGGCGGTACCGGCTACGCGGATTACTGGAACTTCGTCTACTCGGCCGCAGGTTCTACTGAAAGTTTCGCAGTATTGGGCGGCACCAATGGCTTGAGCAAAGTCCAGGCTATCGGCCTGAACAGCGATGTCACGCTGAACGATCTGAAACCGTACGACAGTGCCGGCAAGCCACAGACCAATATCGACCCGTCCGATTTGGCCAAGGCGATTCTCGGTCACTCCGAAGCAACGGTGCCAGGTGCCGACACCATTGATAGTGGTAATGGCAACGACATCATCTTCGGTGACCTGATCACCCTCAACGGTGTCGTCAGCGAGGGCTACCAGGCCCTGCAGACGTACGTTGCACAGAAGAGCGGTGTTGAAGTCAGTGCGGTAACCACCAGCAATGTTCACCAGTACGTCACCGAGCACTACACCGAGTTCGATATCTCCGGTGCCAAAGACGGCAATGACATCCTGTCGGGCGGCAATGGCAATGACATCCTCTTCGGCCAAGGTGGCAGCGACACGCTCGATGGTGGCAAAGGTAACGACATCCTGCTGGGCGGTACTGGCAATGACACCCTGATCGGTGGCCAGGGCGACGATATCCTGATCGGTGGCAGCGGTGCCGACACCTTCGTATGGAAGGCTGGCGATATCGGTAACGACGTGATCAAGGACTTCAACAAGGCCGAGGGTGACCGTATCGACCTGAAGGACCTGCTGCAGGGCGAGAAGGGCAGCACCATCGACAACTACCTGAAGCTCACCACGGTGGAGGGTACGACCACGTTGCAAGTCAGCAGCGAAGGCAAGCTCAACGCCGAAGGTGGTATCGCCAACGCCGACGTGACCATCAAGCTGGAAGGCGTCAACTGGTCCAACCAGACGATCAACTCGTTGATCAGCGGTGCCGATCCGACCATCATCATCCACAACAAGGACAGCTGACAGACCACCGGGGCCGCACAGCGGCCCCGGCTCTTTCCTGCCACCCGCCAACAGCGCATACTCTGGCGCCGGGCCTGCGCGCCCGGCGATCTTTGCCTATGCTGCTGTCTACCAACAAGGAAACAACGTGACGAGGGACATCGCCATGTTCTACGTGCAACGCAACGCCGCCGGCCAGTTGCTGCGGGTGGAAGCAGCCGCGTTTGATCAGTTCACCGAAATGCTCCCTTCAGACCATGCCGATATCCAGGAATGGTTTGCCGATGATGTCGTGGAAAACAGCCTCAACCAGCTCAAACAAAGCGACCTGGACATGATCCGCGTGCTTGAGGACCTGATCGACGTGCTGACCGCCAAGGGCGTGTTCAAGATCACCGACCTGCCCGCCGGTGCGCAGGCCAAGCTGCTCAACCGTTCCACGGCGCGCAAGGCGCTCAGCAGCCTCAACAACCTGATTGACGAAGAAGAGCAGGGCGGGCTGATCTGACTGCAGGCGGTCCCCGCCGCAGGACAGTTATATGGTTGTACTTCAAGGGAATCTGGTGCTTGCGGCCTTGCCGTCAATCAAGCTGTGTGCCGGGTTGGCGGTGTTGATCCTGATCGGTCTTCTGGCGGAAGGGCTGGTGTTCAATAACCTGGAGGGGTTGACCGTGCTGCGTTGGGAGACGCCGCGTGGATGACCCGCACAAGCACCGAAGCGGTAAATCAAACTTATCAATATACGCCAGCCCCTCGCGCAGGTCCCCGCCACGGAGCAAAAGGTTGAGCTGGTTACATACGTATGCTGAAGCCGTCATCTTCAGAAACATTGAAAATGGATTCTTAAATGCAGCTGTCTAAACTTTATGTGCAAGGATAAGGAAAGATTCATGGCTCTTGCCGGATAACACTTACATTAAATTCGTCGTAATGCATAGAGTCGTGTATGCCAGTCATGTTTTTAATGGTATTTATTGGGGCTTCATTTAGATCGCCTGCCAATTTTTTTATGTGATTAGCATAGGCGGATCTGGACGGTATGCCCGTAACGGTTGTTGTGCCTAAATCGTGTTTGATTGCCATTGCCCACATTGATGCGGCTACAAGGTCTATGTAGTCATTTTGATTTTCTAGCATGCTGTTCTGAATCGAAGTGATTAGCTTTTTATGAGAGTTTATTTGGTTTACGACAGGTTGAAGGTTTGGATATGGCGGGGTGTCAATCGCTTCTGTATTGATCCCTTTTCTTTGTGCGGCAGTCTTTGCTTCGAGGCGGGCCTTCCGTTCATTGTAAGTCTTGAGCTTGTCAGTATCTTTTTTAAGTAATTTTAGTGTGGGGCTAGAGGGACGAGCGCTTTTGTTAGAAACTTTACCGTGCCCGCTCGGGTCCGAGTGGTTTAGTGGGTCATTTTCACAATAAGCGTAGGCATTGAGACCGCCAGCGCCAAAGGGGCTCCAGACATCAGGAGTGAAAAAACGCATTAAAGACGAGCTGAACAATCTGTAACTGCCCAGCAAATAGCAGTTCATCGAGGCTTCGGGCAACTGCCCATTAAATCGCAATCGACCACTGCTCTGAAATCGTTCTTTAGTGTAACCATATGGCGTATAGGCTAGGTTCACTAACGCGTTGGCATTTTTTGTGCAGATGACACTCCCGCTTGAGTCATCACCCGGTAAAATGGCGTAAGGTTCCCTCCCTGGCGGGAGGAGCTGTTCGCTGATGAGCTTTCTGTTGGCACGCAATGCCATCCAGGCTTCGTCTTGCGTCAACAATGTGCACAGCTGTTGGCCTTGATAGAAACGCCTGAGAATCTGGTCGCGACGTGACATTGTTAATCTCCTGTGATTCGGTAGGGCTGTAAAGACAGCATGGATGCAGACGCCATTTCGAACAACTGGTAAAAATACCAGTTTCAATGCGCAGGAGAGTAAAGCTCTTGGTGAGAGTGAATTGCTGCCGAACTTAGATTGTTTGCAGTCTTGTGCTCAAAATATTGAGCAGCTGAAATACGGTAAGATGTAGAGCTAATTTGTAATCCTGTTTACACCTCTTCGTGGGAAAGCCCGCGTCTATAAGAATAGGATCAACTTGTGTAGGCGCGGGTTTACTGGCGAAGAGGCCGGTACAGGCTACAAATTCTGGTACTGAGCTGCCGCATTGCTCAGAATCCTGCCAATCTCTTCCCGCAAGCCGGCAGGCTGCTCTACCACCACCCTGTCCCCATGGCTCAACAGCCACCAGCGTAATGGCCAACCGTCACTTACCGTGCCGCGTAATCGATGCCCATGCTCCAGCGCCGTCAGTTGCATGTCGCTGCTCAACGGCGCATCCCGCAACTGCCGCGCCAGTGCATCGCTGATTCGCGCCACCAGCTCCACGCCCTCACCCTGCGATGGCTGCAATGCATCCCCTCGCAGATGTGTCAGCAAGTCGAAATTGCCGCGCAATTCGCCCACAGCACTGGCCGACCAGTGCCAACCGAACGGAATGCTCTTGTCATTGCGCTCCAGCGGGAATATCAGCGAAAGCTCGTTGAGGTCACGCTCGACAGTGCGTTTGCTGACCGTGAAGCCCACGTCACGCAGGCGCCAGACCAGCTCGGCGCTGGTTATGCCTGGGGAACGGCTGGGCAACTGGCGCAGCAGCGCCCACTGTCGGCTGAGGGTGGCGCGAGTGGTGGCGAACGGCAAAAGATAACGTCCTTGTCTAGGCTTGCCGCAATAGGATGGCGGCATGCGAGGGGCATGGCAATTGGCCACAGCCTGCTCAGATCAAGGAAGTCGCATTTGGTTGCCTCGTGCCGAATCGTTCGCGACAGGTTTTGACGTGACATCACGCAGAATCACGCCTCATCACAGCCGAAGGTTGGGGTTGTGCGTCGTTCAATGAGGATGAACATGTCTGTTGCCAGCAATATCCATTCGCTACTTGCCCGCCTTCTGCCCGAGCGGGTCATCGCCCCTCCTGCCCCGGCAGGAAGGCGACAGCGGCTGTTTTCCGGTGTGGGCTTGCCCAGCCAGCGGTCGCTGCTGGTCAACCGCCTGGATGAGGCCAACGACCTGCAGGCGGTGTATGTCGACCTGCGTCGCCAGGCATTGCAAGGCAGCGTGTCCGCATTGAACGACCTCGGCTGGATCTGGCTCAACGGCAAGTACTGGCGGGCCGATACCGTGCTGGCCGGGCACCTGTTGCGCATGGCGGCCCTGCAGGGCAATGCTGCTGCCTGGTTCAACCTTGGCCAGCAGCACTACTTCGGCAAAGGCATCGACCCTTCCTATGTGCAGGCGGCGGAGTGTTACCGGCAGGCCTTCGACCGCGGCATGCTGCATGCCGCCGCCGCACTGGGTGACCTGTACGAGGAGGAGGTGTGCGACGGTGACCTGGAATGGCAGGTTGACCTGGTGCAAGCCTATCAGTGGTTCTTGCGTGGCGCCGAACAGGGCGAGGCGCGTTGTCGTTTTGAAGTGGGCTACCGGTTGATGCATGGGCTGCACGTAGAGGCCAACCTCAAGGCAGCGCTGTACTGGCTTGAGCTGGCGGCAGCGGCGGGGGTGGTGCAAGCGGCAGAGGAGCTGGCGGTGCATTTCAGCAGCCGTGATGCGGTGCGGTATCAGGAGTGGCGGGACCGGGCGGTGCAGATGGGCAGCACATTGGCCTTGACCATGAAGCTGGAAGACCAGATCCATCCCTGAGTATGTCTCTTCAGTGCTGACTGAAAAATGAACAACATTTAACCCAGGCTATCCGTCGCCCCCTGTTGACGACAGGGGGATGTCGGGGCGTATATTGATAGTTAGCAAACTATGAATATATTTGGTTTTCTTCATGTCCCTTGATTTCCTGCGCCTGCAAGTCAGCAGTGGCCTGGTAGTCGCTGCTCGCCACTGGCGGCGCATCTGTCATACCGCCTTGACCGGCTACGGCATTTCCGAGGCCTGCGCTGCACCGCTGCTGATGATCGTGCGCCTGGGCGACGGCGTGCACCAGGTGGCTGTTGCCCAGGCCGCCGGGCTGGAAAGCCCGTCGCTGGTACGCCTGCTTGACCAATTGTGCAAAGCTGGCCTGGTGTGCCGCAGCGAGGACCCACTGGATCGCCGCGCCAAGGCACTAAGCCTGACCGCCGAAGGCCGTGCCCTGGCCGAAGCCATCGAAGCCGAACTGGTGCGCTTGCGCCGCGATGTGCTCGGCGGTATCGATCAGGCCGACCTGGAAGCTGCCTTGCGCGTGCTTCATGCCTTTGAGGCTGCCGGCCTGGGCAGTGCAGGCGGGGTGGCATGAACGGCTTCTTCAGCTCCGTCCCTCCGGCCCGTGACTGGTTCTACGGCGTGCGCACCTTCGGCGCGTCCATGATTGCCCTGTACATTGCTTTGCTCATGCAGCTGCCGCGCCCCTACTGGGCCATGGCGACGGTGTACATCGTCTCCAGCCCCTTCGTCGGCCCGACCAGCTCCAAGGCGTTGTACCGTGCCGTCGGCACGTTGCTCGGCGCTGGCGGGGCAATCTTCCTGGTGCCGCCGCTGGTGCAGTCACCGTTGCTGCTGAGCATCGCCATTGCCCTGTGGACCGGCACCTTGCTGTTCCTTTCGCTGAACCTGCGCACGGCCAACAATTACGTGCTGATGCTGGCCGGTTATACCCTGCCGATGATTGCCTTGGCTGTGGTGGATAATCCGCTGGCAGTGTTCGATGTGGCTTCTTCTCGCGCGCAGGAAATCTGTTTGGGAATCGTCTGCGCGGCAGTCGTCGGGGCTATCTTCTGGCCACGTCGGCTGGCGCCGGTGGTAGTCGGTGCCACCGGAAACTGGTTCACCGAGGCGATTCGCTACAGCGACACATACCTGGCCCGCGATGCCAGCGCCGACAAGGTCGGCGGTATGCGCGGAGCGATGGTCACCACCTTCAACTCGCTGGAGCTGATGATCGGTCAGCTCGCCCACGAAGGTGCTGGCCCGCATACCCTGAAGAACGCCCGCGAATTGCGCGGGCGGATGATCCATCTGCTGCCGGTGATCGACGCCCTCGGCGACGCACTGGTAGCCCTGGAAGGCCGCGCCCCGGCCCAGTTCGCCCAGCTTCAACCCGTGCTTGAAGCCGCTCGTGAATGGCTCAAAGGCACTGCCGACAGCGCTTCGGTAGCGCACTGGGTTGCGTTGCACGAGCAGATCGGCCGCCTGCAGCCCGCTACAGCCGCCCTCGATCAGCGCGCCGAGCTGCTGTTGTCCAACGCCCTGTACCGCCTGACCGAATGGGCCGACCTGTGGCAGGACTGCTGCACCCTGCAGCACGCCCTGCGTACCGATGATGCCAAGCCTTGGCGTGCGGTGTATCGCCACTGGCGGCTGGGCCGCCTCACAGCGTTTTTCGACCGTGGCCTGATGCTGTACTCGGTAGCCTCCACGGTCCTGGCGATCGTGGTCGCCTGCGGCCTGTGGATCGGCCTGGGCTGGAACGACGGCGCCAGTGCGGTAATCCTCGCGGCAGTTGCGTGCAGCTTCTTCGCCGCCATGGACGACCCGGCACCGCAGATCTACCGGTTCTTTTTCTGGACGCTGATGTCGGTCATCTTCTCCAGTCTGTACCTGTTTTTGGTACTGCCCAACCTGCACGACTTCCCGATGCTGGTACTGGCCTTTGCCGTGCCGTTCATCTGCATAGGTACCCTGACCGTGCAGCCGCGCTTCTACTTGGGCACCTTGCTGACCATCGTCAACACGTCGACCTTCATCAGCATCCAGGGCGCCTACGACGCCGACTTCTTCACCTTCCTCAACTCCAACCTTGCCGGCCCCGCGGGCCTTCTGTTCGCCTTTATCTGGACCCTGGTGATGCGCCCGTTCGGCGTGGAGCTGGCGGCCAAGCGCATGACCCGCTTCGCCTGGCGCGACATCGTCGAAATGACCGAGCCTGCGACCTTGGCCGAACACCGCCAGGTTGGCGTACAGATGCTCGACCGCCTGATGCAGCACCTGCCACGTCTGTCGCAAACCGGCCAGGACAGTGGTGTGGCACTGCGCGACCTGCGCGTGGGGTTGAACCTGCTCGACCTGCTGGCGTACATGCCGCGCGCCGGCCAGCAGGCTCGCGAGCGCCTGAACACTGTGGTCGAGGAAGTCGGTGCGCACTATGCCGCCTGCCTGCGTGCTGGCGAACGCCTGCATGCCCCGGCCGCACTGCTGCGCAACATGGAACGCGCTCGCCTGGCGCTGAACCTGGATGAGCTGTACGAGCGCGGCGATGCCCGCACCCACCTGCTGCATGCCCTGAGCGGCCTGCGCCTGGCGCTACTGCCGGGGGTGGAGGTGATGCTCGAACCCGCCGAACAACCGCAACTGCCCCCCGGGCTCGACGGAGCGCCCTTGTGATTGGTGAACTGGATATCAGCGGGGTGTTCCTGCCCACGCTGCTGGTGATGATGTTTGGCACCTACCTGCTGTTCCTGGGGGTGCACGCGGTGCTGGTGCGCCTGCATTTCTACCGCCTGGTCTGGCACCGGGCGTTATTCAACGTTGCCCTGTATGCCGTGCTGCTCGGCGCGGTGGACCACTTTTGTCGAAACCTGATGCTGCCATGAAAAAACCTTTGCTGACCTTGGGCCGTGTGGTCCTGACCTTGCTGGTAGTGACCTTCGCCGCCGTGCTCGTGTGGCAGATGGTGGTCTACTACATGTTTGCCCCCTGGACCCGTGACGGCCATATCCGCGCTGACGTGATCCAGATCGCCCCCGATGTGTCGGGATTGATCCAGAAGGTCGAGGTGCGCGACAACCAGACCGTCAAACGTGGCGACGTGCTGTTCACCATCGACCAGGACCGCTTCACGCTGGCCCTGCGTCAAGCCAAGGCAACCCTTGGCGAGCGCCAGGAGACCCTGGCCCAGGCTTCCCGCGAAGCACAGCGCAACCGCAAGCTGGGCAACCTGGTGGCCGCCGAGCAACTGGAGGAAAGCCAGTCCCGCGAGGCCCGTGCCCGTTCGGCCGTCAGCGAGGCGCAAGTGGCGGTCGATACCGCCCAGCTCAACCTTGACCGCTCGGTGGTGCGCAGCCCGGTAGACGGCTACCTCAACGACCGCGCGCCGCGTAACCACGAGTTCGTCACCGCTGGCCGCCCGGTGCTTTCGGTGGTCGACAGTGCCTCCTACCACGTCGACGGCTACTTCGAGGAAACCAAGCTGGGGGGTATCCATATTGGTGACGCCGTGGATATCCGCGTGATGGGCGACAATACCCGCCTGCGCGGCCATGTGCAGAGCTTCGCCGCTGGCATCGAAGACCGCGACCGCAGCAGTGGCGCCAACCTGCTGCCCAACGTCAACCCAGCGTTCAGCTGGGTACGCCTGGCCCAGCGCATTCCGGTGCGCATCGCCTTTGACGAAGTGCCGCAAGACTTCCGCATGATCGCCGGGCGTACTGCGACGGTGTCGATCATCGAGGGCCAGCGCCCATGAAACAGCTGATCCTGGCTGGCCTGTGCCTGTCGCTGGGGGCCTGCATGATGGTGGGGCCCGACTATGAGGTGCCTGGGGATGCGGCCGTGCAACGCAATGACCTGAACGGCCCGCTGCGCCAGGATGCCGACAGCGTCGTGTCGGCGCCGGTCCCCGAGGACTGGTGGCAGCTGTATCAGGATCAGCGGCTGAACGAGCTGGTGCGTCAGGCGCTGAGTGCCAACACCGAACTGCGCGTGGCGGCAGCCAACATCGCCAAAGCTCGCGCTCAGGTGGAGGTGGCTGAATCGCAAGGCGGCTTCAACGGTGGCGTCAAACTCGGCGCTCAGCGGTTGCAGGAGTCGGGCGAAGCCTTCCTGCAGCCTGAGAAGGTGCCGGTAGCCAACATCGGTGAGGCCATCATCAGTGCCTCGTACCAGTTCGACCTGTGGGGCACCTTCAAGCGTGGTACCGAGGCTGCCAAGGCAAATGCCGACGCGGTGCAGGCCGCTGCCGACACGGCCCGCATCACGCTTGTGGCGGACGTGGTCAAGGCGTATACCCAGGTGTGCTCGGCCAACGAGGAATACCACATTGCCCGCGAGTCCCTCGATTTGCAGGAGCAAAGCGTGAAACTCAACCAGCGCCTGCGCGATGCTGGGCGTGGCGATGAAACCCAGGTCACCCGCTCGCAGACCCAGTTCAAATCCTTGCGTGCCGAACTGCCACGCTTCAAGGCCGAACGCGAGACGGGCATGTACACCCTGGCCGCGCTGCTGGCCAAGCCGGTCGACCAACTGCCCGCCGGAACCGCCGATTGTGCCGAGTTGCCGCACCTGAACCAGCTGGTTCCTGTGGGCGATGGCGCGGCGCTGCTCAAGCGCCGCCCCGACGTGCGCCAGGCCGAACGCCAGCTGGCTGCCGCCACCGCCTATATTGGCGTGGCTACCGGCGCGTTGTACCCGGACATCAGCATTGGCGCCCAGGTTGGCACCATCGGTATCCTGGAGAACCTTGGCGAGCCTTCGACCAACCGCTGGGGCTTTGGCCCGCAGATCAGCTGGAGCATCCCCACCAACGGCACCCGTGCCCGTATTCGCATGGCCGAGGCCTCGACCCAGGCGGCCCTGGCGCACTTCGATGGCGTGGTGCTGAACGCCATTCGCGAGACCCAGACCCGGCTGGCACAGTACAGCGCCTTGCTCGATCGGCGCGATGCGCTGGCCGAGGCGGAGAAGTCGGCGAAGGAAGCCGCGGACCAGACGCACCGGTATTATCAGGCAGGGCGTGAGTCGTTCCTGGCGGATTTGCAGGCCACGCGGACCTATACCGATATGCGTGCGCAGTTGGCTGCAGCCAATAGTCAAGTGGCGCAGGGACAAATTGCCGTGTTCCTGGCGTTGGGTGGTGGTTGGAAGGGCACCGCCAAGCCCTGATGCGATCCTTGAGGGCTGGTCCTCTATGCCCTCCACTTCATCTGATTTGTAGCAAGATTTTTCATGAAATCTGCCCAGCACCCTTGAGTGAAGCAAAGTGGAAGTGAACAATGTTCTCTTTCGCATTTCCTTCGAGACTGGCCATGAAAACCCGTTCCCGTCTGCTTGCCTGGCTGCCGGCTGCATTGCTCGGCCCGGTGCTGGCGCTGTGCAGCACCTTGGCGCTGGCCGAGTCCCCCGCCAATGCTGCCAAAGCCCAGCACCTGCTGGACTACATTGGCGCCGACTACCCGCCGACCGTGCAGGACGGCAAGGTGATCGACGAGGGCGAATACCGCGAGCAACAGGAGTTCAGCGCGGTATTGGCTGACCTGGTCAAAGGCCTGCCCGCAAATACTGAACAAGCGGCTTTGGAACAGGGCGTCCAGGCGCTGCGCCAGGCCATCGACCAGCGTCAGGAAGGTACTGCGGTCGCCAAACAGGCCCGGCAGTTGGGTGCGCGACTGGCGGTGGCCTACGAGGTCAGCCAGGCCCCGGTGATTACCCCGGACCCCGCCCGCGGCGCTGCGCTGTACGCACAGAACTGCTCGATCTGCCACGGCGACACCGGCGCCGGCGATGGCCCGGCTGGCGTGGGCCTGGAGCCTGCACCCGCCAACCTGCGCGATGTCTCGCGCCTGGATCAGTTAAGCCTGTTCGACCTCTATAACACCCTGGCCCTGGGTATAGACGGCACCGAAATGCCGTCGTTTGCCGACCAGCTGGACGACCGCCAACGCTGGGATGTGGCCGCGTATATCGCCAGCTTCACCGCCAAGCCGGAAGCGGGCAAAGGTGACAAGACCTGGAGCCTCGCCGACCTGGCTCGCCAAACCCCGGCCGAAGTCGCCGTCAACGAAGGCACTGCGGCCGTCGAGGCATTCCGCGCCCAGCGTGCCCAGCCGCCGCAGGTAAAGCGCGGCCCGGCGCAATTGCTCGAATACACTGCCAGCACACTGGACAAGAGCCTGGCGGCCTACCGCGCAGGCGACCACGATCAGGCCTATGACCTGTCAGTGGCGGCCTACCTGGAGGGTTTCGAGCTGGTGGAAAGCTCGCTGGACAACATCGACACCCAGGCGCGCAAGGACACCGAAAAATCGCTGATGGCCTACCGTCAGTCCCTGCAGGACGGCCTGCCCGAGGCCCAGGCCGAACAGCGTCTGGCCGACGCCAAAACCAAGCTCGAGCAGGCGGCCAAGCTGCTGGGCAGCGATGGCCTGAGCTGGACGCTGAGCTATATCTCCGGTTTGCTGATCCTGCTGCGTGAAGGCCTCGAGGCGATTCTGGTGCTGGCGGCGATCCTGGCCTTCCTGCGCAATACCGGGCAGCAGTCGGCAGTACGCAGCGTAAACATCGGTTGGGGTCTGGCGCTGGTTGCCGGCTTCGCCACCTGGGCGCTGGCGGCCTATGTGATCGATGTGGGGGGCGCTCAGCGCGAACTTCTGGAAGGCTGCACGGCGCTGTTCGCCGCGGTAATGGTGCTGTGGCTTGGCGTGTGGATGCATGACCGCCGCCACGCTGCCGCCTGGAAGGACTACATCAAGAGCAGCCTGGTCAGCGGTGGCGGGCGCTTCGGCTTTGCCGTGCTGGCATTCTTCTCGGTATACCGCGAATTGTTCGAAGTGATCCTGTTCTACGAGACCCTGTGGCTGCAGGCAGGCCCCGCCGGGCATCAGGCGGTGCTGGCGGGTGGCGCGACGGCACTGGTGCTGCTGGTGGGCCTGGCCTGGGTGATTCTGCGGGGTTCGGCCAAGCTGCCGCTATCGCTGTTCTTCAGCATCAACGCCGCGCTGCTGTGCGCGCTGTCGGTAGTATTCGCCGGGCATGGCGTGAAGGCGCTGCAAGAGGCCGGTGTGCTGGGCACACGGCCAGTGGCGTTCTTTGAGTTTGACTGGCTGGGGATTCATGCCGATGCCTACTCGCTGTCGGCGCAAGCGGTAGCCTTGCTGGCCATCGTGTTCCTTTACGGCCGCTCGTGGCTGGCGGAAAAGCGCAGTGCTGCGGTCAACTGACTGGAGCCTTCGCGGTCCCACAGGGACCGCGCAGGGTCTCAGATCTTGCGCAAGCCTGATGCTCAGGCCGGCTGTGGCGCCTTGAGAATGTTCTGTAGCAATTGGACACTTTCAACGGCGTCATGACCCAGGCTGGTCAGGTAGCCGCCATCCGGCTGATCGGTCAGCCCCTTCTCATGCAGGCGTTGCGCAGCCGCGATCAGGGCAGGGGATGCGGTGCTGGTTATCTTGATGCCTTCCTGGCTGCTGTCGTGTTTGAACAGCGCGAGTACTTCCATTTCGTCGATCAAATCGGGGGTAAAAGGCATGGCGACTCCTGACTTCCAGACAAGGATTGCGGCACTTTCTACGGTGCCTGATCTTCGAGTGTAGCCGGGTTATTCGTCGTCGCCTTGATCCATCTCAGGCGGCAGCTCCGGCAGTGCCCGCAGAGCGTTCTCATACCACTCGCCGTTGAACGCACGATCCTCTACCAGCATGTTGTCGATTTCGAAGGCCAGCACATGGGCCATCAGGTTCAGAATGTCTTCACGCTCATAGCCGACCAGCGTCAGCTTGTTGAACGTGGCCTTGGCCGCAGGCGGCTCGCCGCTTTCGATCTGGTTTTCGATGGCCTGGGTCAGCGTTGCCTCGGCGAAGGCTTCGTCGTCGTCATTGTCGATGTCGGTGGGCTCGCTCATCGCGGTACTCCTAGGATGGGATGCAACAGTGTGCCATGCCTGTGGCGGCAATGCCCGAGCATTGACGGAGTGCATGACGCTGGTCAGTGGCAGGTGTTCGGTCTATAAAGGCCACGCCAACCCCTTACGGCCTGGAGGCTGTTTCGTCATGCTCAAGCTTTATGGATTCTCGGTCAGCAACTACTACAACATGGTCAAGCTGGCCCTGCTCGAAAAAGGCCTGCCATTCGAAGAAGTCACCTTCTATGGCGGCCAGGCGCCACAGGCGCTGGAAGTGAGCCCGCGGGGCAAGGTGCCGGTGCTTGAAACCGAGCATGGCTTCCTCAGCGAAACCAGTGTGATCCTCGACTATATCGAGCAGACCCAGGGCGGCAAGGCGCTGCTGCCAGCCGACCCGTTCGGCCAAGCCAAGGTGCGGGAGCTGCTCAAGGAAATCGAGTTGTACATCGAGCTGCCTGCGCGTACCTGTTATGCCGAGTCGTTCTTTGGCATGTCGGTCGACCCGCTGATCAAAGAGAAAGCGCGTGCTGACCTGCTGGCCGGGTTTGCCACGCTCAAGCGCAACGGGCGCTTTGCACCTTATGTTGCGGGCGAGCAACTGACACTGGCAGACCTGATGTTCTGCTTCTCGGTCGACCTGGCCAACGCGGTGGGCAAGAAGGTGCTGGACATCGACTTCCTGGCGGACTTCCCGCAGGCCAAGGCGTTGCTGCAACTGATGGGGGAGAACCCGCACATGCCGCGGATCTTGGCGGACAAGGAAGCGTCGATGCCGGCCTTCATGGAGATGATCCGCAGCGGCAAGCGCTGAGTCTGGTGTTGAGCCCTTCGCGGGCATGCCCGCTCCCACAGGTCTGCACCGTTTTTGAAACTTGTGCAATACCTGTGGGAGCGGGCGTGCCCGCGAACGAGGGCGAAGCCCTCGCCTTGGGGGGTTAGCGAGACGCCAACAGGGCCTTGCCACGCACTACGGCAGCACGCACCTGCGCCGGCGCCGTACCACCAATGTGGTCACGCGCATTCACCGAGCCTTCCAGAGTCAGCACGGCAAACACGTCCTGCTCGATCTGGTCGCTGAACTGGCGCAGTTCGTCCAGGCTCATCTCGGCCAGGTCCTTGCCAGTGTCCACACCATACTTCACCGCGTGGCCAACGATCTCGTGGCAGTCACGGAAAGGCAGGCCGCGGCGAACCAGGTAGTCGGCCAGGTCGGTAGCGGTGGAGAAACCGCGCAGGGCCGCTTCACGCATGATGGCGTGCTTGGGCTTGATCGCCGGGATCATGTCAGCGAAGGCCCGCAGCGAGTCGCGCAGGGTATCGGCGGCGTCGAACAGCGGTTCCTTGTCTTCCTGGTTGTCCTTGTTGTAGGCCAGTGGTTGGCCTTTCATCAGGGTCAGCAGACCGGTCAGGGCGCCGAACACGCGGCCGCTCTTGCCACGTACCAGCTCTGGCACGTCCGGGTTCTTTTTCTGCGGCATGATCGAGCTGCCGGTGCAGAAGCGGTCCGGAAGGTCGATGAACTGGAACTGCGCGCTGGTCCACAGCACCAGCTCTTCAGAGAAGCGCGAAAGGTGCATCATCGCCACGCTGGCAGCGGCGCAGAATTCGATGGCGAAATCACGGTCCGACACGCCATCCAGCGAGTTGCCGGCCACGGCTTCAAAGCCCAGCAGCTTGCAGGTCAGTTCACGGTCGATCGGGTAGGTGGTGCCGGCCAGCGCGGCGCTGCCCAGTGGCATGCGGTTGGTGCGCTTGCGGCAGTCGACCAGGCGCTCATAGTCGCGGCTGAGCATTTCG
Organism: Pseudomonas sp. Kh14; assembly: GCF_900291005.1. Lineage (NCBI taxonomy): Bacteria > Pseudomonadati > Pseudomonadota > Gammaproteobacteria > Pseudomonadales > Pseudomonadaceae > Pseudomonas > Pseudomonas sp. Kh14. Next base: position 17,882 of record NZ_OLKJ01000003.1, read on the forward strand.
AACCACGCCAGCAGGTGGTGGCCAAAGGTGACCGGCTGCGCCGTCTGCAGGTGGGTGAAACCAGGCATGATGGTTTCGGCTTCACGCTCTGCCTGCTCCAGCAGGCCCTGTTGCAGGCGGGTGATTTCGGCCAGGATCAGGTCGATTTCGTCGCGCAGCCAAAGGCGGATGTCGGTGGCCACCTGGTCGTTGCGGCTACGCCCGGTGTGCAGCTTCTTGCCGGTGATGCCGATGCGGTCGGTCAGGCGTGCTTCGATGTTCATGTGCACGTCTTCGAGGTCGACACGCCAGTCGAAGTTGCCGGCTTCAATCTCGCCCTGGATGGTTTTCAGGCCATCGATGATGGTGTCGCGCTCGGCGTCACTGAGCACGCCGACCTGCGCCAGCATGGTGGCATGGGCAATCGAACCCATGATGTCGTGACGGTACAGGCGCTTGTCGAAATCTACCGAGGCGGTGAAACGGGCGACGAAGGCGTCGACGGGCTCACTGAAGCGGCCGCCCCAGGACTGATTGGTCTTCTCGGTGCTCATGGATTCACTCATTGCAGGCGTGAACGAAAAAGTGGCGTCGATGATAGCAGGGTTGGGCTGGCTGCCGCAGGGCGCCGGTCGAGAGAAATGCCCGGAAAATCGCAGAGAAGGATTTCAAGGAATGAACGGCAGTGTTCCACGGACCGTCTACAGTTGGACAAAGGACTGGCAGTGAATCTGCCGGGCCGAGTGAATCTTTGGCCATCGCACCGGTCTAGAGCGTGACCGCAGTGTCGCTCGAACCACACCTGTCTACGCTATACCTGTGCGAGACTCATTCAGGAATCCAGCGCAATTATGAATGTCCTGATCGTTGATGACGAACCCCAAGGCCGTGAACGCCTCACCCGGCTGCTCGGCGAACTGGAGGGTTACACTGTGCTGGAGCCCAGCGCCACCAACGGCGATGAGGCCTTGGCGCTGATTGAAAGCCTCAAGCCCGATGTGGTCCTGCTGGACATCGGCATGCCAGGCCTGGATGGCCTGCAGGTTGCCGCTCGCCTGTGCGAACGCGAGGCGCCGCCCGCGGTGGTGTTTTGCTCCGGGGATGATGAATACGGTGCAGAGGCATTCAAGGACAGTACCCTCAGCCATGTGACCAAGCCCTTCCAGGCCCACGCCTTGCGTGATGCCCTGCGCAAGGCCGAAAAACCCAACCGCGCCCAATTGGCGGCGCTTACCCGGCCGGCCAATGAAGGCGGCGGCCCACGCAGCCATATCAGCGCCCGCACGCGCAAAGGCATCGAACTGATCCCGTTACCCCAGGTGATCTATTTCATTGCCGACCACAAGTATGTGACCTTGCGTCACGAAGCCGGTGAAGTGCTGCTTGACGAGCCACTAAAAGCCCTGGAAGACGAATTTGGCGAACGCTTCGTGCGCATCCACCGCAATGCGTTGGTCGCCCGCGAGCGCATCGAACGCTTGCAGCGCACCCCACTGGGTCACTTTCAGCTGTATCTGAAAGGCCTGGACGGCGATGCCTTGACCGTCAGCCGTCGCCATGTGGCCGGTGTGCGCAAGATGATGCAGACCCTCTGAGGCCCTTGGACTCGGCCCGCACCTGCACCTGAACTGCGTATGAGCTGTTGATCCGTATCTGCAAGCGATACCGGCGATGCTGTTATGATCGACGGTATTTCTCTGGATCGGGGCGTTTCATGTCCACTCGCGAAATCCGCATTGCCACCCGTAAAAGTGCTTTGGCCCTGTGGCAGGCCGAATACGTCAAGGCCCGCCTCGAGCAGGCTCACACCGGTCTGCAGGTGACCCTGGTACCCATGGTCAGCCGCGGTGACAAGTTGCTCGACGCGCCGCTGGCAAAAATCGGCGGTAAGGGGCTGTTCGTCAAGGAACTGGAAACCGCGCTGCTGGACAACGAAGCCGACATCGCCGTGCATTCGATGAAGGACGTGCCCATGGACTTCCCCGAGGGCCTGGGCCTTTACTGCATCTGCGAGCGTGAAGACCCGCGTGATGCCTTCGTTTCCAATACCTTTGACAGCCTCGAAGCGCTGCCCGCCGGCAGTATCGTCGGCACCTCGAGCCTGCGCCGTCAGGCCCAGTTACTGGCGCGCCGCCCGGACCTGCAAATCCGTTTTCTGCGCGGCAACGTCAACACCCGCCTGGCGAAGCTGGATGCCGGCGAGTACGACGCCATCATCCTCGCCGCCGCGGGCCTGATCCGTCTGGGCTTCGAAGACCGCATCACCTCCACCATCAGCGTCGATGACAGCCTGCCGGCAGGTGGTCAGGGTGCGGTGGGCATCGAGTGCCGCAGTGCGGACGTTGAGATCCATGCACTGCTGGCGCCACTGCACCATGTCGACACCGCTGACCGGGTGATGGCCGAGCGCGCGCTGAACAAACGCCTGAATGGTGGCTGCCAAGTGCCGATCGCCTGCTACGCGGTCCTTGAGGGTGACCAGTTGTGGCTGCGTGGCCTGGTCGGCCAGCCTAGCGGCGGGACCTTGCTGGTGGCCGATGCCCGTGCACCCCGTGCTGCCGCCGAGGCCCTGGGCGTACAGGTGGCCGAAGACCTGCTGGGGCAGGGCGCCGAGGCCATTCTGAAGGAAGTCTACGGCGAGGCCGGTCACCCGTGAGCCAATGGCGCCTGTTGCTGACCCGGCCTGCCGAGGACTGTGCGGCGCTGGCGCAAAGCCTGGCGGCTGCGGGAGTGGGCAGCAGTTGCCTGCCACTGCTGGAAATTGAACCTATTACCGTGCAAGCCCCACAGCGACTGTCGCTGGAGGGCTTGCATGACTTCCAGGCGATCATTGTGGTCAGCAAGCCGGCCGCCCGGCTGTTGCTTGAGCATCTGGCCGAGACCAGCATCCAGCCTCCGCAGCGAGGCTGGTTCACCGTGGGTGAGGCAACCGCCGGGGTGCTGCAGGGTGCTGGGCTGGAGGTTAGCTTTCCGCCGCGTGGCGATGACAGCGAAGCCTTGCTGGCACTGCCGGCCCTGCGCCAGGCACTTACCGAGCTGGCACCGCGTGTCTTGATCGTTCGCGGCGTCGGAGGTCGCGAACTGCTGGCAGAGCGTCTTGCAGAGCAAGGTGCTAGTGTCGATTATCTGGAACTGTATCGTCGCTGCCTGCCGGCCTACCCGGCGGGTACGCTGATGCGCCGCATTGAAGCGGAACGCCTCAATGGCCTGGTGGTCAGCAGTGGGCAGGGTTTTGAACATTTGCAGCAGATGGCCGGTGCCGATTGGCTGCGGTTGGCCCAGTTGCCGCTGTTCGTGCCCAGCCCGCGGGTCGCCGAGCAGGCCAAGGCCGCCGGGGCCCAACAGGTTGTGGATTGCCGTGGCGCCAGTGCCACGGCCTTGCTGGCAGCCGTGCAGCGTAGCGCTGCACCTGCCTCTTAAGGCGCTAAGCTGAATGCGGTGCGCCCCCATGCAAAGGATGGATACGTGAGCGAGACTGTCTTGTCCAATAACGATCAACCGTCGGCGCAGGCGCCTGCGGAACCCGTTACCACCCCACCTGCCAAGCGCTCCGGCAGTGGCCTGGCAGCGCTGGCCTTGCTGCTTGGAGCGGCCGGGGTGGCGGTAGGTGGCTGGGGTGTCTGGCAGGTGCGTCAACTGCAGGGCAGTGAGTTCAACCAGGGCCAGCACATCGAGGCGCTGACCCAGCGCGCCGAGGCGCTGCAGCAACGTGAACAGCAGATCAGTGCGCAACTGGCCAGTCTGCCAGCCGCCAGCGAGCTGGAAGACCGCCGGCGTTTGGTAGCCCAACTGCAGGGCGACCAGCAGCGTCTCAGCCAGCGCCTGGAAACCGTGCTGGGAGAAAGCCGCAAAGAGTGGCGTCTGGCCGAAGCCGAGCACCTCCTGCGGCTGGCTACCCTGCGCCTTTCGGCGTTGCAGGACATCACCAGTGCCAAAGCCCTGGTCGAAGGCGCCGACGAGATCCTGCGCGAGCAGAGCGACCCGGGTGCCTTCGCCGCCCGCGAGCAACTGGCCCGCAGCCTGGCCACGCTCAACAGCACTCAGCAACCGGACCGTACTGGCCTGTTCTTGAAACTGGCTGCACAGCGTGAGCTGGTACAGCAGCTGAGCGCCCAGTCCCCCGAGTTCGACAGTAACGCCGATGCGCTTGGCGCCCTGACCGCCGACGGTGATGGTGCCAGCAGGCTGTCGCAGTGGTGGGCAGAAATATCCAAGTACTTCCAGATCGACTTCAATGCCGATGAAAACGTGCGTCCGTTGCTGGCCGGGCAGCAACTGAACCAGCTGCGTCTGGCCCTGAGCCTTACTATCGAGCAGGCCCAGTGGGCGGCGCTCAATGGTGATGCCAAGGTTTACACGCAGGCGCTGGACGACGCCCGCAGCGTACTGCTGGCCAACTTCAACGCAGACAACCCGCAAAGCAAGGCCATGCTCGACAGCCTCAATGCCCTGGCCGATCAGCCGGTGTCGGTGGTTACCCCTGACCTTAGTGAAAGCCTGGCGGCAGTGCAGGCCTATATTCAGCGCCGTCACCTGCCGGCCGAGGCTGAAGGGGGCAAGCCATGAAGCGTGTCTACTTGTTGGCCGTGCTTGCGATCGTGGTTGCTGCGGCACTGGGCATCGCGGTCGCCAAGCACAGCGGCTATGTACTGATTTCCTATGGTGGCTTCCGTTATCAGTCGGGGCTGTGGGCAGCCTTGGCGGGTATTTTGGCGGTCGTCCTGCTGCTGTGGTTGCTGCGCTATCTGGTCGGCCTGGTGCTGACTTCCAGTGGTGTGGTCAACCCGTGGTCACGGCGTAACCGCAGCCGACGTATCCGCCTGGCGATCGAACAGGGCCAGCTCGATCTTGCCGAAGGCCGCTGGGCCAGTGCCCAACGGCACTTGCACCGTGCCGCCGAGGCTGAGCGCCAACCGTTGCTGTACTACCTTGGTGCCGCGCGTGCTGCCAACGAACAAGGCCGTACCGAAGACAGCGACAACTTGCTGGAGCGTGCCCTGGAGCGCCAGCCGCAAGCGGAGCTGGCCATTGCCCTGACCCATGCCCAGTTGCAAATGGATCGTGGCGAAAACGATGGGGCGCTGGAAACCCTGCTGGCAATGCAGGAACGCCACCCGCACAACGGCCAGGTGCTGCGCTTGCTACAACGCCTTTACGTGGAGCGCGGCGACTGGTCTGCGCTGATCCGCCTGCTGCCCGACCTGCGCAAGGGCAAGGTGCTGCCGGCCGCCGAGTTGGCTGCTCTGGAGCAACGCGCCTGGGGCCAGAACCTGAGCCTGGCGACCACCCGTGGCGAAGATGCGCTCAGTGCACGTCAATCCTTGGAGCGCGCTTGGCAGCAGCTGACCGCAGCCCAGCGCCAGGAGCCACAACTGGTGCTGGCGTACGCCGAGCAACTGCGCCAGGTAGGTGCCCAGAACGAAGCCGAACAAGTACTGCGCACGGCCCTCAAGCGCGACTACGAAAGCCACCTGGCCCGCCTTTACGGCCTGGTGCGTGGTGATGACCCGGTGCGTCAGCTGCAAACCGCCGAAGGTTGGCTCAAGGCTCACCCGCAAGACGCCAGCCTGCTGCTGACATTGGGCCGTCTGAGCCTGCAAAACCGCTTGTGGGGCAAGGCGCGTGACTACCTGGAAAGCAGCCTGCGCATGGAGCGCAACCCCGAGGCCTGTGCTGAGCTGGCCCGCCTGCTCGCGGGGCTGGGCGAGACCGAGCGCAGCAACCAGCTGTTCCAGGAGGGCCTTGGCCTGCTGGACGAGCGCCTGCTGGCGCTGCCTTTGCCAGAAGGCGTGCGCGCCTGACCTACCCCAAGGCCCGCGCAAAGGTGCGGGCATTGGGGGCAGGTAATTTATCTTCCGCTGTCAGTTTGATCTGAAGTCTATTTCTTCCGTCGCCTCCTACGGCATATCTGGAAATTTCCTACGCGTTTCAGTGACTTGTCGTTGCTGTCGTGCCTTGAAACAAAGCGTGTCTTTCCTCTACCGTTTCAAGCCACTACTTTTTCCCCGGGACCTTCACCGCCCATGCTGCCGGCCCGTTTGCGCACCTTTTTTCTTCCTGCCTGCCTGGTCGCACTGGCAGTACTGGTTGCGTCTTTCCGTCTGGAAAACACAGTGGGGCTGATGCCGTGCCCATTGTGCCTCAGCCAACGGTTGCTGCTTGGCGGGTACGCGCTCCTGTGTTTCGCAGCCGTGCTGCAGGCACCGGGCACGCGGGGCATCCTTCGTTATGCTCGGCTGGCGCTGGGCTGCTCGCTGGCCGGCGCATTGCTGGCAGCACGGCATGTCTGGTTGCAGGGGGCTGAGGGGGTCAATGAGGTATGCCCGGTGCCGATCGGGCGAGTGTTCGAACAATCCTGGGGTGAGGCGGCACGGCAACTGTTGCTGGGTGGCCCGGATTGTCGTTCGCTTGCCTGGAGTTTTCTCGATCTGACACTGCCGGAATGGAGCCTGTTAGCCTTCCTGCTGCTGGCGGTGCTGCCCTTGAGTTGCCTGCTGGCGTATCGTTTCCGCACCCTGGCAAGAGCATGACCTGGCGCAAGGTTGTGCCATTAGCGCGACCAATGGTGATGTAACAGGGTATTAAACACTTGTATGAACTTTGTGTGCTGCGTACCTTGAAGGGCAGCACGCGCGGGAATAATCTCCCAGCACGCATACCGGAAAAACAACTGCTCGATGCCGTCCTGCTGATGTCACCTTTGTGCTGCGCGGTCGTGGTGCGAGGTGCAGCGGCATCTACCCAGAAGGGAAGAGATCGCCATGCTCGATAGTTGTCAGAACGCCCAGGAACGCTGGGGTGGGGTTCACAAGCTGATCGACCGTTGGCTGGAGGAGCGCCAGGAACTGGTGCAGGCTTTTCGCGCCCTGCGCGATGTGAGGCCAGCCTTCGCCGACAAGGACACCAACGGGGACTTTTGCGCCCTTCTGGTCGACTACGTTTCGGCGTGGCACTTCGAAGTCTGCGAGCAACTGGTCAGCGAGGCCAAGGCGTTCGGAGACGAGAAGGCGCTGAAGCTGGCCGAAGAGATCAACCCGCGGATCAACGACAGTACTCAGATCGCACTGGCCTTCAACGACCATTGCGCCAAGGGGGAGTGCAAGGACACCGAACGCTTTGCCGAGAAGCTGGCCAAGTTGGGCGGGTTGTTGCATGAGCGCTTCGAGCTTGAAGACTGCCTGATCGAAGTGCTGCACAACGCACACAAGGAAGAGGGTGCAGTGCAGGCCTGAGGTTGGCGTCAGTCACCAACCGCCAGCAGTTCGATCTCGAATATCAAGGGGGTATAGGGTGCAATCAGGTCTCCCGCCCCCTCGGCGCCATAGGCTTGCGCTGAAGGAATTACCAAGCGCCATTTGGCGCCGGTGTGCATTTTCGGCAACGCGACCTGCCAGCCTTCGATAACCGAATCCAGGTTGAACCATTGGGGGGTTTGGTTTTGGTCGAATATTGAGCCATCCGGCAATCTGCCCACATAACGCACCTGCACTTTGCCGCCCGCTTTTGGCTGTGCGCCCGTGCCTGCCTGCAATTCGCTGTACAGCACACCTTCCGTTAGTTCGTGCACGCCATAACGCCCACGTTCATTAGCCATGAAGCGCGTTTCGGCGGCCTGCAGCTTTTGCGTAGCGGCGTCACCTTCCTGGGCTTCAAGCTGCTGCAGCACTGCCTGCATGCGTGTCTTGTCGAGCTTGAGGGGTTGCCCCTGATAGGACTGTTTCAGGCCTTCGACCAGTGCATCCAGTTGCAAGCCCGGCATCTCCTGGCGCAGGCGTTCACCCAGGCTGGCACCCAGGCTGTAGGCCAAATCGTGGTCGTCGTTGTCGGCCAAGGCGAGGGGTGCCATCAGGCATAAACCCAAAACAAGATTTCGAGGCAACGCCTGACTCCCAAATACCAGCAATGATTAATTCAGCAACTACACTTTCACGCAGCTGCAAGATAACAACTTTGCCCAGGCATGCAACGCGGCGTAAACATTACGGTCAACATGCCCTAGCGGCGGTAGCAGCAGAAGCATAGTATGAGCCGCAATCTCGTCAGCCAGGAGGTAAACCATGTCGGCCAAAAAGAAGCCAGTAAGTACGCCGTTACACCTGCTCCAGCAACTTTCGGGCAGCTTGCTCGAACACTTGGAAGAGGCCTGCTCGCAAGCGCTGGCTGATGCGGAAAAACTGCTGGCGAAGTTGGAAAAGCAGCGTGGCAAGGCGCAGGAAAAACTGCACAACGGTCGCCTGAAACTGCAGGACGCGGCCAAGGCAGGTAAAGCCAAGGCGCAAAGCAAGGCGCAAAAAGCCATCGGTGAACTTGAAGAACTGCTCGAGTCTCTCAAGGAACGTCAAACCCAGACGCGCTCTTACATTCAGCAACTCAAACGCGATGCTCAGGACAGCCTCAAGCTGGCTCAGGGTGTAGGTAAAGTACGCGAAGCTGCAGGCAAGGCCCTTGATCAACGTGCGGCCAAACCGGCTGCCAAGGCAACCGCTGCTGCCAAGCCTGCGGCCAAACCAGCTGCCAGGGCGATCGCTGCCGCCAAGCCTGCGGCCAAACCGGCTGCCAAGACGACCGCTGCCGCCAAGCCTGCGGCCAAACCAGCTGCCAAGGCGACCGCTGCCGCCAAGCCTGCGGCCAAACCAGCTGCCAAGACGACCGCTGCCGCCAAGCCTGCGGCCAAACCAGCTGCCAAGGCGACCGCTGCCGCTAAGCCTGCGGCCAAACCGGCTGCCAGGGCGACCGCTGCGGCCAAACCGGCTGCCAAGGCGACTGCGGCAGCCAAACCTGCGGCCAAGCCAGCTGCCAAAGCCCCTGCTGCCAAGCCGGCCGCAAAACCAGCTGCCGCCAAGGCACCAGCACCCACGGCCGCCAAACCCGCCGCCAAACCTGCTGAAGCCAAACCCGCTACACCGGCCGCCGCAACCAACTCGGTGAGCCCGGCTGCTGCAGCACCGTCGGCACCTGTGAGCACGCCGTCTCAGGCACCTTCGGCGTCCTGAAGCGCAGCCGCTGCGACGCGCAACTGAACTAGCGCGTCATGATGCAGAGCCTGGTCCGGTGCCAGCCGGGCCAGCCAGTCGTCCGCGGGCTCATGGGAGCCCACGGGCCACTGTTGCGAACGTTCCTGCAAGCGCTCCAGCAAGGCTTTTTCTGCCTGTAACTCCAACCCCTTCACTTGTTCACGCAATGCGGCCAATTGTGCATCACCCGATGCTGGGGTTTGCCATTGCTGGCGCAGGCTGCGCAGCGGGGCGACCACGTCACGCTGCCAAGGCTCGGCAAGTTCTTGCAGTGCTTGCGCACGTTCGCCTAGTACGGCCACACCACGTGCTTGCAGCCAGGTCGCGCACAGCAGCAGGCAGACATCGCCACCCAGTGCCTGCAGTTCAAGGCAGGCGGCTTCCACGCCGGGCCTGGCATACAGGGCCAGGGCGTAATTCCACAGGTCGGTGTGCATGGTTCCACTCGCGCTATGGGCCGAGGAAGCTGGTAGACTCCGCGACCATCATGATCAGACTATCCAACCTCACTTTACAGCGTGGTCCGCAGCGCTTGCTAGAAGGCGCCGAGATGACCCTGCACGCCGGTCACAAGGCCGGCCTGATCGGCGCCAACGGCGCCGGAAAATCCAGCCTGTTCGCCTTGCTGCGCGGTGAGCTGTCGCCCGATGCCGGTGACTGCCAACTGCCCGGCGACTGGCGCATCGCCCACATGCGCCAAGAGGTCGACACCCTCGACCGCCTGGCTGTGGACTATGTGCTTGATGGCGACGTGCGCCTGCGCAAGGTCCAGGCCGAACTGGCCGCGGCCGAGCAGGCCCACGACGGCACCGCCCTGGCGCGCCTGCACAGTGAGCTGGAAAGCGCCGACGGCTATACCGCCGACGCCCGTGCGCGCAAGTTGCTGGCTGGGCTGGGCTTCACCAACGACCAGATGGACCGCCGTGTCGGCGATTTCTCTGGTGGCTGGCGGATGCGCCTGAACCTGGCCCAGGCACTGATGTGCCCGTCCGACCTGTTGCTGCTCGACGAGCCCACCAACCACCTCGACCTCGACGCTATCCTGTGGCTGGAAGACTGGCTCAAGGGCTACCCCGGCACATTGTTGCTGATCTCCCACGACCGTGACTTCCTCGATGCCGTGGTCGACCATGTGCTGCACGTCGAGCAGCGCAAGCTCAACTTGTACAAAGGCGGCTACACCGCCTTTGAGCGCACCCGTGCCGAGCGCCTGGCGCAGCAGCAGCAAGCCTACGAGAAGCAGCAGGCGCAGCGCGCGCACATGGAAAAGTACATTGCCCGCTTCAAGGCGCAAGCCACCAAGGCCCGTCAGGCGCAAAGCCGGATCAAGGCCCTGGAGCGCATGGAAGAGCTGTCGGCGGCGCATGTCGACTCGCCGTTCGACTTTGTCTTCCGTGAATCGCAGAAAATTTCCAGCCCGTTGCTTAGCCTTTCCGAAGGTCGCCTGGGTTATGGCGACAAGGCCATCCTCGACAAGGTCAAGCTGCAGCTGACCCCGGGTGCTCGTATTGGTCTGCTCGGGCCCAATGGCGCCGGCAAGTCGACCCTGATCAAGAACCTTGCAGGTGAGCTGGAGCCGTTGTCGGGCCGCCTGGTTCGTGGCGAGAACCTGGCTGTAGGCTACTTTGCCCAGCACCAGCTGGACTCGCTGGACGACAAGGCCAGCCCGCTGCTGCACCTGCAGCGCATCGCTCCTACCGAGCGTGAGCAGACGCTGCGCGACTTCCTCGGCGGCTTCGACTTCCACGGTGCCCGTTGCGACGAGCCGGTGGTGAACTTCTCCGGTGGCGAAAAGGCCCGCCTGGCACTCGCGCTGATTGCCTGGGAGCGGCCAAACCTGCTGCTGCTCGACGAACCGACCAACCACCTCGATCTGGAAATGCGTCTGGCGCTGACCATGGCCTTGCAGGAGTTTGCCGGTGCAGTGGTGGTGGTGTCCCACGACCGTCATTTGCTCAAGAGCACCACGGACGACTTCCTGCTGGTGGCCGACGGCAAGGTCGACACCTTCGACGGTGACCTGGAGGACTACAGCCGCTGGCTGGTCGAGTACCGCCAGCGCAGTGCGCCGGCCAGTACTGCACCGGTCAACCCGGACAAGACCGACAAGAAAGCCCAGCGCCAGGCTGCCGCAGCCTTGCGTCAGCAGTTGGCGCCGCACAAGAAGGCTGCCGACAAGCTGGAAACCGAGCTCAACCAGGTGCACGCGCAATTGGCCGAGATCGAGACCGCGCTGGGTGATGGTGGCCTTTACGATGCGGCGCGCAAGGACGAGTTGCGCGACCTGCTGGCGCGCCAGACCCGGCTCAAGCAACGCGAAGGCGAGCTGGAAGAGGCCTGGATGGAAGCGCTGGAAACCCTGGAAAGCATGCAGGCCGAACTCGAGGCGTTGTCCTGATGGAGGAACTGCGTTCGCTGCTGCCAGGGCAATGGATGGACACCTTCTGGCTGGGTTTGCAGATCCTCCTGATCCTGGCAGCGGCGTTCATCCTGCAACGTATCGTCGCCCGCGGGCTGAGCCGTCTGGGCCAGCGTTACCCGTTACCGCCGGAGCTGCTGGTGCCCGTGCGCGGTGGCCTGCGCTGGCTGATCATGGGCAGCGCGCTGCTGTTCGTGCTGGAGCGCATGGGTGTTTCGGCAACCGTGTTGTGGACAGCACTTTCCGGCTTCGTAGCGGTAGCGGCGGTGGCCTTCTTCGCCATGTGGAGCGTGCTGTCCAACCTGTTGTGCGCGGTGTTGATCTTCACGGTCGGGCCGTTTCGCATCGGCGATGTGGTCGAGCTGGTCGACACCCTCGACAAGCCAGGCGTGAAAGGCCGGGTGATTGCTATCAACCTGCTTTTTACCACCCTGCTGGAAGTGCCCGAAGCGGGCGGAGCGCTGGTGCAGGTGCCCAATAGTCAGTTCTTCCAGAAGTCGGTGCGGCGCTGGCGCGGGGCCGAGGTACAGGCCCTGCACAAAGACACAGCTGCCGAAGCTGACTGAGCCTGTTCTGGCCCCTTCGCGGGCACGCCCGCTCCCGCAGGTATTCCACAGCGTCTGAAAATGCACTGTAGGTGTGGGAGCGGGCGTGCCCGCGAAGAGGCCAGGTCAGGCCACACAAATCCATCAGAAATCACTGGTTATTTTTTCGCCAAAACCTTAGCTTAACGTTTTGCAACATATGTTCGAGCGAGGTGTGTGATGTCGATGGAAGTATGGTTAGGCTTTTTTGCCGCCTGCTGGGTGATCAGCCTTTCACCCGGTGCCGGGGCGATTGCCTCGATGTCCAGCGGCCTGCAATACGGCTTCTGGCGTGGTTACTGGAACGCCCTGGGCCTGCAGCTGGGCCTGATCATGCAGATCGCCATCATCGCCGCCGGCGTCGGTGCCGTGCTGGCTGCCTCGGCCACGGCGTTCCAGGTCATCAAGTGGTTTGGCGTCGGCTACCTTGTGTACCTGGCCTATAAGCAGTGGCGTGCCCTGCCGATGGACATGAGCGATGAATCAGGCGTGCGCCCGATCGGCAAGCCGCTGAGCCTGGTGTTCCGTGGTTTCCTGGTCAACATCAGTAACCCCAAGGCGCTGGTGTTCATGCTGGCGGTGCTGCCGCAGTTTCTCAATCCCCATGCGCCGCTGCTGCCGCAATATGTGGCGATCACCGTGACCATGGTCACTGTCGACCTGCTGGTGATGGCGGGGTACACCGGGTTGGCTTCGCATGTGTTGCGCATGTTGCGCACGCCCAAACAGCAGAAGCGTTTGAACCGCACCTTTGCCGGGTTGTTCATTGGTGCAGCCACCTTCCTGGCGACCTTGCGCCGCGCGCCCGTCTGACAGAGCGCATACAAGCCATTCGCGGGAAAACCCGCGATTGGCCCATCACTATTTCTCCTTGTCCACCAACCCCTTCAGCAGATCTATCGGCAGCGGGAAGACGATGGTCGAGCTCTTGTCCCCGGCAATCATCCCCAGCGTCTGCATATAGCGCAACTGCATCGCCCCTGGCTCCTTGCTCAGCATTTGCGCGGCTTGCATCAGTTTCTCCGACGCCTGCAGTTCACCTTCTGCATGAATCACCTTGGCCCGACGTTCGCGCTCGGCCTCGGCCTGGCGGGCGATGGCGCGTACCATCGACTCGTTCAGATCCACGTGCTTGATCTCGACGTTGGCCACCTTGATGCCCCAGGCATCCGTCTGAGCATCCAGCACCTGACGGATGTCCAGATTCAGTTGCTCGCGTTCTGCCAACAGCTCATCCAGTTCGTGCTTGCCCAGCACCGCACGCAGGGTCGTCTGGGCCAGCTGGCTGGTCGCCACCAGAAAATCCTCGACCTGAATGATCGCTTTCTGCGGGTCGAGCACGCGAAAGTACAACACTGCGTTGACCTTGACCGAAACGTTGTCGCGGGTGATCACATCCTGCGGTGGTACATCCAGTACCACTGTACGCAGGTCGACCCGTACCATTTGCTGGATCACCGGGATCAACAGGATCAGCCCCGGCCCTTTGACCTGCCAGAAGCGCCCCAGCTGGAACACCACGCCCCGCTCGTATTCGCGCAGGATGCGAAACGCCGACAGAACCAGCATGGCCAGCACGATCAGCACAGCGCCGAAACCGAATTGCATGAACATGCTCATTCTCCTTGCGTCGCAGGGGCGGCGGCGCTCACTTCCAGCATCACGCCATGGCGCGCGGTCACCCGCACGTTCTGGCCAGTTTGCAGCGGCGTTGCGCACCGTGCTTGCCATGGCTCGCCCTGAGCCAGCACGACACCACAGAAGGGGTCGCTTGCCATCACCTGGGTGACGGTGACCAGGCTGCCGACCAGGCCGGCGTCGCCACTGACCAGCGCCCGTTGCCGGGCCTTGAGGGCCATGCCCAGCACGCCACCGATCAGGAGTGCCGAGAGCAGCGCCAAGGTGCCGATCAAGGCCAGCGGGATGCCGAAACCGGGGGCGTCGGTGTCGATCAGGATCAATGCGCCGACCACAAAGGCAACGATGCCGCCGAAGCCGACCACGCCGAAACTGGGCAAGAAGGCTTCGGCGATCATGAAGGTGATGCCAAGCAGGATCAGCGCCACCCCGGCGAAACTCACCGGCAACAGCTGCAGCGCATACAGCGCCAGCAGCAGGCAGATACCACCGACCACACCGCCCACCGCAGAACCGGGGTTCATGAATTCGAACAACAGGCCGTAAACGCCGATCATGATCAGGATCAGCGCTACGCTGGGGTTGGTGATGACCGCCAGAACCCGTGTGCGCCAGTCTGGCAGGTGCTCGACCACGCTGGCGCCTGCGGTCTGCAACTGGCGTGGCTGGCCGGCCACCTGGAGCGTTTTGCCGTCGAGCTTGCGCAGCAGGTCAGACAGGTCATCGGCCACCTGATCGATCACGTTCAACCGCAAGGCCTCGCTGGCGGACAGGCTGACCGCCTCGCGCACGGCCTGCTCCGCCCAGTCGGCGTTGCGGCCGCGCATCTGCGCCAGGCCACGGATGTAGGCGGCGGCGTCGTTGACCTGTTTGCGAGCGAGAGTTTCATCGTCGCCGCCTTTGGCTTTGTCGTCACTGGGCGTGCCAGGCGCACCGCCGATCCGCACCGGCGTGGCAGCTCCCAGATTGGTTCCGGGCGCCATCGCCGCGACATGGCTGGCGTAGAGAATATAGGTGCCGGCGCTGGCGGCGCGGGCTCCGCTGGGGGCAACGTAGCTGGCGACCGGTACAGGGCTGGCGAGAATTGCCTTGATCATCTGGCGCATGGCGCTGTCCAGCCCGCCCGGGGTATCCATGCGGATAACCACCAGTTGCGCGCCTTGCGCCTGGGCCTGGCTGAGGCTGCGCACCAGGTAGTCGGCGCTGGCCGGGCCGATGGCGTCGTCGATGTTCAGCACCCATACCGCGCCGGGCGCTGCCTGGCCACCTGGCGTGATGCCAAGCAATAACAGCAGCAACAGCAAACGCCAGCAGCGGGCGATCACCTGTCGTCACCTCATTTGCGCGTATTACACAAGTTTAGCCCCGCCCACCCGTACCCGGCCTAAAATTGGAGATTGGGGGGGGAAACCGGAGGTGCATCATGCGTATGGCAAAGACCCTGCAGGCCCGCCTGGACAAGGCCAACTGCGACTACGACATTATTCCCCACCCACATTCGGCCACCAGCCTGGAGTCGGCCCGAACGGCCGGCGTGCCCGCCGAGCGGGTCGCCAAGTCGGTGATGCTCGATGACCGTCATGGCAACTACATCATGGCCGTGCTACCGGCCAACCGGCACTTGGACATGACCAAGGTGCGTATGTCCGGGGCGTGGCATCTGACCCGTGAAAGCGGTCTGCCGAGCCTGTTCAACGACTGCGAGCGCGGTGCCGTGCCGGCCCTTGGCGATGCCTACCAGATAAAAATGCTGCTCGACCCGAGTCTTACCCGCCAAGGCGATGTCTACCTGGAGGCGGGTGACCACGATCACCTGATTCACATGAGCATGGAGCAGTACATGAAACTGGTGCCGCACGCCGAAGTGCGCGAGCTGTGCTGATGTCTTCAAACCAATGCCAGGCGGGCGTCGTGGACGGCTTGCCTGGCGCTCAGGAGGAACCATGGAAGCGCCGATCCATCCCTTTGCCGACCTGTTCAAGCAGCTGGGCTTGCCCGACGATCCCACGAGTATCGATCAGTTCATCACCAGCCATTCCCCGCTGAAGAACGAAATCAAGCTGGTGGACGCGCCGTTCTGGAACGACTCTCAGCGGGCATTTCTCAAGGACAGCATCATTGAAGATTCCGATTGGGCCGTGCCCTTCGATCAACTCAACGAAGCGTTGCGCCGCCCCCGAAAATAAAGCGCCGAGCGGCACCTGACGAGTGATCGGCCGTTGCTATGCTCAGGAAAACAATAAGGGGATAGCGCGATGAAAGATCCCTACGCACCAGGTTTCTGGTGTTCCGTGACGATCCTGGGCACCCTGACGGCCAGTTACTTCTATGGCATCAGACAGACGCAACAGATGAACCAGGCCGTGCATTTCCTGTACGCCGCTGCCGCAGTCACTGTAGCGGTTGCACTGGTGGCGCTGACATGGATCGCCTGGCAGCAGCTGCGCCTGAACAAGCGCGAAGTGGTGCAGGGGCGAACGCTGCTGACCATCTGGAACACCAAGGTTGCGCTACGCCGCGTCGAGACGGTCTTCGACCGTTATTTCTGGGGCAGCTACTGGCATTCGGGGCGTACCTTCGAAGAGGTCATGGGCGAGCTCAGGGGCACTCCGCTGGAGCAGAGCCTGGATGCGCTGAAGCGCCAGTGCCGGGTGCTCGACCGCGAAATCCATGACCGTCATCACCACTGGCTGGCCAACGCTCGCGATCTGTCCAGCGTGGCCCAGGCGATGGCCCGCGAACGCTACCAGCTGGACCTCGGCGAGCCCACGCACAGCGGCCACGGCAATACGGCAGTACTCAACCGTGACCTGGAAGTGCTGGTGTACACCTGGTCGGCGCGCTTGCGTAGCTTCGACCATCAGCTGGACGAACTGGAGCGCGCCTACCATTGAGGCGCTTCATTCGCCGCGGATGTACTGCTCCATTTGCTTGATCAGGCTCGCCTGTTCGTCAATGGTTTCCTTGACCAGGTCGCCGATCGACAGCAGGCCGAGCAATCTGCCGTTGTCGACCACCGGCAGGTGACGCAGGTGCCGGTCGGTCATCAGGTTCATGCAGAAATCGAGCTTTTGCTTGGGCTCCACGGTGACCACCGGTGCGCTCATGATTTCGCGTACCGGCGTGGCGGCGGAAGAGCGGCCCTTGAGGACCAGTTTTCGCGCATAGTCCCGTTCACTGACGATACCCACCACCTGGCCACCCTCGACCACGGGCAGTGCACCGACGTTTTTCTCCGCCAGCAGTTTCAGGGCGTCGAGCACCGAGTCATCCGGGCCGATGGTGTACACGGTCTGGTGCTGGGACTTGGTCTTGAGGATTTGTTCGACGTTCTTCATACGGGCCTCTGCGGGTGAAAAAACGCTGTCTCGGTTTAACTAAAGCATCCGGTACGGCGCTCTGCACGGCAATGCAGGAAACGGCATGGAGGCGATTGAAAAACGTCATGGGTGGTTGCTTGTGCCGGCCTCTTCTCGGCTTTACCCGCGAAGAGGCCGGTGCAGCCAATCAGAGTTTTGGCATCTGCCCGATCCGCGCCACCATCTCGCTCACTACCTGCAGGTCCAGCATGAACTGTTCCACGGTCTTGAACTCGTTGTCGTTGTGCCCGGTGTACTTCACGTCCGGCATGGCCAGGCCAAATTGCACACCGTTGGGAAGATCGTGCACCGAGGTCGCGCCGGCCGAGGTACCAAACTCATGCTTCATGCCCAGGTTTTCCGTGGCCACAGCGAGCAGGGCCTTGACCCATTCGCCTTCGGGGTTGCGGTACATCGGCTCGTCCAGGCTGTAATCGAACGCCACCGAGGTGTTGCTTTGCCGGGTCCATTTGCCCAGTTTGTCGGCCAGTTCGTCCTTGATCGTGGCGATCGGCTTCCCCTTGGGAATGCGCAGGTTTACCGCCAGTTTCAAGCCTTTGTCATCCACCCCGACAAAGGTCAGCGAGGTGGTCAGCGGGCCCATGAACGGGTCCTTGAAGGCAACGCCGAGCTTGTTGCCCAGGTAGTCCAGGCCCCAGTTGTCGGCGGCGTAGCGGGCAGCGTCGGTAAAGTGGTTGTGCTTGAGCGGCACCTGCTGGCCGAGGCCATTGATGAAGTCGAGCATACGCGCCACCGGGTTGATGCCGGATTCCGGCTCCGAAGAGTGTGCGGAAACACCGGTAACGGTGAGCAACACCTGCTTGCCGTCGGCCTTGGCGTCGATGCTGAAGTCGCTTCCATGCTGCTTCACGTATTTGGCGCCGGCTTGCTGCAGGTGCTTGGTCAGCTGTGCCGGGTTGTCAGAAATCAGGGTCGCTACCGAAGTTGTCGGGATCTGGTTGGTAGCCAGGCCACCGGTCAGGTTGACGATCTCGGCACCTTTGCCGCTGGCTGGGCGCTTATTGAAGCTGGCCATGACCGTGCCGTAGCCTTTCTCGGCAATCACTACCGGGTAGCCGCCGTCGAGGGCCAGGTTGTATTCGGGCGTAGGGTTGCGCTCGAAGTAGTAGGGGATGGCATCACCGCTGGTTTCTTCGGTGGTGTCGATCAGCAGTTTGAACTGCCGGGCGAGCGGCAGGTTTTCATCCTTGGCCACTTTCAGCGCGTACATCGCCACCACGATGCCGTTCTTGTCGTCCTCGGTGCCGCGGCCGTACATGCGGTCACCCACCAGGGTGACCTTGAACGGGTCCAGGCGCGTACCATCGGCCAGCTTCCAGTTGTCCGGGTTGACCGGCACGACGTCAGCGTGGGCATGGATGCCGATCACTTCCTTCCCGCTGCCCAGCGAGATCTCGTACACCCGGTTGTCGATGTTGCGGAAGGCCAGGCCGAAGCTGTCGGCCAAGGCCTTGATCCTGTCGGCGATCTTGAGGAATTCAGGGTTTTCGTACTGCGGCATACCCTCGACGTTGAAGGTGGGGATGGCTACCAGTTCACGCAGGGTTTCTGTAGCGGCCTTGCCATACTTGATGCGGGTATACAGGCCGAGCAGGCGGTTGATCTCGTCTTGTTGCCCGGCGGCCAGTGGCTTGTTGGCCAGGTAGGCGTCGACGGTTGCCTCGAGGTTGTCGGCCTTGCCCAGGTCGCTGCCTTTGAGCTTGCCGAGGAATTGCTTGAAGTCGCTTGGGTCACTGCCGTCGAAGGCTTTGACGATAGCTGCGGACTGCTGCTGGGTGAGGTTGGCCTGGGCAGGCTGGGTGAACAGGCCGATGCTGGCCAGCAACAGGGTGGTGGCGGTGAGTTTTTTCAACTGCATGGTTGTGCGCATTCCTTCGCCAATCATTGTTATGGGTTACCCGTTCGGAGAACGGGAAGACGCCCACGCTAACATCAATGACCCGTGGCACGGGAGTACCAGAAAGGTGACATGGCGCACAAACGAAAAAGCCCCGGGCTCAGGCCCAGGGCTTTCTTGATATGGCGCACTCGGCGGGATTCGAACCCACGACCCCTGCCTTCGGAGGGCAGTACTCTATCCAGCTGAGCTACGAGTGCAACGCGCACGCATGATACCCATCTGTGTCGTTGACGTCCATCGCCTTGATCTGTAGCTGTTTTTACCGTGTTGGCTGTGCAGATCCCTGTGGGACGGATACACGACAATACAGATCGGAAATGAACAACGGTTGGTCGGGAGGTACCGGCCGGAACTGGGCGCACGTCAATGCCATCGATTACGGCGCCGATAACGACAGCATCATCGTTTCAGCCCAGCATCAGGGCGGAGTAAATTGGCCATGACAAGCAATGAAACGAATTTTGGCTTCGCCCCGCGTCCGGCCGCAGCATCGTCTACCCTTCAGCGGCCATTCTGCGGGCGATTTCAGATGGGCTGTTCAACCATTCGTTCTTTTTTTCGAACAGCCTATTGTCCAACACCCCAGCAGCCGCTTAGCATTCGTTTGAGATTTCAAACGCTCGATGCCCTGCCTTGGGCGCTTTTCAACAATCAACAATTCGGGAAGCCGACATGCAGCTCAAAGACGCTCAGTTGTTCCGCCAGCAAGCCTATATCAATGGTGAGTGGCTGGATGCGGACAACGGCCAGACCATCAAGGTGACCAACCCGGCCACCGGCGAAGTCATCGGTACCGTGCCGAAGATGGGCACTGCGGAAACCCGCCGCGCCATCGAAGCCGCCGACAAGGCCCTGCCGGCATGGCGTGCCCTGACTGCGAAAGAGCGCTCGGCCAAGCTGCGTCGCTGGTTCGAACTGATGATCGAGAACCAGGACGACCTGGCTCGCCTGATGACCACCGAACAGGGCAAGCCGCTGGCCGAAGCCAAGGGCGAAATCGCCTACGCTGCCTCGTTCATCGAGTGGTTCGCCGAAGAAGCCAAGCGCATCTACGGTGACACCATCCCGGGCCACCAGCCAGACAAGCGCCTGATTGTCATCAAGCAGCCAATCGGCGTTACCGCGGCCATCACCCCGTGGAACTTCCCGGCCGCCATGATCACCCGTAAAGCCGGCCCGGCCCTGGCCGCTGGCTGCACCATGGTCCTCAAGCCGGCTTCGCAAACCCCATACTCCGCTCTGGCGCTGGTCGAGCTGGCCCACCGTGCCGGCATCCCGGCTGGCGTGCTGAGTGTGGTTACCGGCAGCGCCGGCGAAGTTGGCGGCGAACTGACCGGCAACTCCCTGGTACGCAAGCTGTCCTTCACCGGCTCGACCGAAATCGGTCGCCAGCTGATGGAAGAATGCGCCAAGGACATCAAGAAGGTTTCCCTGGAGCTGGGTGGCAACGCCCCGTTCATCGTGTTCGACGACGCCGACCTGGACAAGGCGGTCGAGGGCGCGATCATCTCCAAGTACCGTAACAACGGCCAGACCTGCGTCTGCGCCAACCGTATCTACGTGCAGGACGGCGTCTACGACGCGTTCGCCCAGAAGCTGGCCGCTGCAGTTGCCAAGCTGAAGATCGGTAACGGCCTGGAAGAAGGCACCACCACTGGCCCGCTGATCGATGGCAAGGCTGTCGCCAAGGTCCAGGAACACATCGAGGACGCCGTCAGCAAAGGCGCCAAAGTGCTGTCCGGTGGCAAGCTGATCGAAGGCAACTTCTTCGAGCCGACCATCCTGGTTGACGTACCGAAGACCGCTGCTGTCGCCAAGGAAGAGACGTTCGGCCCACTGGCGCCGCTCTTCCGCTTCAAAGACGAAGCCGAAGTCATCGCCATGTCCAACGACACCGAGTTCGGCCTGGCCTCGTACTTCTACGCCCGTGACATGAGCCGTGTGTTCCGTGTCGCCGAAGCCCTGGAGTACGGCATGGTGGGTATCAACACCGGCCTGATCTCCAACGAAGTGGCGCCGTTCGGTGGTATCAAGGCTTCGGGCCTGGGCCGCGAAGGTTCCAAGTACGGTATCGAGGACTACCTCGAAATCAAATACCTGTGCATCAGCGTCTGATAGCACGGTAAAGGCTTTACCTCTGCCAGCGGGGCGCGAGAGCGACGTCTCGCTGGCCTTTTTTACATTGCAGTACCTGGTGGCCAGGGCGTTCACGACAGTCGATCAACGAATACTGTTCGCGAGCACTCCCAGCCGCCCCCGAATAAAAGCGCCATTCCTGTCGGCGCAATGAGGGCATTATGAGCAAAACCAACGAATCCTTGATGCAACGTCGTGTAGCTGCCGTCCCACGTGGCGTCGGCCAGATCCACCCGATCTTCGTCGACACCGCGAAGAACTCGACCGTGATCGACGTTGAAGGCCGCGAACTGATCGACTTCGCTGGCGGCATCGCAGTACTGAACACCGGCCACCTGCACCCGAAAGTGGTTGCAGCCGTGCAAGAGCAGCTGACCAAGGTCAGCCACACCTGCTTCCAGGTGCTGGCTTACGAACCCTACGTAGAGCTGTGCGAAAAGATCAACAAGCTGGTCCCAGGCGACTTCGACAAGAAGACCCTGCTGGTCACCACCGGCTCCGAAGCCGTTGAAAACGCCGTCAAGATCGCCCGTGCTGCCACTGGCCGCGCTGGCGTCATCGCCTTCACCGGCGGTTATCACGGCCGTACCATGATGACCCTGGGCCTGACCGGCAAGGTCGTGCCGTACTCCGCTGGCATGGGCCTGATGCCAGGCGGCATCTTCCGCGCCCTGTTCCCGAGCGAACTGCACGGTATCAGCGTTGACGACGCCATCGCCTCGGTCGAGCGCATTTTCAAGAACGACGCCGAGCCGCGCGACATCGCCGCAATCATCCTCGAGCCAGTGCAAGGCGAAGGCGGCTTCCTGCCAGCGCCGAAAGAGCTGATGAAACGCCTGCGCGCCCTGTGCGACCAGCACGGCATCCTGCTGATCGCCGACGAAGTACAAACCGGCGCTGGCCGTACCGGCACCTTCTTCGCCATGGAACAGATGGGCGTTGCGCCTGACCTGACCACCTTCGCCAAATCCATCGCTGGCGGCTTCCCGCTGGCCGGTGTGTGCGGCAAGGCCGAATACATGGACGCCATCGCTCCTGGCGGCCTGGGCGGTACCTACGCGGGTTCGCCGATCGCTTGCGCCGCGGCCCTGGCCGTGATCGAAGTGTTCGAGGAAGAAAAACTGCTGGACCGCAGCAAGGCTGTGGGTGAGCGCCTGACCGCTGGCCTGCGCGAAATCCAGAAGAAGTACCCGATCATCGGCGACGTCCGTGGTCTGGGCTCGATGATTGCCGTCGAAGTCTTCGAGAAGGGCACTCACACCCCGAACGCTGCTGCTGTTGGCCAGGTTGTCGCCAAGGCTCGTGAAAAGGGTCTGATCCTGCTGTCTTGCGGCACCTACGGCAACGTCCTGCGTATCCTGGTTCCGCTGACCGCCGAAGACGCGCTGCTGGACAAGGGCCTGGCCATCATCGAAGAGTGCTTCGCTGAAATCGCCTGATGTGACGCGCTTCAGAAAAAACCCGCCTAGGCGGGTTTTTTTATGCCCAGATAAGCCATGTGGCGCTATGGTTATCGGAGGACTGGCTTTGGAAGCTGCGACGGACTGTGTGTCAGGCTATTCAGGAGTAGTTGGCGATGAGCGCTGCAGCCCCCACCCCACCAAGCGTACTGATTGTCGAAGGCGATCCTTGGGTACGGGACATGCTCAGCGAGATGCTGCTCAGCGTGCGCTGTGACGCCCGCCTGCAGGTATGCGCGGATGGCTCGCAGGCACTCAGTGCCTTGTCCAGCAAGCCTGACCTGATCATCGCTGCCCGCGAGCTGGCCGGTGTCGACGGCCTCGACCTGCTGCGCAAGGTGCGCGCCAAAGGGCCAGGGGTGCCGTTCATTCTCATGAGTAACCGCAATGACAGCGCCAGTGTGCGCGAAGCGCTGCCCCTGCACCCCACGGCTTACCTGAGCAAGCCGCTGAACCTGGATAACCTGCGCAAGCGCCTGCAAGAGTTGCTGCTGGCCGTTGGCGAGGAGATTGCCTGCCCGATACCGGCGTTGCAGGCGGGAGCCAGCCTGCCAGCCTATCTTGAGCAGCGCCGCGCTACCGCCGATGGCGGGCCGCTGTTGGCCGATGTGCAGGTAGCGATCAATCGAGCGCTGAACCCCCAGGGCCTGAACCTCAGGGTGCTCGAAGAGGAAGTGCGTAACGACCCGCAAGTCACGGCGGTGCTGATCGCTGCCGCCAATAGTGCGGCATTGCACCGTGATGCCCCGGTGCAGACGTTGCTGCAGGCCCTGAACAAGCTTGGCAGTACCCAAAGCATGAACCTGATCCTGGGCATGACCCTCAAGCGCAGCGCACGCCTCAGTGACCCACTGTTGGCGGAGCACGCGACCCGTTACTGGGACCTGTCACTGCACACTGCCGAATATGGCCGCACCTTGGCGCGTATGCTCGAGCTGGACGAGGGACGTTGTTATTGCGCTGGCTTGCTGCATTGCCTGGGCGACCTGGCGGTGTTGCGCTGCCTGCAAGAGTGGCGCTTGGCCGGGGGAGATCTGGACGAGCGCAATGTGCAGCAATCGCTGGAAGAGTTTGGTGCGGCGTTCGGCTCGGCGCTGCGTACTCGCTGGCGTTTGCCGCTGGCACTGCGCGAGTTGATCGCTGCGATATACCAGTTGGGCGGTGGCGTTTACTCGCGGGAGATCCTGGCCATGAACCTGGCTGGGCAGTTGTCGCGGCTGCCGGCTGAGCAGGGGCTGGAGAAGGTGGCCAGCGGCAAGACGGCGCGCCTGCTCAAGCTTGGCCTGCCGGAGCTGAGGCGGTTGCGCAAGGTGGAGAACCCGGAAGTAAAGCCGCAGGAAGATCCGCCGGTGGCAGGGGCCGAGGTTTCCAGCTGAGATTCTGGGGCCGTCGTGGGCTTGCCCGCTTGTATGGCGCCGGCCCCGCGAATACCGGCCAACGCCGGAGTCCTGCCCCGTGCCGCCTGATCAGCCGCGGACTATCTGGTTCTTGCCCTGCCGCTTGGCCTGGTACATTGCCGCATCGGCCCGCGCATACAGGCTGTCCAGCGCCACATCCTCATCGGTCAGCCCGGTCAACCCCTGGCTCACCGTCACCCCGTACGTCTGCTGGCCATGGCTGAAGCTCAAGTGCTGAATCTGCCGTTGCAAGCGCTCGGCAATCTGCTCCGCGACCTGGGCGTTGCAGCCCGGAAACACCGCCGCAAATTCTTCGCCGCCAATGCGTCCGAACAGGTCGCCCCGGCGTAGCACGGCCTTGCCGCTGTCGGCGATGTGTTGCAGCACCTGGTCGCCTTCCTGGTGGCCATAGCTGTCATTGATGCGTTTGAAGTCGTCGATATCCAACAGCAGGAAAGCCAGCGGTGTACCGTCCGCGCGTGCACTGTCGAAGGCTTGCTGAGCACATTCGAAAAAGTGCCTGCGGTTACTGCTCTGGGTCAGCACGTCGGTGGTGGCCAGGCGCTGCAGTTCGCCTTCAAGCTGCTTCTTCTCGGTGATGTCTTCGGCGATACCGACAATGATTACCCGGTCGCCATCGTGCTGCTGGTTGATGTAGCACTTGTCGCTCAGCCAGCGCAGTTGCCCATCGGCATTGAGGATGCGGTACTCGCGGTCTTCCACCGCGCCCTTGAGCAGTACCTGGGCCAGGCTACGTTCGGCGAACTCGAGGTCGTCGGGGTAGATGCTGTCACGCCATTCGTTGTAGTCAGCCAGCACCAGGCTGACCGGGCGGCCGAAGATGCGCTCGTAGGCTGGGCTCACGTACAGCACCTGACGGGTTTCCCAGTCGAAGGCCCAGAGCACTGCGTTGACGCTGTCGAGCAACGAGCTGAACAGCTGATCACGCTCACTCAGGCGGGCAACCTCACCTTGGGCGTGGAGTAACGCCAGTAAAGTCTGGGCGGCTTCGGGAGGAGGGGTGCCGGGGAAAATCGTGGGAATGTTCTTGGCCATGTGCACGGAGCAGGTCTCAACGTGAAAGCGTGCGGCCAGCATCCGGCCCGCCACGCAGGCGATATTCCGGATTCGAGTGGAGAGGTGAGGGCGAAGTTCCGAATGGCACGCCCCGCTGGGGGGCGTGCCGATCAACGGCGGTCAGGCGCCGGTCGGGCGCAGCGAGTAAGTCTTGAGTTGTGCCGCGAAGTCGCGCAGTGCCTGGATGCCGCTGGTTTCGGCCTCATGTACCCAGTCTTTCATGGCTGCCAGCATGTCGTGGCCGTTAGCACTGGTGCGCGCCCAGATCTGCTGCAGGGCCAGGCGCTTTTCGTAGATGGTTTTCAGTGCCTGGCTATGCGCGAGCATGGACTCGATGCGCACGTGGTGGCGGTCTTCCAGGAGGCTGGTTTCGCGAGACAGCAGCCGCTTGGCACGGCGGAAGCGGTGGCGCACCGACGCATCGACACGGGCCAGTTCCTGTTTCACCAGCGGGCCGATCACCAGCTTGCGGTACTGGGCCATGATCTGGAAGCGGTTGTTGAGGATGGCCATGGCGGTGTCCATGTCCAGGCTGGCCTTGCCGGCCACCCGGTGGGCGATGGGCGCCACGCGCTGCACCTTGGCCAGACGCAGCAGGCAGAACAGGCGGATCCACGCCCAGCCCATGTCGAACTCCCAGCGTTTGACCGAGAGCTTGGCCGAGTTGGGGTAGGTGTGGTGGTTGTTGTGCAGTTCTTCACCGCCGATGACGATGCCCCAGGGCACCAGGTTGGTGGCGGCGTCGCGGCATTCGAAGTTGCGATAGCCCAGGGCATGGCCCAGGCCGTTGACCACCCCGGCGGCCCAGAACGGAATCCACATCATCTGCACCGCCCAGATGGTGATGCCCAGGGTGCCGAACAGCAGCAGGTCGATCACCGCCATCAGTGCGATACCGCCCAGTTTGTAACGCGAGTACAGGTTGCGCTCGATCCAGTCATCCGGGCAGTTCTTGCCATAGATGCGCAAGGTTTCGGGGTTGCGCGCCTCTTCACGGTACAGCTCGGCACCTTTGCGCAGCACTGTGCCCAGGCCCTTGTACACCGGGCTGTGCGGGTCGTCGGGGGTTTCGCACTTGGCGTGGTGCTTGCGGTGGACGGCGGTCCACTCACGGGTGTTCTGCGCCGTGGTCAGCCACAGCCAGAAGCGGAAGAAGTGCTTGAGCGCGCCGTTGAGCTCCAGGGCCCGGTGCGCGGAGTAGCGATGCAGGTAGACCGTGACGCTGACAATGGTCACGTGGGTCATCAACAGAGTGATGCCGACCAGTTGCCAGGCCGACAGGTCGAGCAGGCCGTTATACCACATAGGTGCAAATACCCTCGAAATGCAGGGGGAAGGGCTGATTATCCCTTGGCGGGGAAATAAAACCAGTCAACCGTTGAGATAGGAGGTCACGACATGTTTCAGCCTTTATAATGCCCACTCCTTTTTGATGGCCTTTCCCACCCGACATGTCTGTTTCCGTTCGCGACGCCTTGCGCATGGCTGCGCTATATGTGGTGCTCTCGATCCTCTGGCTTGCGCTGGCGGAGGTGATGCTGCACAGCATGACTGACGATCCCTTGGCACTGACCGTGGGGCGGCAGATCAACGTGGTGGTCTGGGTGCTGCTCAGTGCCTTGCTGATCTATGTGTCGCGCGTGCGCCTGCTCAATTTCATCGGCCATGGCGCGCGTTTGCGTTGTGAAGACCGTGAACGGCTGCGCATGGCTGCCGCGGTGTTCGACAGTACCCTCGAAGGTGTGCTGGTGACCGACCGCCAAGGCCTGATCGTGCACGTCAATCGTGCCTTCATGCGCATCACCGGCTACCAGCAGGATGAGGTCATCGGCCAGCGCCCGAGCAAGTTCAAGTCCGGCCACCATGGCCTGGCCTTCTACCAGGAGGTTTTCGCCACCCTGGCCGAGAAGGGCGAGTGGAGCGGTGAAATCTGGAATCGGCGCAAAAGCGGCGAGATCTACCCGCAGTGGCAGACTATTTGCGCCATTCGCGACGACGAAGGTGAGCTCAGCCATTACGTGGCGGTGTTCAGTGACATCAGCGCCATCAAGCATTCGGAACAGGAACTTGCCTATCTGGCCCACCACGACCCGCTGACTGGCCTGCCCAACCGCCTGCTGTTTACCGACCGGGTGGAGCAGGCATTGGCGGCGGCGCAGGCCAACAAGCGCGGTTGCGCCTTGTTGCTGCTGGACCTGGATCACTTCCAGAGCATAAACGACGGCCTGGGCCATACCATTGGCGACCAGTTGCTGAAGCTGGTGGGCGAGCGTCTGGGGGAGGTGTTGGGTAACGGTTTGACCCTTGCGCGTCTGGGCGGCGACGAATTCGGCGTGCTGGTCGAGAACTGCCAGCAGGTCGGCCAGGCGGGCAAGCTGGCGCAGTGCATCATCGAGCGTATGCGTGAGCCGTTTCAGTTCGAGGGCAACCGTCTGTTCATCAGCGCCAGCGTCGGAATCAGCCTTTACCCCAGCGATGCCTTGGGTGCCGAGCAATTGCTGCGCAATGCCGACTCGGCGTTGTACAAGGCCAAAAGCAACGGGCGGGCCTGCTATGCGCTGTACACCGAAGAGCTGACCGCCCATGCACAGCATCGGGTCGAGACCGCCGCTGAATTGCGTCGGGCCCTGGAGCAGGATGAACTGCGGGTGTACTTCCAGCCGGTACACGACCTGGCGTCAGGCCGACAGGTCGGGGTCGAGACGCTGGTGCGCTGGCAGCACCCCAGGCGCGGCCTGGTACCGCCGGGCGAGTTCATCCCGATTGCCGAACGCACCGGCCTGATTGCCGAGATCGATGCCTGGGTGCTGCAACAGGCCTGTCGGCAAATGGTGCAGTGGCAGGCTCAAGGCCGGCAGCTGACATTTGTGGGGGTGAACATCTCCAGTCGCCTGTTTGGCCAGCATGAGCTGTATCGGCAGGTAGCCGAAGTGCTGCACGACACCGGCCTCGCCCCGGCCTTGCTGGAGCTGGAAGTGACCGAAAGCGCGGTGATGGAAGACCCTGAGGTGGCGCTGGAGCAACTGCACCGCTTGCGCGAACTGGGGGTGACCCTGGCCATCGACGACTTTGGCACCGGGTATTCGTCACTGCTGCGGCTCAAGCGTTTGCCGGTGCAGAAGCTGAAAATCGACCAAGGATTTGTGGCTGGGTTGCCAGTGGATGAAGACGACATCGCCATCGTGCGGGTGATCATCGCCTTGGCCCGTAGCATGGGTATGCAGGTGCATGCCGAGGGCATCGAGCAGGCGGAGCAGGCCAGCTTCCTGTTGCAGGAGGAGTGCCAGTTGGGTCAAGGGTACTGGTTCGGGCGGCCAGTGCCGGCTGAGGATCTTCGCTGGGATTGAGAGCGGGCTGCAACGCAGCCCTGGATTTCAGCGCTTGTTCAAACCCTTCGCCAGGCGGTCCCCGCCCAGTTGGATCAACGCCACTAACGCTACCAGCATGGCGATCACGGTCAGCATGATCTGGCTGTCGAAACGCTGGTAGCCATACCGATAGGCGATATCCCCAAGCCCGCCGGCACCAATCGCCCCGGCCATCGCCGACGAGTTGATCAAGGTCACCAAGGTAATGGTGAAGCCCCCGACGATCCCCGGCAGCGCCTCGGGCAACAGTACGTGCCAGATGATGTGCCTGCGCCGGCAGCCCATGGCCTGTGCGGCTTCCACCAGACCATGGTCGACTTCACGCAGGCTGACCTCGGCAATCCGCGCAAAGAACGGTGTGGCGGCAATGGTCAGCGGCACCACGGCCGCCCACACACCATAAGTGGTACCCACCACCAGGCGGGTGAAAGGAATCAGCGCAACCATCAGGATCAGAAACGGAATCGAGCGGAACAGGTTGACGAAGGCGCCCAGCACCCGGTTCAGCAGCCGCGCCTCGAAGATCCCGCCCTTGTCGCTGGTGACCAGCAGCACCGCCATGGGTACACCCACCAGCAGGGCGATCAGTGACGAAACCCCAACCATCAGCAGCGTATCCAGCAAGCCTTCCAGCAGGCGATCAATCCACATGGCCCAATACCTCCACGTCCTCGGCCCAACGGCGGGCACGTTCCAGCAATTGATGGGTGTCGTGCGGCGAGTGTTGCACCGAGAGGATGAGTTGCCCCAAGGCATGTTCGCCGATGGTTTCCACGCCGCCCTGCAGCAGACGCACACGCCCGCCCAGGTCGTTGAACAGGGCAGACAGCTCTGGCTCGCCGAGCACCGTCAGTTTCAGCACTACGGCGCTGTTGCCGCTCGCCGGGCGGGCCTGGAGGCTGGCTTGCAGTGCGGCGGGTAGCTTGGCCTGCAAATGGGCGAGCAGGGTGCGGGTAACCTCGTGACGGGGTGAGCCAAACACCCGCCAGACCTCGCCCTGCTCGACCACTGCGCCGCGTTCCAGCACCACTACCCGGTGACAGATGTCGCGAATCACCGCCATTTCGTGGGTGATCAGCACGATGGTCAGGCCCAGGCGCTGGTTGATATCGCGCAGCAGCTCCAGGATTGAGGCGGTGGTTTCCGGGTCCAGCGCCGAGGTGGCCTCGTCGCACAGCAGGATCTCGGGGTTGTGCACCAGTGCCCGGGCAATGCCCACGCGCTGTTTCTGCCCGCCGGACAGTTGCGCCGGGTACACGTGATGTTTTTCCTGCAGGCCGACCAGTTCCAGCAATTCGCGCACTTTGCGCTGGCGCTCGGCCTTGGGCACGCCGGCGACTTTCAAAGGCAATTCGACGTTCTGCCACACGGTCTTGGCCGACATCAGGTTGAAGTGCTGGAAGATCATGCCGATGCGCCGGCGCAGGGCCACAAGGTGGTCCTCATCGAAAAGCGCGATATCCACCCGGTCGATCAATACGCGGCCCTGGCTGGGTTGCTCCAGGCGGTTGATGGTGCGCAGCAGTGATGACTTACCGGCGCCGCTGCGGCCGATGATGCCGAAGATCTCGCCATGGCGGATGTTCAAGTCGATGCCTTGCAACGCCGGTTGCGCCTGGCCCGGGTAGGTCTTGCCCAGGCCGATGAAGCGCACGTGGGCTTCATTGACCTCGGGGCGCAGGGCCTGTTCTCTGGCCATTGGCGGCAGTGCTTGGGGTGTGGGCGCCCTGAGCGCGTTGGCCTGGCTCATTTCAGCCTTCCCAGCCGGCTTGGTAGAGCTTGCCGTGAGCTTTGTTCAACGCAGCGCGCACCGCTGGCGAATGCTGGTAGATGTCGACGAACTTGGCCAGGCGTGGATCGTCCTTGCTTTGCGGGCGGATGACGAACTGGATCACGTACTCCTTGTTTTCCAGCCCGTCGAACAGCAACGCCGAGGTGGCATCGAAGGTATTGGCCAGGCGGATGTAGGCCGGGTAACCCTGCACCAGGTCTGCGTCGTCGTAGGCACGTACCAGTTGCACCGCCTCGACCTGAAGGATCTTGAGCTTTTTAGGGTTGGCGACGATGTCATCCTCGGTGGCCTTGTAGCCCACGCCGGGCTTCAGGGTGATCAACCCGGCCTTGGCCAGCAGCAGCAGGCCACGGCCGCTGTTGATCGGGTCGTTGGCGATGGCCACGCTGGCGCCTTCAGGCAGCTCGGCAAAGCTTTTGTACTTTTTTGAGTACAGGCCAACGTTGTTGATGATGCCCGGAGCGTAAGGCACGAGGTTGAAGCCTGCAGCAGCCTTGGCGTTTTCCAGGAACGGGATGTGCTGGAAGTAGTTCGCGTCGATGTCGCCGCTGTTGAGGCTGACATTGGGCGCAATCCAGTCGCTGAACTCGATCAGCTTCACTTCCAGGCCTCGCTTGTGGGCTTCTTCCACCGCGGCTTCCAGCGGAATGGCAAAGGCCGAGGTGGTACCGATCTTCAACGGCTCGGCAGCAAGGGCACCGGCGCACAGGCCGAGGGTGATGGCAATGGCCGCGACGGGCCGGAACAGTTTCTCAAGCATGGTGCAGGGCTCCAGTCGGGGCAGGGGTAAAGCGGTAAGCCGAGCCAGGATGGTCGGCGGGTAAGTGAGGGCGGTCGGCCTGGAACAGTTTTTCGCGCAGGGTGCCTTCGGTGTAGGCAGTCTTGTAACGGCCACGCTGCTGAAGTTGCGGGATGACCAGCTCGATGAAGTCCTCGAAGCTCTCCGGGGTGACGGTGCGGGTCAGGTTGAAACCGTCCAAGCCGGTTTCATCGATCCACGCGATCAACTGTTCGGCCACCTGCTCAGGCGCGCCGACCAGGGTTACGTAGCGGCCGCCCAGGGCGTGCTGTTGCAACAGGCGCCGGCGGGTCCAGGCGTTGTCTTGCAACTGGCGCGTGGCTGACTGGATGGCGTTGCCCTGGCTGAAGGCAATGGGTTGGTCCAGTTCATAGGCGGCGAAGTCGATGCCAGTGGACGCGGCGAAGTGCGCGACCCCCGCTTCGGCGCTGGCGTGGCGCAGGTACTCGGCGTGTTTGGCCTGGGCCAGTTGCTCGGTGGCCGCAACGATCACCGTGATGCCCATGAACACCTTGACCGCCTGCGGGTCGCGGCCGGCGGCCTGGGTGGCCGCGCGAACCTTGTCGACCTGGGCACGGGTGGCTGCCTTGTCCTGGCCACTGATGAACACGCATTCGGCATGGTTGCCGGCGAAGGCCAGGCCACGCTGCGAGCTGCCGGCCTGGAACAGCACCGGGGTGCGCTGCGGTGAGGGCTCGCACAGGTGGTAGCCTTCGACCTTGTAGAACTCGCCCTGATGCTGAACCTTGCGCACCTTGTCGGGCGAGGCATAGACGCGATGCTCGCGGTCGGCGACTACTGCGTCATCGGCCCAGCTGCCTTCCAGCAGCTTGTACAACACCTGCAGGTATTCATCGGCCTGGTCGTAGCGGCGATCATGCTCGGGTTGCTGCGCCAGGCCCATGGCCCGGGCGGCGCTGTCGAGGTAGCCGGTGACGATGTTCCAGCCCACCCGGCCATTGCTCAGGTGGTCGAGTGTGGAAAGGCGCCGGGCGAACAGGTACGGCGCCTCGTAGGTGAGGTTGGCGGTAAGGCCGAAACCCAGGTGACGAGTGACCGCAGCCATGGCGGAGACCAGCAGCAGCGGGTCGTTGACCGGCAGCTGGATCGACTCCTTGAGGGTGACGTCCAGTGACTGGCCGTAGATGTCGTAGGTACCGACGATGTCGGCAATGAAAAGCCCGTCGAACAGGCCGCGCTCCAGCAGGCGTGCCAGGTTGGTCCAGTAGTCCAGGGTCTTGTACTGGGTCGAAGTGTCCCGTGGGTGGGTCCACAAACCGTGGTTGATGTGCCCGATGCAGTTCATGTTGAAGGCATTGAGCAGAATCTGCTTGGCCATCAGATGGTCCCCCGGCGTGGCGGGTTGGCATCGTTGAGGTAGTAGTTGCCGATGGCGTGGTACTTCCAGCGCACCGGATCGTGCAGGGTGTGCACGCGAGCGTTGCGCCAGTGGCGGTCGAGGTTGTGTTCGGCCAATGTTGCCTGGCTGCCGCCCAGTTCGAACAGGGTGGTACCGGCGGTGAGGGAAATTTCGGTGCTGATGGCGCGTGCTTCGGCCACGGCAATGGAGGCGGCGGCCACATTGTCGGCAGTGCTGTCGTCGCGGGCGCGGTCGAGGTATTCGCCTGCGCGCTCCAGCAGGGCTTCGGCCGCGTGCAAGCGGACCGCCAGATGGCCGAAACTTTTCAGCGTCAGCGGGTCATCCGTGGCCTTGTCCAGGCCGGAGTCGACCCACGGACGGCTGCGGGTGCGCACGAAGTGCAGGGCGTCTTCATAGGCGGCGCGGGCAATGCCGGTGTCGATGGCGGCATGGAGGATCTGCGCCAGCGGGCCGACCGGGGTGGGGCGCTCGAAGGCGCTCTGGAACGGCACCACGTCCGCTGCGCTGACGTACACGTTATCGAACACCACCGAACCGCTGCCGGTGGTGCGCTGGCCGAAGCCGCTCCAGTCGTCGATCACCTGCAGCCCCTGGCTGTCGGCCGGGACGAAGGCCAACTGTTGTATACCTTGTTCATCCACGACCGAGGTTGGAATGCGCTGGGCATAGATGGCGCCTGTGGAATAGAACTTGCGCCCGTTGATGCGGAAACCGTCGCCGTCACGGCTCAGGCGGGTGGTGCGCTCGTGGGCGGTCTTGGTGCCCAGCTCGGCCAGGGCATTGCCGAAACGGCGGCCAGCCAGTACCTCGGCGTACAGGCGCTGTTGCTGTTCGGGGCTGCCGTTTACCCGCAGCACTTCCAGACCGTAGAAATGATTCTGCGGAATCTGCCCGAGCGAACCGTCGGCCTGCGCGATACGGGCGATGACCTTGGCCAGGGTGACGTTGGACACGCCGGCACCGCCGAAGGCTTTGGGCACACTGATGGCCCACAGGCCGGAGCGGGTGAACAGCTCGAGTTCGGCCAGCGGCAGGCGGCGCTCGCGGTCGCGCAGGGCGCTGTCGCGGCGCAGTTGCTGGGCGATGTCTTCGGCGACGGCCAGGGCTTGGGCGTCGCTGGTGATGATAGCGATTGTCATGGAGTTCTCCGGGGGGCCGCTTCGTGGCCCTTCGCGGGCTTGCCCGCTCCCACAGGTGAGGTGATGCCAGTTCAGGCGGTGGCAATCCTGTGGCAGCGGGCAAGCCCGCGAAGGGCTGCGCAGCAGCCCCAAAGGCAGCAAATCAGATCCAGGAATGCCGTGCAGGCAAGGTGCCGTTGAGGTGGTAAGCGCCCACCGCGTGGTACTTCCAGCGCACCGGGTCGTGCAGAGTGTGCACCCGGGCATTTCGCCAGTGGCGGTCGAGGTTGAACTCGGCAAGGGTGGCGCGGCTGCCGGCCAGCTCGAACAGCTTTTCGCTGGCCTGCAGGGCAATCTCGGTGGTCAGCACCTTGGCCTCCGCCACTGCGATCGAGGCCCGTGCTGCGGCGTCGGCATCGATCGGAGCGGCATTGACCTCGTCGAGCACCCGAGCAGCCTTGCGCAGCAGCGCTTCTGCCGCGTGGAGTTCAAGCTTCAGGCGGCCGATGTCAGCGATCACATAAGGGTCGTCGCTAGCCCGCTCGACATTGGCTTCGATCCACGGGCGGGACTTTTCGCGCACGAACGTGATCGCATCATCGATGGCCGCTTCGGCGATGCCGGCGTCGATCGCCGCCTGGATCAGCTGCGAAGCTGCACCCTGAATGTTGGGGATATCGCGCTGGCGCCAGTTGTCGATCACCAGTTCCGCGTCAACCGGCACCTGGTCCAGCAGCACGGTACCGCTGGCGGTGGTGCGCTGGCCGAACCCGGACCAGTCATCGACAATGCGCAACCCCGGGCTTCCCCGGCGCACGAATGCCAGGCGCTGGCGGCCTTCGTCGTCGAGGGCTTTTACCGCCACCCAATGGGCGAACAAGGCACCGGTGGAGTAGAACTTCTCGCCACTTATGCGGTAGCTGTCGCCGGCGCGCGTAATTCGGGCCTTGAGGGTGAGGGTATCCCTGGTGCCACGTTCAGGCCCGGCATTGCCGATGCGCCAGCCGTCGAGCACGCTTCGGAAGATCAGCGCTTGCTGCGCCTCGCTGGCCGTCAGGCGCAGCAGTTGCAGCATGCCGAACTGGTTCTGCGGGATCTGCCCCAGGGCGGGGTCGGCGGCGCTGATCAGGCGGAACACTTCGGCGACGGTTGCGAACGATACGTCGGGACCACCGTAGGCCTTGGGTACGCTGATGCTGCCCAGACCGCTTCGGGTAAACAGTTCGATTTCGGCCCAGGGCAGTTTGCGTTGCTGGTCGCGCTGTGCAGCTTGCTCACGGGCGACCTTGGCCAGCTCGCGGGCCGCTTGCAGGGCTTCGGCGTCGTTGCGCAGTACCTTGGCCGGCAGCAGCGGGGGCGAGCTGTCCAAATCGCTATGGAATTGGGTGTTGGCTTGGCTGGGCATCAGTGCCGCTCCTTGGCTGCACTCAATGCCCTGGCGTTCCGCACTGGGGTGATTGTGATCCTGACCATTCCTGACCTCACAAAATAGTTATGTCGCTACAGCTGATCGCGACAGACGTGTGCTGGTCCGGTGGTCCGGTATATATACCCTAATGATTTATAAAAATTTTATGAACTAACTTTTTGGAATAATTATAGAAGGGGCGATTTGTTACGGGCGTGCCGGTCTCTTCGCGGGTAAACCCGCTCCTACACATGCCTCAAGATCTGTGCACTGTAGGAGCGGGTTTACCCGCGAATGGGCCGGAACAGGTTTACTCGGAGGCCGCAGTCCCGAGGAACTTGCGCAAGAACTGCCGCGTACGCTCTTCCTTCGGCGCTGCAAACAGGGCCTTGGCCTCGCCCTGCTCCACGATCACGCCCTTGTCGAAGAAGATCACCCGGTTCGCCACGTCCCGGGCAAAGCTCATCTCGTGGGTGACGATGATCATGGTGCGCTTTTCCTCGGCCAGGCCGCGGATGGTCGCCAGTACTTCACCGACCAGCTCCGGGTCCAGCGCCGAGGTCGGTTCGTCGAACAGGATTACCTCTGGTTCCATGGCCAGGGCACGGGCGATGGCCACGCGTTGTTGCTGGCCGCCGGACAGGCGCCGTGGGTAGGCGTCTTCCTTGCCCGCCAGGCCGACTTTGGCCAGCAGGCGCCGGCCAAGCTCGATGGCCTGCTCGCGAGGCGTTTTCTTGACGATCACCGGCCCCTCGATCACGTTCTCCAGGGCGGTGCGGTGGGGGAACAGGTTGAAGTTCTGGAACACGAACCCGGCTTGCTGGCGCAAACGGCGAATCGCACCCTGCTGCCCGCCCAAAGGGCGGTTGGCATCGATGCTGATGGCGCCGATCTGGATCTGCCCGGCATCGGGGGTTTCCAGCAGGTTAAGGCAGCGCAGGAAGGTGGTTTTGCCCGAGCCACTGGGGCCGATGATGGCCACCACTTCACCGGGCTGCACGGTCAGGTCGATACCGTTGAGCACGGTCTGGCCCTTGAACCGCTTGGTCAGGCCTTTGACTTCAATCATGCTCAATGCTCCTGGTCATGCTGGTTGACCCGCGCTTCCATGCGGTTCTGGAAGTGCGCAAGGATGCTGCACAGCACCCAGTAGATGACCGCGACCGCCACGTACATGGTGAACACTTCGAACGTGCGCGCGGTAATCAGTTGGGCTTGGCGGAACAGCTCGGGCACCTGGATGGTCGCCGCCAGGGCGGTGTCCTTTACCAGCGAGATGAAGCTGTTGCCCAGCGGTGGCAACGCGGTGCGCAAGGCCTGTGGCAGGATCGCCCGGCGCATGGCTTGCACGCGGGTCATGCCGATGCTGGCGGCTGCTTCCCACTGGCCCCGGTCGATCGAGGAAATGGCTGCGCGCAGGATCTCGCAGATATAGGCCGCCATGTTCAGCGACAGGCCGATCAGCGAAGCGGGGATCGGGTCCAGCTCGATGCCGATTTGCGGCATGCCGAAATAGATGACGAACAGCTGCACCAGCAGCGGCGTGCCGCGGAAGAACGACACGTAGACCCGCGCCAGCCAGTTCAGCGGCAGAATCTTCGACAGCCGCATCAGCGCCAGGGCAAAGCCCAGCACCAGACCGAAGAACATGCCGCCGACACTGAGCAGCACCGTATAACCCGCGCCCTTCAGCAGGAAGGGCGCAGAGTCGACAACGAGTTGCAGGCTTTCAGCGATCATTTGGTGACATCGGCACCGAAGTACTTCTCGGACAGCTTGGCCAGCGTGCCGTCAGCTTTTAGCTTGTCGATGGCCTTGTTGATGGCTGCCAACAGTTCCGGCTCACCTTTGCGCATGGCCACGCCGCTTTCCAGGCGCGAGAAGGCATCGCCGGCAAGTTGGGTGTCCTTGGCTTTTTGCGCGTATTCCAGCGCCGCCAGGCGGTCGATCAGGATGGCGTCGATACGGCCGTTGCGCAGGTCAGCAAACTTGCTTGGGTCGTCTTCATAGGTGCGCACATCGGCTTGCGGCACGTCCTTCTTCACCCACTGTTCGTAGTTGGTGCCAAGGCCTACGCCGACCTTTTTGCCGGCCAGGTCCTGTGCGCCCTTGATGTTCAACTGCTCGGCTTTCTTCTTCAGGATCAGTGCCTGGATGCCGGAGACAGTGTAGGGCTCGGAGAAGTCGTACTTTTTCTTGCGCTCCTCGGAAATGGTCACCTGATTGACCACTACATCCAGGCGTTTGGATTCCAGCGCGGCGAGGATGCCGTCCCACTTGGTCGGCTGGATCTTGGCCTTGACCCCCAGCTCCTTGGCCAGCAGCTCGGACAGCTCCACTTCGAAGCCGGTCAGTTTGCCGTTTTCGTCCTGGAAGCTGAATGGCGGGTAGGTGCCCTCGAGGCCGACGTTGATGACGCCTTTTTCCTGGATGGTCTTCAATTGCTCGCCGGCGAAAGCCTGGCTGAGCAGGCCGGCACCCAGCAGGAGGGCCAGGCTGGCGTTGAGTAGCGGTTTGGC
This sequence comes from Pseudomonas sp. Kh14, assembly GCF_900291005.1. Classification (NCBI taxonomy): domain Bacteria; kingdom Pseudomonadati; phylum Pseudomonadota; class Gammaproteobacteria; order Pseudomonadales; family Pseudomonadaceae; genus Pseudomonas; species Pseudomonas sp. Kh14. Next base: position 55,251 of record NZ_OLKJ01000003.1, read on the forward strand.
GAATTTCGACATGGCAGAGCCCCGCGCTTGTTGTCTAGGTAGTGAGGTGGCGACTATAGGGTTGGCTGATTAGGCCGGGAAATACTAAAAAATCACTTTAATATTCCCTTTTTTGATTTTTGCCAGGTGCCGGCTGCTTTGAGGGTAGGCGACGATACCCACTCCGTCATCGCGGCTTATGCCTGACTTAGCGCAGGATGGAATAAAGCGTTGTTTTTTCCAAGCCTCGGATTTGCCGTAAAGTGGATTGCATGCAGGCAGGTTCGGCCCTTTCGCGGGCCTGGCAACAAAATCAGATGGCCTATACGGCAGGAGAAAACCGTGAGCGAACAACCTTCATCCGCGCATTGGCAGTTGCAGAGCATTGTCACTGGCCTGCGCGGGGCCCGTGAGCAATGGCGCACCCGTAATGGCCGCAGTATTGGCGAGCAGGGCGGGCGCGAGCTGCCGTCGCGCGAAGCGATGCGACAGATTCTGGAGCAACTGTGCGGGGCGCTGTTCCCCATGCGCCTGGGGCCAGTCGACCTGCGCGAAGAAAGTGAAGACTTCTACGTTGGCCACACCCTGGATGCCGCGCTGACCGCCTTGCTGGCCCAGGCTCGTCTTGAACTTCGCTACGCGGCACGGCAAAGCAAGGCTGAGCTGGCTGGCGTCGACGCCCGTGCGCTGAGCCTGATCCAGGGCTTTGCAGCTGCGCTACCGGAACTGCGCGTTCTGCTCGACACTGATGTGCTGGCCGCCTACCACGGCGACCCGGCAGCGCGCAGCGTCGATGAAGTGCTGCTGTGCTACCCGGGCATCCTGGCGATCATCCACCACCGGCTGGCGCATCACCTGTACAAGGCAGGGCTGCCGCTGCTGGCGCGGATCAGTTCGGAGCTGGCGCATTCGGCCACCGGTATCGACATTCACCCGGGGGCGCAGATCGGCCCGAGCTTCTTCATCGATCATGGTACGGGTGTGGTCATTGGTGAAACCGCGATCATCGGCGAGCGCGTGCGCATCTACCAGGCGGTGACCCTGGGCGCCAAGCGTTTCCCCAGCGATGAGTCGGGTACGCTGCATAAAGGCCTGCCACGGCACCCGATCGTTGAGGACGATGTGGTGATCTATGCCGGGGCCACGGTGCTTGGGCGTATTACCATCGGTAAGGGTTCGACCATTGGCGGTAATGTGTGGCTGACTCGCAGTGTGCCGGCTGAAAGCAACATTACTCAGGCCAACTTGCAGCTGGATTGCCAGGACAAGAACTGATCCCGCATTGCCATTGCCTGTGCCGGCCTCTTCGCGGGCAAGCCCGTGCCTACGACGGACGTACCAGATGTAGGTGCGGGTTTACCCGCGAAGAGGCCGGAACAGGACGACACCAATTGGCGCCCCAATTCGCATTGAAATCCGATCCATGTTTAACTTGAACGCTTGTTCAATGAAAAACGCTGGTCCGCTGCCGGTGTTCAACAGGAGGATTCCTTTGCTGAACCCGTTCATTCCGAACCTCACGTCATTCGACGAGGTGCACGCCCTATGAGTGCACCGAACCCTTCCGCTGCCAACGGCAAAATCCGCATGAACCCCCCGGTGTTCTACTTTGCGGCGAGTTTCATCCTCATCTTTGGCCTGGTAGTCATCTCCAACCCGCAAGCCGCAGGTGACTGGTTGCTGGCGGCGCAGAACTGGGCGGCCAACACGGTCGGCTGGTACTACATGCTGGCGATGACGCTGTACCTGGTCTTCGTGGTGGTCACCGCCTTGTCTGGCTACGGCAAGATCAAACTCGGTGCCGACCACGACGAACCCGAGTTCAGCTACCTGTCGTGGGCGGGCATGCTGTTCGCCGCTGGCATCAGCATCACGCTGTTCTTTTTCTGTGTCTCCGAACCGCTGACCCACATGCTGCAACCGCCCCAAGGCGAAGCCGGCACGGTCGAGGCCGGGCGCCAGGCGATGCAGATCCTGTTCCTGCACTGGGGCCTGCATGGGTGGGGGGTGTTCGCCTTCGTCGGCATGGCATTGGCCTATTTCGCCTACCGGCACAACCTGCCGCTGGCCCTGCGTTCGGCGTTGTACCCGCTGATTGGCAAGCGCATCAACGGCCCTATAGGTTATGCGGTGGATGGCTTCGGCATCATCGCCACGGTGTTCGGGCTGGGCGCCGACATGGGCTTTGGGGTGCTGCATCTGAACGCCGGCCTGGACTACCTGTTCGGTATCAGCCACAGCCAGTGGGTGCAAGTGATCCTCATCACCCTGATGATGGGCGCGGCTGTGGCCGTAGCCGTGGCCGGGGTGGAGAAGGGGGTGCGGGTGATGAGCGATATCAACCTGTTCCTGGCCTGTGCGCTACTGCTGTTCGTGCTGTTCGCCGGGCCTACCCAGCACCTGTTCAACACACTGATCCAGAACCTGGGCGACTACCTGGGTGCGTTGCCGCGCAAGAGCTTCGACGTGTATGCCTATGGTGAAAACCGTGGCTGGCTGGGCGGCTGGACCGTGTTCTACTGGGCCTGGTGGATTGCCTGGGCGCCGTTCGTGGGCCTGTTCATCGCCCGCATCTCCCGTGGCCGTACCATCCGCGAGTTCGTCTTTGGCGTGCTGCTGATTCCGCTGGGCTTTACCCTGGCGTGGATGTCGATATTCGGCAACAGCGCCCTGGACCAGGTGATCAACCACGGCATGACCGCACTCGGCCAGTCGGCGCTGGACAACCCGTCGATGAGCCTGTACCTGCTGCTGGAAACCTACCCCTGGAGCAAGGCAGTGATCGCCACCACGGTGTTCATCAGCTTCGTGTTCTTCGTCACCTCGGCCGACTCGGGCACCGTGGTGCTGTCGACCTTGTCGGCCAAGGGCGGTGACGCTGATGAAGATGGGCCGAACTGGCTGCGTATCTTTTGGGGGGCGATGACTGCGCTGATCACCAGTGCGCTGTTGTTCGCTGGCAGCATCGATTCGTTGAAATCGGCAGTGGTGCTGACGTCGCTGCCGTTCTCGCTCATTCTGCTGTGCATGATGTGGGGGCTGCACAAGGCGTTCTACCTGGAGTCGCAGCGGCAGATCGCGCAGATGCACTCGCTGGCCCCGTTCGCCCAGTCACGTCGCGGCCGTGGCGGCTGGCGCCAGCGCCTGAGCCAGGCAGTGCACTTCCCGTCGCGTGATGAGGTGTACCGCTTCATGGATGATGTGGTGCGCCCGGCGATTGCCGATGTGCGTGAAGTGTTCGAGCAGAAAGGCCTGGTACTGATTACCCAGGACGACCCTAGCCATGACAACGTCAGCCTGAAGATCGGCCATGGCGAGGAACAGCCGTTCATTTACCAGGTACAGATGCGTGGCTATTTCACGCCATCGTTCGCCTTGGGGGGGCTGGGTACGCAGGAGTTGAAGAACCGCCGCTATTACCGGGCGGAGGTGCACCTGAGCGAAGGCAGCCAGAACTACGACCTGGTGGGCTACAGCAAGGAGCAGATCATCAACGACATCCTCGACCAGTACGAGCGGCACATGCAGTACCTGCACCTGGTTCGCTGACCAAGGTCTCCTGTCATGGCCTCTTCGCGGGCTTGCCCGCTCCCACAGGCACGGCACCGGTTTCGAAACCTGTGTTGTACCTGTGGGAGCGGGCAAGCCCGCGAAGAGGCCAGACAGGCAACCGCTAGAAGGGTGCATCCCCAAGGATGGTCGCCCGGTGCATCACCCGCCGGTTCGGCCGGTAGTCATCCACCGCAAAATGCTGGGTCACGCGGTTGTCCCAGAACGCCACGTCATGCTCCTGCCAACGCCAGCGAATGCTGAACTCCGGTCGCGTCGCATGGGCGAACAGCAGCCTCAGCAGCGCGTCGCTTTCCAGTTCGCTCAGTTCATTGATGCGTGTAGTGAACCCTTCATTGACGAACAACGCCTTGCGCCCGCTCACCGGATGTGTGCGTACCACCGGGTGCGACAGTGGCGGGTTGTTGCGCCGGGTGGCCTCCCAGCGCGCCAAGTCTTGCGGCGTGGTGCCAAAGCGCTCCAGCGGGAACGACTTGGTGAAGTCGTGGGTAGCGGTCAGCCCGTCCAGCATTTCACGCAGCGGTGCCGACAAGGCCTCGAAGGCCGCAATGCCGCTGGCCCAAAGGGTATCGCCACCGTAAGCAGGCAATTGCTTGGCGCTGAGGACCGCGCCCAGTGCCGGGGTCGGCAAAAAGGTCACGTCGGTGTGCCACACGGCGTTGTCGCGCACATCGGTAACCGCCGTGTCGAGCACCAGCACCTGTGGGGTGTCCGGCACGTTGGGGTAAATCGGGTGGATGTGCAGGTCGCCGAAGCGTGCGGCAAAGCGCGCCTGCTGTTCGGGGTTGATCGGCTGATCACGGAGGAACAGCACCTGGTGCTGGAGCAGTGCCTGTTCGATGGCATCGCGCTCTTCTGCACTGATATCGCGGCTGAGGTCCACGCCGCTGATCTGGGCGCCAAGCGCTGGGCTTAGGGGGGTAATGGTCAGGCTCATGTCGGTCTCTTCAATCGGGCGCCAGTGTGCTGGCGTGGACAATGGAATTCAGTGAATCTGCCCATGCCAGGGCACCAGCTTGCGTTGCAGGGCACGCAGGCTCATTTCCAGAGCGAAGGCGATCAGGGCGATCAGCAGGATGCCCAGCACCACTACGTCGGTGACCAGAAACTGCGCCGCCGACTGCACCATGAAGCCCAGGCCGCTGGTGGCGGCGATCAACTCGGCGGCCACCAGGGTCGACCAGCCGACCCCCAGGCCAATGCGGATGCCGGTAAGGATGTCTGGCAATGCGCTGGGCAAAATGACGTGGCGGATCAGTTGGGCCTTGGTTGCGCCCAGCGACTGCGCCGCCCGCAGCTTGGCCGGGTCTACCGTGCGCACACCGGTGGCTGTGGCAATGGCGATGGGGGCGAAGATTGCCAGGTAGATCAGCAGCACTTTCGACAGCTCGCCGATACCGCACCAGATGACGATCAGCGGCAGGTAGGCCAGCGGCGGGATGGGCCGGTAGAACTCGATCAGCGGGTCGAGAATGCCGCGGGCCACGCGGTTGTAGCCGATGGCGATGCCGACTGGTATTGCGGTCAGGGTCGCAGCCACCAGCGCCAGGCCGATGCGGCCCAGGCTTGCGCCCAGGTGCTGCCACAGGCTGGCATCCATGTAGCCTTGGGTGAGCAAGGTCCATGCCTTGGACCGGATGTCGCCAGGCGAGGGCAGGAACAGGGGCTCTACCCAACCGGCAGCTGTCACCAGCCACCAGACCAGTAGCAGGCTGGCCAGGGTCAGGGTGCTGATCCAGCGGGTGGACAGTGGGCGGCGTAGCGTGGCGGCTGGCCGGGTTTGGGCGTCGTGTTTGCCGGCGACCGGCAGGTCCAGGCTGCTCATGCGCGCTCCTGCAGGCTTTGGCGTTGGGAAAACACCCGCGCCAGCACATGCTCGCGGGTTTCGATGAAGGCTGGATCGGACTTGATGGCCCTGGCCGATTCGCCAGCGGCATAGCGCTGGCCGAAGTTCAGCTGCAGGCGTTCCACTACGCGTCCCGGGTTGGGCGCCAGCAGTACCAGTTCGCTGGCGAGGAACACCGCTTCTTCGATGTCGTGGGTAATCAGGAACACCGGCTTGGCGGTGCGTTGCCAGACTTGCAATAGCAGCTCTTGCATTTGCTCACGGGTAAAGGCATCGAGGGCACCGAACGGTTCATCCATCAGCAGTATCCGAGGGTCGGCCGCCAGCGCCCGGGCAAGGCCCACGCGCTGCTTCTGGCCACCGGACAACTGCCAGATGCGCCGTTCGCCGAAGCCATTGAGGTCGACCAGGGTGAGCATTTCGCGGGCCTTGGCCTCACGCTGGGCGCGGGGTACGCCGGCCAGTTCGAGGCCGAAGGCGACATTGCCCAGCACGTTCTGCCATGGCAGCAGGGCATCGTCCTGGAACACCACGCCGCGTTCTGCACCGGGGCCCTGCACCGGCACACCATCGAGGGTGATGTGACCGCCACTGGGGGCGACGAAGCCGGCGATCAGGTTGAGCAGTGAGGTCTTGCCGCTGCCGGAAGGCCCCAGGGCCACCAGCAGTTGGCGTGGCCCCAGGCTCAGGTTGATGTCGGCCAGCACCGGGGTGCTGGCGCCTGGGTACTGTGCGCTGATGCGCTCCAGCTCGAGCAAGGCCATGACGGGCTCCGGATCAGTTTGGAAGGAACTTGGCGCTGACGTACGGCGAGTAGTCCGGCAGCACTGCTTCGACTTTGCCTTGCTGCTTGAGGAAGTTGGCGGTGTCCGTCAGCGCCTGGGTGGTCGGCGCGCCCAGGGCGTGGGCCTGGTCAGCGGCCAGCGGGTAGACGTTGCCCTCCAGCAGCACCGGGATGTCGCTGGCCTTGGCACCGGACAGCTTCACCAGCTTGTCTACGTTGCCCTTGTCGGCCAGCCAGGCTTTCGGGTCCTTGCGGTAGTCGGCGTAGGCATCGAGGGTGACTTTGGCAAAGGCCTTGACCACATCAGGGTGTTTCTCGGCGAAGTCCTTGCGCACGATCCAGGCATCGAAGGTAGGCGCGCCTTTCTGCGCCAGTTCGCCGGAGGTGATCAGGACCTTGCCGTTTTCCTTGGCCACGCCCAAGGCCGGGTCCCACACGTAGGTCGCATCGATGTCGCCGCGCTTCCAGGCGGCAATGATGGCCGGCGGCGCCAGGTTGAGAATCTGTACCTTGGAAGGGTCGATATTCCAGCTTTTCAGTGCGGCAAGCAGGCTGTAATGGCCGGTGGACACGAACGGGACGGCGACCTTCTTGCCGATCAGGTCTTGCGGCGACTTGATGCTGTCACGGGCCACCAACGCTTCACCCGCACCAATCTGGGTGGCGATGAGGAAGGTCTCAACCGGCAGCTTGCGGGTGGCCGCAGCGGCCAGCGGGCTGGAACCCAGGTAGCCGATTTGCACGTCGCCGCTGGCCACCGCAGTGATCACGTCTGCGCCGTTATCGAACTTGCGCCAGTCGATGCTGGCCTTGCTGGCTTTTTCGTAGTCGCCATCGACCTGCGCCACTTTGGCCGGGTCGACAGTGGTCTGGTAGGCCACTGTCAGGTCGGCTGCCTGGGCCAACCAGCTGGTGCTGGCGAGGGTCAGGGCGGCGAACAGGCGCAGCGGAGCGTGCGGGATCATGGTTGAACCTCTCGTCAGGCAAGTCGGGTTGGATGACGAGAAGGCTAAATGATCTAAGAAAATTAAAATAAATAACTTTTTTGCATTAGCTTAGGAGCCAAACGCTTTAAAGCCATGAGCCGTGGCTAAGCCAGAGTACCCTGCAAGACCCTATAGAACGATTCGGCATTAGGTTATGAGCAAACGTTTGCAAATAACCAAAGATTATTAAAAAATTATCTACTACAACGGATGGCAGTAAAGGTTCCTAATATATTCCTTAAAAGTCTTACAAATTCATAAAACAGTCATTTTGGATTTATAGGATTGTCATTATCCTGTAGCGCAGGTGGCGTCTTAGACCAAAGTCGCGAAATGTTTAGAAACGATTGACTTCACGGTCACGCTTTGGGACTAAATCGCCCATCCCGGTGAGCGGGGCATCAGACCCCTCCGCCAGAGATACACAAAAATTAGAACGTAGAGGAGCAAAACATGTACAAGTCCAGCCTGGCTCTGGCCGTGGCACTGGGGGTTCTCGCCCAACAAGCAGGCGCTGCCGGTTTCGTTGAGGACAGCAAGCTGTCGCTCAGCTCGCGCACCATGTACTTCAACAACGACAACCGTGAAGATCACGCAAAACCGGGTGCGGAGCGCCCGGACCAGCGTGAGTCGGGCCAGGGCTTCAAGCTCGACTACATCTCGGGCTTTACCCAAGGCACCGTAGGCTTTGGTGTTGATGCCCAAGCGCTGTGGGGTATTCACCTGGATGGCGGCGAGGGTTACCACAAGTCCGGCTTCTTCCCGGATGACGGCAAAGGTTCTGCAGCCCAGTGGGCTCGTTTCGGTGCCAATGCCAAGGCGCGCTTCTCCAAGACCGAAGCGCATTTTGGTAGCGCGCTCGCACCGAACCTGCCGATCCTGGTTTCCAACGATGGTCGTCTGCTGCCACAAACCTTCGAAGGTGGCACCATCCAGTCGAAGGAAATCGACAACCTGACCATTAACGCGGGTCAGCTGACCCACGCCATGGGCCGTGCTTCGAGCAACCGTACCGGTCTGTCTGTCGCCGGCTCCAATGCCGAAAGCAACAAGTTTCGCTACGGTGGCCTGGACTACAAGCTCACTCCAGACCTGACCCTGCAGTACTACTACTCGAACCTGGAAGACTTCTACAAGCAGCACTTCCTGGGCGCGACCCACGTGTTCAAGATCGCTGACGACCAGTCGTTCAAGACCGACCTGCGCTACTTCGACAGCAGCAGCGACGGCAAGAATGGCAACGACAGCGCTTACAACTTCAACAACAACGGTGGCTACGCCAAAAACACCGGCGAGATCGACAACAAGACCTGGTCCGCCATGTTCACCTATACCTTGGGTGGCCACGCGCTGATGCTCGGTCACCAGCAAGTGGGTGACGACGGTGGCTTCGTATGGTTGAACCAGGGCAGCCTGAGCAACGACAGCGGCACCTCGGAAGGTGCCGGCGGCTCCAGCTTCTACCTGTTCACCGACAGCATGATCAACCAGTTCGCCCGTGCTGGTGAAAACACCACCTTCGGTCAGTACTCCTATGACTTCGCGGCGCTGGGTGTGCCAGGCCTGAAGGCGTCGGTTGCTTACCTGCGTGGTGACGATATCCGCAACAAGTCGGGCAGCGGCACCTACAATGAATGGGAACGCGATGCGCGCATCGACTACACCCTCCAGGAAGGTGCCCTAAAAGGCTTGGGCTTCAGTCTGCGCCAAGGCGTGTACCGTGGTGCCGGCGAGAGCAGTTCCGACCAGGATCAGGCTCGCTTCATCGTGAACTACACTTACAGCTTCCTGTAAGTCGTAGCCATAAAGAAAGCCTCGCCTAGTGCGAGGCTTTTTTGTGCCTGCCAATTCGTATGAATTATGGTTATAAATAAATCGTTATTTATTCTTTTTGTTTTTAATTGAATGCAGGCACATTGAACCCATACGGTACAGAACCCAGCCCAGGAGCCGCAGCCCATGAGCCTCAAACTCGGTGATATCGCCCCCGATTTCGAACAGGATTCCAGCGAAGGCAAGATCCGCTTCCACGAGTGGCTGGGCAACAGCTGGGGGGTGTTGTTCTCCCACCCGGCCGACTTCACCCCGGTGTGCACCACCGAGTTGGGCCTGACCGCCAAGCTGAAGGACGAATTTGCCAAGCGCGGGGTCAAGGCCATCGCCCTGTCGGTGGACCCGGTCGACTCGCATCACAAGTGGATCGATGACATCAACGAAACACAGAATACCGTGGTCAACTTCCCGATCATTGCTGACGCTGACCGCAAGGTGTCCGACCTTTACGACCTGATCCACCCGAACGCCAGCGACACCCTGACCGTGCGCTCGCTGTTCATCATCGACCCGAACAAAAAGGTGCGCCTGACCATCACCTACCCGGCCAGTACCGGGCGCAACTTCAACGAAATTCTGCGGGTGATCGACTCGCTGCAACTGACCGACAACCACAAGGTCGCCACACCGGGTAATTGGCAGGACGGCGATGAAGTGGTGATCGTGCCTTCGCTCAAGGATGAGGAGGAGATCAAGCAGCGCTTCCCCAAAGGTTACCGGGCGGTCAAACCCTATCTGCGCCTGACCCCTCAGCCCAATCGTTAATGGATTCCTCGTTGCATTGCTCTTAGCCAAGCAGGGATTTTCGGGCCGTTTCGACGGCCCTTTTTTATGCCTGCAAAAAACCTGTGGGAGCGGGTGCGCCCGCGAAGAGGCCCTTGTGGGTAAAGACGATAATGGAATAAACAAATGAAAAAATATGATTTATAGATATATATGACAGCTGTTAATGTCACCTCCAACAGAACACAAGGAAGCGCAGCAATGCTGGTCGTCTCAATCGGTGGTAGCCCAAGTCTCCGTTCACGCTCCGGCGTGCTGCTCGAGCGTTCGCGCCAGTGGCTGCAGGATCGCGGCGTTGAAGTGGTGACGTTCCAGGTGCGTGACTTTCCCGCCGAAGACCTGCTGCATGCCCGTTTCGACAGCCCGCATGTACAACACTTTCAACAGCTGGTGGCCCAGGCCGATGGCCTGATCGTCTCCACCCCGGTGTACAAGGCTTCGTTTTCCGGCGCCCTGAAAACCTTGCTTGACCTGCTGCCCGAGCGCGCCCTGGCCCACAAGATCGTGTTGCCCATCGCCACTGGCGGCAGCATCGCCCACATGCTGGCGGTGGACTACGCATTGAAGCCGGTGCTGTCGGTACTCAAGGCACAAGAGACCCTGCAAGGGATCTTTGCCGACGACAGCCAGGTGGCTTACGCAGAAGGTACAAAGCCCGCGCAGTTGGTACAGGCGCTGGAAGAACGCCTGCACGACTCGCTGGAAACCTTCCACGTTGCCCTGGCCCGTCGGCCACGCCCCGTGGCCCCCGGCGTATTGAACGAACGTCTGATCAGCGCTCGCTGGAGCATCTGAACGGCATTACCCGCTTCACCACCTTACTCGCCCGTTAACGAGGCAAGCAGGTGCAACCCGAACCCCATTCGCACAGGAGAGCGCCATGCGCACAGTCTTCTTGCGTCGTGGTCTGGTCGCCCTGTTTGCGGCGGCTGTGTCCTTCGGCGCCATTACCCAAGCCCAGGCCGAGAGCCTGCGTATCGGTTACCAGAAATACGGCACCTTGGTGCTGCTCAAGGCCAAGGGCACGCTGGAGAAGCGCCTGGCCGAGCAGGGTGTACAGGTGCAATGGACCGAGTTCCCCGGCGGCCCGCAGCTGCTTGAAGGGCTGAACGTCGGTTCCATCGATTTTGGTGTCACCGGCGAGACCCCGCCTGTGTTCGCTCAGGCCGCTGGCGCCGACCTGCTCTACGTGGCCTACGAGCCGCCAGCGCCACACAGCGAAGCTATCCTGGTGCCCAAGGGCTCGCCCATCCAGTCGGTGAAGGACCTCAAGGGTAAAAAGGTCGTCCTCAACAAAGGCTCCAACGTGCACTACCTGCTGGTCCGCGCCCTGGAAGACGCCGGCCTCAAGTACAGCGACATCCAGCCTGTCTACCTGCCGCCGGCCGACGCCCGCGCCGCCTTCGAGCGCGGCAGCGTGGATGCCTGGGTGATCTGGGACCCCTACCAGGCCGCCGCCGAGCAGCAGCTGCAAGCGCGCACCCTGCGTGACGGCAAGGGCCTGGTCGACAACCACCAGTTCTACCTCGCCACCCGCAACTATGCGACACAGCACCCAGCGGTGATCAACACCGTGATCGAGGAGGTGCGCGCCGTGGGTGAATGGTCCCAGGCCAACCCGCAGGAAGTGACCGACCAGGTTGCCCCGCTGCTCGGCCTGCCTGCCGACATCACCCTGACCTCGGTCAAACGCCAAGGCTACGGCGCTGCGCCGCTGACCCCGGACGTGGTGGCCGCGCAACAGAAGATCGCCGACACCTTCCAGGCGCTCAAGCTGATACCCAAGCCGCTGAGCATCAAGGACGTGATCTGGACACCCCCGACCAAGGTCGCTAGCGCGCCTTGATTGACAGCCTGAGCCGGGGCGCTGCTCCGGCTAGAGCCACCCTTGAGGAGACGACTCCAATGAGCCTTAACATTTTCTGGTTCCTCCCCACCCACGGTGACGGCAAGTACCTCGGCACTTCCGAAGGCGCACGTGCGGTCGACCACGGTTACCTGCAGCAGATCGCGCAGGCCGCCGACCGCCTTGGTTTTGGTGGGGTGCTGATCCCGACCGGGCGCTCCTGCGAGGACTCCTGGCTGGTGGCCGCGTCGCTGATCCCCGTGACCCAGCGCCTGAAGTTCCTTGTAGCTCTGCGCCCGGGCATCATTTCGCCGACCGTGGCAGCACGCCAGGCGGCCACCCTCGATCGCTTGTCCAATGGCCGTGCGCTATTCAACCTGGTGACCGGTGGTGATCCGGACGAGCTGGCGGGTGACGGCCTGCACCTGAACCACCAAGAGCGCTACGAAGCTTCGGTCGAGTTCACCCGTATCTGGCGCAAGGTGCTGGAAGGCGAAAACGTCGATTACGACGGTAAGCACATCCAGGTAAAGGGCGCCAAGCTGCTCTACCCACCGATTCAGCAACCACGCCCACCGCTGTATTTCGGCGGCTCCTCCGAGGCCGCTCAGGACCTGGCGGCCGAACAGGTCGAGCTGTACCTGACCTGGGGCGAGCCACCGGCAGCCGTTGCCGAGAAGATCGCACAGGTGCGCAAAAAAGCGGCCGCTCAAGGGCGCGAAGTGCGCTTCGGTATCCGCCTGCACGTGATCGTGCGGGAAACCAACGAAGCGGCTTGGGCCGCCGCCGAGCGCCTGATCTCTCACCTGGACGATGACACCATCTCCCGCGCCCAGGCCTCGCTGGCGCGTTTCGACTCGGTGGGCCAGCAACGCATGGCCGCCCTGCACGGCGGCAATCGCGACAACCTGGAAGTCAGCCCCAACCTGTGGGCAGGTGTTGGCCTGGTACGGGGCGGCGCGGGTACCGCGCTGGTGGGCGACGGCCCTACCGTGGCAGCACGGGTCAAGGAATATGCCGACTTGGGCATCGATACCTTCATCTTCTCGGGTTATCCACACCTGGAAGAGTCTTACCGCGTGGCGGAGCTGCTGTTCCCGCACCTTGATGTGCAGCGCCCAGAGCAGCCGAAAACGGGTGGTTATGTAAGCCCGTTCGGCGAGATGGTGGCTAACGACATCCTGCCCAAATCTGTGTCGCAGAGCTGAGGGCCTGGCCATGAGTCGTGCAACTTCTTCCAACCTGACCCAGCGCTTGGCGCCGTGGGCGCTGCCGGTGCTGCTGTTGGCCATATGGCAACTGGCCATCAGCGCTGGCTGGCTGTCGACGCGTATCCTGCCGGCACCTAGCGCAGTGGTAAGCGCGGGCGTCGAGCTGGTGCGCAGCGGCGAAATCTGGACCCACCTGGCCATCAGCGGCTGGCGTGCAGGCCTGGGCTTTGTCATCGGCGGCAGCATCGGCCTGGTACTGGGCTTCATCACCGGCTTGTCGAATTGGGGTGAACGCCTGCTCGACAGCTCGGTACAGATGATCCGCAACGTGCCCCACCTCGCGCTGATTCCACTGGTGATTCTGTGGTTCGGTATCGACGAATCGGCAAAGATCTTTCTGGTCGCGCTGGGTACGTTGTTCCCGATCTACCTGAACACCTACCACGGCATCCGTAACGTTGACCCAGCGTTGGTGGAAATGGCGCGCAGTTACGGCTTGTCCGGTTTCGGCCTGTTCCGCCAGGTGATCCTGCCGGGGGCGCTGCCTTCGATCCTGGTGGGTGTGCGTTTCGCCTTGGGTTTCATGTGGCTGACGCTGATTGTTGCCGAAACCATTTCGGCCAACGCCGGCATCGGTTACCTGGCAATGAATGCTCGCGAATTTCTTCAGACCGACGTGGTAGTGCTGGCCATCGTGCTGTATGCCGTGCTCGGCAAGCTTGCCGACCTTGCGGCCCGAGGCCTGGAGCGTGTGTGGCTGCGTTGGCACCCGGCCTATCAAGTTGCCAGGAAGGAGGGCGCATGACCGTGCTCAAGGAACAGCCGCCACGCCTGCTGCGTGGCACCCCGCTGGCCTCCAAGGGCCTGCGCAAGACCTTTGGCCAGCGCGAAGTTTTGAAGGGTATCGACCTGCACATTCCGGCCGGCCAGTTCGTGGCCATCGTCGGCCGCAGCGGCTGCGGCAAGAGCACTTTGCTGCGGCTGCTGGCCGGGCTGGACCAACCCTCCGCCGGGCAGCTGCTGGCCGGTGCTGCGCCGCTGGAGGAGGCCTGTGAAGAAACCCGCCTGATGTTCCAGGACGCGCGGCTGCTGCCGTGGAAGAAGGTGATCGACAACGTTGGCCTTGGGCTGTCTGGCGACTGGCGCCCGCGTGCGCTGGAGGCCTTGGATGCGGTTGGCCTGGCAGACCGCGCCAACGAATGGCCGGCAGCGCTCTCGGGAGGCCAGAAACAGCGCGTGGCTTTGGCCCGAGCCTTGATTCACCAGCCCCGCCTGCTGCTGCTGGACGAGCCACTGGGGGCGCTGGATGCATTGACCCGTATCGAGATGCAGCAACTGATCGAACGCCTGTGGCGTCAGCACGGCTTCACTGTGCTGCTGGTCACCCACGACGTCAGCGAGGCGGTTGCCGTGGCGGATCGGGTGATTCTGATCGAGGACGGCGAGGTCGGGCTCGACCTCACTGTTGACCTGGCACGGCCCCGGGCGCGGGGTTCGCACCGTCTGGCCGCGCTGGAAAGCGAAGTGCTCAACCGTGTTCTGTCCACCCCGGGCACTGCGCCCGAGCCGGATCCTGTAGCCCCTCTGCCCACGCAGCTGCGTTGGGCGCATTGAATCCCAGAAGCCAAAAGGAAACAAACCATGACTATCAAAGCCATCAACGTTCGTAACCAGTTCAAAGGTACTGTGAAAGAAATCCTCGAAGGCCCGGTACTGTCGGAAATCGACGTGCAGACGGCTTCGGGTATCGTCACTTCGGTGATTACCACCCGTTCCGTGCGGGAGCTGGAGTTGCAGGTGGGCAGTGAAGTGATTGCCTTTGTGAAGTCGACTGAAGTGTCTATCGCCAAGCTGTGATGCGGCGGCTTGATATTGGGGCTGCTTTGCAGCCCTTCGCGGGCACGCCCGCTCCCACAGATACTTCGCAAGCTCCAGGGTGCGCGCGGGCTCTGTGGGAGCGGGCTTCCCCGCGAAGGGCCGCCAAGCGGCCCCAGATTTCTCAGCTGGAACGCTTGGCCAGAAACGGCGGCAGATACAACCCCAGATACGCTTCGAACACCCGCTTGCCTTCCTCGGCCATGCGCGGGGTGATCGCCTCGTGCAGCTGCACCGACCGTGCATACACCCGGTCGCTCAACTCCATGGCCAGGGCAAACACATCCACATCCGGTGGCATCACCGGCAGGTGAAAATGCTGGTCGAACAACTTGTGCATCAAGTCGCCCAGTTCCATGTCGTGCTGCCGGTCGGCCTGCACTACCTCGCTCAGGCCATGCTGCGCCAGGATCAACTGCCGCGCCGCCGCATCCTCGTGATAGATATCAAGCATGCGTTGTTCGATCAGCCGTGACAGTTCGTGCCAGGTACTGAACGCGCTGCTGTCGATAGGAGCGCTCAGGGCTTCGCGAAACGCCCGGTGCACATCTGCAGTAAGTGCCTCCAGCAAGGCCGGCACGCTGGCGAAGAAGTGGTACACCGACGAAGGCGGAATCTGCGCCCGCTCGGCCACGCTGTAGATAGAAAGTGCTGCCACCCCTTGTTCGGCCAACAGCTCACGCGCAGCCGCCAGGATCGCCTCGATCCTGGCCTGGCTGCTGGCGCGCGGCTTGCGCGGGGTGGTGGTGCGGTTCATCAACTGCTGATTGCCAGGATGCTGGCCTGGTAGGCGCCGACGAACAGGTCGAAGTCACCGACTTCGTCTTGCTCCAGCTCGGACTGCCTGGCGAGCGACTCGCGGGCCAGCGTCTCGAATGCTTGCTGCTTTTCGTTGCTCAGCGGTTGCTCGCGGAAAGTCTCGGCGTGCACACGGCTCTGGCGCAGCGAGAACTGGACGAAGCTCTCGTCATGCTCGGTCATGCGTGCCAGCACCTGGGCCGACGGGGTCAGCGAGGTGTCGTCGACCTTGGCCTGCTGCGCATCCAGGGCCTTGGCGTGCTCATCAGTGCCTTGCGCCTGGTCGAGCAGATTGGCCAATTGGCGGATACGCTCGATCAGCTCGCTGGCCCAGTCTTTCAGGCTGATCGGCTGGCCATTGCGGTGCAACTCCAGGCCCGGACGACGACCTTCCTTGACCACGGTCAGGAAGTTGCTGGTGCACTGGCCGCACTCGCCGTTGTCCAGTTGCGGGCTGTCTTCCAAGGCGCAGAACAGCAGGAATGCGTCGAGGAAGCGCGCCTCGGTCAGGTCGATACCGACCGGCAGGAACGGGTTGATGTCCAGGCAGCGCACTTCCACATACTGCACACCCCGCGAGGTCAGGGCCTGGATCGGCCGCTCGCCGGTGTAGGTGACACGCTTGGGGCGGATGTTCGAGTAGTACTCGTTTTCGATCTGCAGAATGTTGGTGTTCAGCTGAACCCACTCACCATCCACATGCGTGCCGATTTCAACGTAAGGCGGGTAGGGCGTGCCAACGGCCTTGCGCAGGCTGTCGGTGTAGCTGGCCAGGTTGTTGTAGCAGGGTGTAAGACCGGCCTGGGCGTTGCTTTGGTAACCCAGGTCGCTCATGCGCAGGCTGGTGGCATAAGGCAGGAACAGGGTTTCGGCATCCAGCTCTTCGAGCTGGTGCGGGCGGCCACGCAGGAAGCCTTTGTCCAGGGCCGGCGAGGCGCCGAACAGGTACATCAGCAGCCAGCTGTGGCGGCGGAAGTTACGAATCAGCGCGATGTAGGCCGACGACTGGTAGTCGCGGTCATTTTCCGTGCTGCCTTCGGCTTCGCGCAGCAGTGGCCAAAGCGCTTCGGGCAGCGAGAAATTGTAATGAATACCGGCGATGCACTGCATGGTGCGGCCGTAACGCAGGGCCAGGCCCTTGCGGTAGACGTGTTTGAGCTTGCCGATGTTCGAGCTGCCGTACTCGGCGATCGGGATATCCTCCTCGGCCGGCAGCGTGCACGGCATCGACGGGCTCCACAGGTATTCGTCGCCCAGCTTGCTGTAGACGAAACGGTGGGTCTCTTCGAGGTTTTCGAGCACCTTGGCCGGGTCGGCCAGCGCTGGGGTGATGAACTCCAGCAGCGACTCGGAATAATCGGTGGTGATCTGCTCGTTGGTCAGCGCCGATCCCAGTGCTTCCGGATGCGGGGTCTGGGCCAGGCGACCTTCATCGGTCACGCGCAGGCATTCGCGCTCAATACCGTGCAGGCACTGCTTGAGCAGGGGGAGATTGGCGCCGAGCAGGCTCAGGCGGCGGTTGAGGAGTTCGCTCAAGATGTATTCCTTCACGCGTCAGTCGCCCCAATATGGGGGTAGAGATAACGGTCTACAAGGGTAGGAAGAAAGGAACTGGCGTTGTCGCCTGGTTTACGCGGTTCCAGCAGTGCCAGCGCACTGCTGAAAATACCGCAGATACTGCTTGGTGAGCTAGAGAACCGCGAAGGTTCCTTGCGCTTTGGCCACCAGCTTGTCGCCCTGAACTACGTCGGCGTCGACCACCAGGGTGCGCCGCCCAGCGTGCAGCACGCGGGCGGTGCACAGCACTTCGCCGTCGCTGACGGCACGCATGTAGTTGATCTTGCACTCGATGGTGACGCTTTGCTGGTCAAAGCCATGGCTGGCCGAGCAGGCCAGGCCCATGGCGATGTCCACCAGGCTGAATATCGCCCCGCCGTGCAGCTTCTGGCCACGGTTGCGCAACTGTGGCTCGAGCGCCAGGGCTACCTCGGCAACACCGCTGTCCAGGTGTTGCAGGCGGCAGCCCAGCAGCTGGCTGAAGGCGCTTTCGACGTATTCGCGAGGTACGTCCATTACTTCTTCTTCAGTTGCTTGGCGTTGGCGAACAGCGAGGCCATGGCATTGTTGGCCGGCGCAGCCGTGGCGGTTTCACGCTGGCGCGGTGCCTGCGGCTGGCGATTGCCGCCATTGCCACGATTACCACCGCGGTTGCCTTCGACCTTCTCGCCCGGGGTGTCGCTCATGCGCATGGACAGGCCGACGCGTTTGCGCGGGATGTCCACTTCCATGACCTTGACCTTGACCACATCGCCGGCCTTGACCGCTTCACGCGGGTCTTTGACGAACTTCTCCGACAGCGCCGAGATATGCACCAGGCCGTCCTGGTGCACGCCGATGTCGACGAAGGCGCCGAAGTTGGTAACGTTGGTCACCACGCCTTCGAGGATCATGCCCGGTTCCAGGTCCTTGAGGTCTTCGACGCCGTCCTGGAAGGTGGCGGTCTTGAACTCCGGACGCGGGTCGCGGCCGGGCTTGTCCAGCTCTTGCAGGATGTCGGTGACGGTTGGCAGGCCGAAGGTTTCGTCGGTGAACTTTTTCGGGTCCAGGCGCTTGAGGAAGCTGCTGTCACCAATCAGCGAGCGGATATCGCGGTCGGTATCGGCAGCAATGCGCTGCACCAGCGGGTAAGCCTCAGGGTGCACCGCAGAGGCGTCCAGCGGGTTGTCGCCGTTCATCACGCGCAGGAAGCCGGCGGCCTGCTCGAAAGTTTTCTCACCCAGGCGGCTGACCTTTTTCAGTGCTGCCCGGGTGGCAAACGGACCATTGGCATCGCGGTGGGCGACGATGTTCTGTGCCAGGGTGGCATTGAGGCCGGAGATGCGCGTCAGCAGCGCCACCGAAGCGGTGTTCACGTCCACGCCCACGGCGTTCACACAATCCTCGACCACCGCGTCCAGGCCACGTGCCAGTTTCAGCTGGGACACGTCGTGCTGGTACTGGCCGACACCGATGGATTTCGGATCGATCTTCACCAGTTCGGCCAGCGGATCCTGCAGGCGGCGGGCGATCGACACGGCGCCGCGGATCGACACGTCCAGGTCTGGGAACTCGCGGGCGGCCAGTTCCGATGCCGAGTACACCGAAGCACCGGCTTCGGAGACCATGATCTTGGTGATTTTCAGGGCTGGATATTTCTTGACCAGCTCGGCCACCAGCTTGTCGCTTTCGCGGCTGGCGGTACCGTTGCCGATGGCGATCAGCTCCACCGAGTGTTTGGCGCACAGTGCGGCCATGATGGAAATGGTGCGGTCCCAGTCGTTCTTCGGCGCGTGCGGGTAGACCGTGGTGTGGTCCAGCAGTTTGCCGGTTGCGTCGACCACGGCGATCTTGCAGCCGGTGCGCAGGCCCGGGTCGAAGCCCAGGGTGGCGCGCGGGCCGGCCGGGGCGGCCAGCAGCAGATCGTGCAGGTTGTGGGCGAACACGTTGATCGCCTCGCCTTCGGCATTGTCACGCAGCTCGCCGAACAGGTCGGTCTCCAGGTGGGTGTACAGCTTGACCTTCCAGGTCCAGCGCACCACTTCACCCAGCCACTTGTCGGCCGGCCGGCTGCGGTTCTCGATGCCGACGTGGTTGCCGATCATCAGCTCGCACGGATGCAGGGTGCCGGGCAGTTCTTCGCCGACCTTCAGCGAGACGCTCAACACGCCTTCGTTGCGCCCGCGGAAGATCGCCAGGGCACGGTGCGATGGCGCAGTACGCAGCAGCTCGTCATGAGCGAAATAGTCGCGGAACTTGGCGCCTTCTTCTTCCTTGCCGGCCACGACGCGGGCGCTGAGCACGGCTTCCTGCTTGAGGTAGCTGCGCAGCTTGTCGAGCAGGGCGGCGTCTTCGGCAAAGCGTTCCATCAGGATGTACTTGGCGCCTTCCAGCGCGGCCTTGACGTCGGCCACGCCCTTTTCGGCGTTGACGAAGCGTGCGGCTTCGCTTTCCGGGGCCAGGGTCGGGTCGTTGAACAGGCCATCGGCCAGTTCGCCAAGGCCGGCTTCCAGGGCGATCTGGCCCTTGGTGCGGCGCTTCTGCTTGTACGGCAGGTACAGGTCTTCGAGGCGGGTCTTGGTGTCGGCCAGCTTGATCTCGCGGGCCAGTTCCGGGGTCAGCTTGCCCTGTTCCTCGATGCTGGAAAGGATGCTGGCGCGGCGCTCGTCGAGTTCGCGCAGGTAGCGCAGGCGCTCTTCCAGGTGGCGCAACTGAGTGTCGTCAAGGCTACCGGTCACTTCCTTGCGGTAGCGAGCGATGAAGGGCACGGTCGAGCCTTCGTCCAACAGGCTCACGGCCGCCTCGACCTGCTGCGGGCGTACGCCCAGTTCCTCGGCGATACGGCTGTTGATGCTGTCCATGTAAACCACCTGACATTTGTGAATACGGGGGTCGCCTGTGGGCTTTTTGCCCGGCGGCGCTGGATGAAAGCCGCGCATTATACCCATCGCAAACGGCTTGCGGTGATGGCGCCCGGCCAGCCGGAACTGGCGCCGGGGGAAAAATCTGCTAACAATGCTCACGCAACGTGCAGCAATGGCTACGCCATAATGCGCGGCGATATCAGAGGAGTTATTCATGACCGGCACGCCAAACACCGCTGAAGGTGACAAGATTCTCATCGTCGACGACGATCCGGGGCTTAGCAGCCTGCTGGAACGTTTCTTCACCAGCAAAGGCTACCGTGCCCGTGCGGTGCCCAACACCGAGCAGATGGATCGCCTGCTGCAACGCGAGGTGTTCAACCTGGTGGTGCTCGACCTGATGCTGCCTGGCGAGGATGGCCTGTCCGCCTGCAAGCGCCTGCGCCAGCAGAACAACCAGATCCCGATCATCATGCTGACCGCCAAGGGCGACGAGCTCAGCCGCATCAAGGGCCTGGAGCTGGGCGCCGACGACTACCTGGGCAAGCCTTTCAACCCGGACGAACTGATGGCCCGAGTCAAGGCAGTGCTGCGTCGCCAGGCGCCGAGCGTGCCGGGAGCGCCGGGCAGCGAGGACGAGTCGGTCACCTTCGGCGACTATGAGCTGTCGCTGGCCACCCGCGAGCTCAAGCGTGGCGACGAAGTGCACATGCTCACCACCGGCGAGTTCGCAGTGCTCAAGGCCCTGGTGATGCACGCCCGCGAGCCGTTGACCCGCGACAAGCTGATGAACCTGGCGCGCGGCCGCGAATGGGATGCGCTGGAGCGCTCCATCGATGTGCAGATCTCACGCCTGCGTCGCATGATCGAGCCGGACCCGTCCAAGCCGCGTTACATCCAGACCGTCTGGGGCGTGGGCTACGTGTTCGTACCGGACGGAAACGCCGGAAAATGATGCCTGGACGTCGATGAAAACACCGCTCTGGTTTCCGCAAAGTTTCTTCGCCCGCACCCTGTGGCTGGTGTTGATCGTCGTTCTGTTCTCCAAGGCGCTGACCCTGGTCTACCTGCTGATGAACGAGGACGTGCTGGTCGACCGTCAGTACAGCCATGGTGTAGCGCTGACCTTGCGCGCCTATTGGGCCGCCGACGAAGAAAACCGCGACAAGATCGCCGAGGCGGCAGGTCTTATCCGGGTGACCGGCTCGGGTGTGCCCGAAGGCGAGCAGCATTGGCCCTACAGTGAAATCTACCAACGGCAGATGCAGGCCGAACTGGGTGACGACACCGAAGTGCGGCTGCGCATTCATGCACCGCCCGCGTTGTGGGTCAATGCGCCAAGCCTGGGTCCGGGTTGGCTGAAAGTGCCGCTGTACCCGCATCCATTGCGCGGGCAGAAGATCTGGAACGTGCTGGGCTGGTTCCTGGCCATTGGCTTGTTGTCCACAGCATCGGCGTGGATTTTTGTACGTCAACTCAACCAGCCGCTCAAACGCTTGGTGTTCGCTGCCCGCCAGCTTGGCCAGGGGCGCAGTGTGCGCTTGCCAATCAGCGATACCCCCAGCGAGATGACCGAGGTGTACAAGGCGTTCAACCAGATGGCCGAGGATGTCGAGCAGGCCGGGCGCGAGCGTGAGTTGATGCTGGCCGGGGTTTCCCACGACTTGCGCACGCCACTGACGCGTCTGCGTCTGTCGCTGTCTTTGCTGAACAGCGACAACGAGCTGAGCGATGACATGGTTCGCGATATCGAGGACATGGACGCGATTCTCGATCAGTTCCTGGCCTTCATCCGCGATGGCCGTGACGAGCCGGTGGAAGAGGTCGACCTTGCTGACCTGGTGCGTGAGGTGGTGGCTCCGTACAACCAGCCGGTAGAGCGTGTGCGCCTGTGCCTGGAGCCGATTCCACCGTTCCCGCTGCGCCGGGTTTCGCTCAAGCGCATGCTGGGCAACCTGATCGGCAACGCCCTGCACCATGCTGGCAAGGGGGTCGAGGTGGCTGCCTATGTGTCAGGTGACGAGAGTGCGCCGTATGTGGTGCTCAGTGTGCTGGACCGGGGCACCGGTATTGACGAGTCGGAGCTGGAAACCATCTTCAACCCGTTCATTCGCGGTGACCGGGCACGGGGCGGCAAGGGCACCGGGCTGGGGCTGGCGATCGTCAAGCGGATTGCTGCGCAACATGGCGGGAACGTGGAGTTGCGTAACCGGTCTGGCGGCGGGATCGAGGCGCGGGTCAGGTTGCCGCTGGGGTTGCTGCTGCCGCGTAATGCTGTGTGAGGCTCACTGGCCTCTTCACGGCTAAAGCCGCACCTACAGGGATTGTGCAGTACCTGTGGCAGCGGCTTAGCCGCGAAGCGGCGGGTACAGCCTTGAATCAGCCTTTGCCCTTGGTCCGGGTCTGATTGGGCCCGCCATTCTTCTCCAGGTGCTCGATGATCATCCCGGCGACGTTCTTGCCGGTGGTGACTTCGATGCCCTCCAGCCCTGGCGACGAGTTTACCTCCATCACCAACGGCCCGTGGTTGGAGCGCAGGATATCCACACCCGCCACGCTCAACCCCATCACCTTGGCCGCCCGAATGGCGGTGATGCGCTCTTCAGGGGTGATTTTTATCAGGCTGGCGACGCCACCCCGGTGCAGGTTGGAGCGGAACTCGCCCGGTTTGGCCTGACGCTTCATCGAGGCAATTACTTTGTCGCCTACCACGAAGCACCGGATATCTGCGCCACCGGCCTCCTTGATGTACTCCTGCACCATGATGTTCTGCTTGAGGCCCATGAACGCTTCGATCACCGACTCGGCCGCCTGGGGGGTTTCGCACAGCACCACGCCAATGCCCTGGGTGCCTTCCAGTACCTTGATCACCAGCGGGGCACCGTTGACCATCTGGATCAGATCGGGGATGTCGTCCGGCGAGTGGGCGAAACCAGTGATCGGCAGGCCTATACCGCGGCGCGACAACAGTTGCAACGAGCGCAGCTTGTCGCGCGAGCGGGCAATGGCTACCGACTCGTTGAGCGGGTATACGCCCATCATTTCGAATTGGCGCAGCACCGCGCAGCCATAGAACGTAACCGAAGCACCTATGCGCGGGATCACGGCATCGAAGCCTTCCAGCGGCTTTCCGCGGTAGTGGATCTGCGGCTTGTGGCTGGCAATGTTCATGTAGGCCCGCAGGGTATCGATCACCACCATTTCGTGGCCACGCTGGGTACCGGCTTCGACCAGGCGGCGGGTGGAATACAGACGCGGATTGCGCGACAGCACAGCGATCTTCATGCAGCACCTGTGACAGGGGAAAGGGTGGCCGGGAAGGCCGGTTTGTCTTGTACGTATTTCAGGCCTGGGTTCACTACCAGCTGGCCGTGTATCAGGGCCTTGGAGCCAAGCAACAGCCGGTAGCGCATGTTCTTGCGGCAGGCCAGTGTGAACTCCACCTCCCACACACCATCACCCAGCGCCAGTGACGTGCGGATGACGTAGCGGGTCTGGGCGTGGCCGTTGGAGCTCTTGATGGTTTTCATCGTCACCAACGGTGCCTCGCAGCGGCGGTGGCGCAACTGCACCACCGAGCCCAGGTGCGCAGTGAAGCGAACCCAGGGCTGGCCGTCGCGCTCGAAGGGTTCCACTTCGGTGGCATGCAGGCTCGACGTGCTGGCACCGGTGTCGATCTTGGCGCGCAGCCCGGCCACGCCGAGGTCAGGCAGGGCGACCCACTCGCGCAGGCCGATCACAGTCAAATGGTCAAATGTCTTCACGAAGCGCACCCTGCGAATAAGGTGGTGAACTTTAAGCACGGCGGGGACTTTTTGCATCCGTATGTGAAGGTAGTACAGTTCGATGAAAGACAGAATCCGAGGTAACGGGATGGCACAAAAAGCCGAAGACGACGACAAGGTTCGCCTGGACAAATGGCTGTGGGCGGCGCGCTTTTACAAGACGCGAGCGCTGGCCAAGGCGGCGATCGAGAGTGGCAAGGTGCATTGCCGGGGCGAGCGTTGCAAGCCGGGCAAGGAGCCGCGGGTGGGCGACGAGTTCGTGCTGCGTACGGGCTTCGATGAGCGCACGGTGGTGGTGAAGGCGCTGTCGGTGGTGCGTCGTGGTGCCCCAGAGGCGCAGGCGTTGTACGAGGAAACTGAAGAAAGTGTGCGTCGCCGTGAACAGGCGGCTGAGATGCGTAAGGCCGGGGCCATGGGCGTGACCACCGATGGCCGGCCGACCAAGAAGCAGCGGCGGCAGATTCACCAGTTGCATGGAAGTTACGATTGAATGGGGCTGCTGCGCAGCCCCAAAAATCTAGCGCAACACCGCCATTCTTCCGACCAACGGTAACGTGGACAGTAGCTTGAACAACGGCGCTGTCCAGCGCATCAACGCCTCGCTGCCTTTGGCCGCCAGCGGCGTGTAGTAGCTCCAGCCCAGTGCCAGTACGGCCATCAGCAAGCCGCCGATGTAGTCGTCCTGCCCCCAGTGGGCACCGGCCACCAGGCGCGGCAGCATGAACAGCGCTGCGAGCCCCCAGACCACCAGGTATTGCGCAAGACCGCGGCTGAACACGCTCATGAACAGCGCCCAGATCAGCAGCACCGAGGCGTGATCACCCGGGAAACTCTTGCTGGAGCGGTCCTTGAGTTCCCAGGCAGCCTCCAGGTTCGGGTAATAGTCACTCAGGTGCACGACGTCGTCGAAGATCATCGATGGACTCTTGTGTTGCCACCCGGCTGCATCCACCCACTTGGAAAACAGCGCACGAATCACCACTAAGAGGAGTAGCGTGACCAGAAAACCGAAAAATGCCTGGCGAACCTGAGCAGCCTTGAACACCCAGTCACCACGAATGAGCACCGCCAGCAGGATCAGGCCGACGACGATGTCGAACGGGCGTAGGCTGCCGATGGTCCAGATGTAGCGCCAGGTGGTGCTATCGGCCAGCGGCGCGTTCAGGCTGCGGAACAGCCACTCGTCGAAAGTCAGGCACAGGATCTGGCCAATAGGCCATAACCAGAAACACAGTAGAGCGATGGGAAGCAGCGTACAGGCTGCCAATGGCCCCCAGGACCACCTTGCTTGGAACAGTGGTCGATTGTCCATAAAATACCTCTATTGCAAACAGGAATCGGAGCGCCTTGTGAGCGCTCTGTCACGGGTTCTCGCCGGTTTTCGACAACCCTTGTAACCATTTTGTCATCATTTTTTAGATAGCCGAAACCTATGAGCGATTTGCCTGATACCGATTTCACCCAACGTTTCATCTTCGACGAGCGCGATGTGCGCGGCGAGTGGGTGTCTCTCGATGACAGCTACGCCGCGGTGTTGGCGCGTCATGAGTACCCCCAGCCGGTCAAGGTGCTGCTCGGCGAGTTGATGGCCGCCACCGCCTTGCTGGTGGGTGCGATGAAGTTCGATGGCCTGCTGATTCTGCAGGCGCGTTCGGCCGGGCCGATTCCGCTGCTGATGGTGGAATGTTCCAGTGAGCGCGAGATTCGTGGCATGGCCCGCTACGAAGCGGACCAGATTCCGGCTGGTGCCACCCTGTCGCAGCTGATGCCCGACGGCCACCTGACCCTGACCATCGACCCGGTCAAGGGCCAGCGCTACCAGGGGACCGTCGACCTCGATGGCGCCAACCTGTCTGAATGTTTCACCAACTACTTCGTCCAGTCGCAGCAGCTCAATACCCGTTTCTGGCTCAATGCCGCAGGCGGCAAGGCCCGTGGGCTATTGCTGCAGCAACTTCCGCGTGATCGCCAGCCGGATGATGAAGAGCGCGAAGACAGCTGGCAGCATGTGGTCGCCCTGGCCAAGACGCTCAAGCCTGAAGAGTGGAAAGAGGGCAACGAAACCCTGCTGCACCGCCTGTATCACGAAGACGCCGTGCGCCTGTTCGATATCCAGCCACTGCGCTTCAATTGCAGCTGTTCGCGGGAACGCTCCGGCAATGCGCTGGTCAGTCTGGGCGAGCACGACGCCAAGGCGCTGGTGGACGAATGTGGCGGGACGGTAGAGATCGATTGCCAGTTCTGCAACGAGCGCTACTTCTTCGATGCCAGCGATGTGGCGCAATTGTTTGCGGGTGGCGGTACTGACGTGGCCTCAGAAACTCGTCACTGAAACGTTAAATCACAGGATAATCTCCTGTCGAATTGCGCAAAAGCGCAGTTCTGACAGGAGGGGCCTACTTTTTTTGGGCGTTTCTGGCATAATCCGGCCACTTTTTTCGCTGTAGTAGTTTTTTCAAGACAACTACAAAACGTTTGGAGCACTCGGCCTCGGGCCGGATGGGGTATCTCATGACGCAAGCCAACAACACCGTGTACACCGACCTGAGCGTCGATGAGCTGGTAAAAGAAGCGCTGCAACGCGGTGAAGGCGTACTAGCCGATACTGGCGCACTGGTCGTGGAGACTGGTCACCGTACCGGCCGTTCGCCGGCTGACCGTTTCATCGTCGAAGAACCTTCCACCCAGGACGCCATTGCCTGGGGCCCGATCAACCGCAAGTTCCCGGCCGACAAGTTCGATGCCCTGTGGGACCGCGTCGAGGCGTTCAACAACGCCCAGGATCACTTTGTTTCCTACGTTCACGTAGGGGCGGCCGCCGAGCACTACCTGCCGGTGAAGATGACCACCCAGACCGCCTGGCAGAACCTGTTCGGTCGTTGCCTGTTCATTAACCCGGAGCAGTACAACCCGGCTGGCCGTGGCGAGTGGCAGGTCCTCAACGTTGCCAACTTCGTGTGCGAACCTGAGCGTGATGGCACCAACTCCGACGGTTGCGTGATCATCAACTTCGCCCAGAAGAAAGTGCTGATCGCTGGCATGCGCTACGCCGGCGAAATGAAGAAAGCCATGTTCTCGGTGCAGAACTTCCTGCTGCCGGCTGCCGACGTACTGCCTATGCACTGCGCGGCCAACATCGGTGAAGAAGGCGATGTAACCTTGTTCTTCGGCCTGTCCGGCACTGGCAAGACCACCCTGTCGGCTGACGAAAGCCGTTACCTGATCGGTGATGACGAGCACGGTTGGGGTGAAGGCGTTGTCTTCAACATGGAAGGCGGCTGCTACGCCAAGTGCATCGACCTGTCCGAGAAGAACGAGCCGGTCATCTGGAAAGCCATCAAGCACGGCGCGGTACTGGAAAACGTCGTTCTCGACGCCAACAAGCACGCCGACTACACCGATGTCAGCCTGACCCAGAACAGCCGTGCGGCCTACCCGCTGGAGCACGTTGCCAAGCGTTCGGAAGCGAACCTGGGTGGCGAGCCTAATGCAGTGATCTTCCTCACCTGCGACCTGACAGGTGTTCTGCCTCCGGTTTCGATCCTGAACAACGAGCAGGCGGCCTACCACTTCCTGTCCGGCTACACCGCGCTGGTCGGTTCCACTGAAATGGGCTCGGGCGGCGGCATCAAGTCGACCTTCTCCACCTGCTTCGGCGCACCGTTCTTCCCGCGTCCGGCTGGCGAGTACGCTGAGCTGCTGATCAAGCGTATCAACGGTTTCAACTCCAAGGTCTACCTGGTCAACACCGGCTGGACTGGTGGTGGCTACGGCGTTGGCAAGCGCTTCAGCATCCCCACCACCCGTGCCGTGATCGCTGCTATCCAGAGCGGCGCACTGGTCGGTGCCGAAACCGAGCACCTGGACATCATCAACCTGGACGTGCCGAAGGCCGTTCCGGGCGTTGAAACCGAACTGCTCAACCCGCGCACCAACTGGGCTGACAAAGCGGCCTACGACGAGGCTGCCAAAGGTCTGGCCAAGCTGTTCATCGAAAACTTCAAGAAGTTCGAAGTTTCCGACGCCATCAAGGCCGCTGGCCCGCAGCTGTAAGCCGAGCTCAGCCGCAACGAGAAAGCCGCCCCCAGGGGCGGCTTTTTTGTGGGTGCGGGCTTGCCCGCGAAAGGGCCGGGCCTGCTGGCCAATTTCCACCCGCGATTCACCGTCGCAGCCGCCATCGTATTCGCGGGTAAACCCGCTCCTACACATTGATCGGTGGTGGGCGCAGGCCGTCGTAGGAGCGGGCTTGCCCGCGAAGGGGCCCGCATAGGCAGCGAAAGTCTGGTTTTTCTGTTTCACTGTCAGCATCCATTGCGAAGACAAGAGCCAGCCAGATGACCGAAGCCCTTCAGCGAATTGCCTTCTCCCACTTCCACCCGATCCTCACCCGCCCCCAGGACAACGACCTGAACGGACACATCGCCGGTGCAACGGTGCACAGTTTTTTTGAAACCGCGATACAGGCGTTTCTCGTCGAACAGGCCGAACTGGACCTGCGGCACGGTGAACTGGCCGCCTTCGTGGTCAGTTCGGCTGCGGATTTCTACGCGCTACCGGGCTTCCCGGATTTGTTGGAAGTGGGGTTGGGAGTGACGCGTCTGGCGGGCAGCACGGTAGAGTACCGGCTGGCGCTGTATCGCCCGGGCGAACCGGAGGCGTGCGCAGCAGGCACGGTAGTGCAGGTGTTCATCGAGCGCGACAGTGGCCGGCCTGTGGCGTTGCCAGAGGCGCTGCAGGTTATCCTGTCCGGCCTCGTGCTGGAGCGGCAGGCATAAAAAAGCCCCGCTGGCAGGGGCGGGGCTTTTGTTGCCGGGGGCAGGGCCCTCAGGCGTTAGTCGCGCCAGTGGCGCTTGTGCTTGCGGTGACCATAGTGGTGACCACGGTCCCAGTGACGACGGTCGTCGTCGTAGCCGCGACGATAGCGGCGGCCATCGCGGTAATCGTCTTTGTCGGCCTCTTTGCCCAGGTAGTTACCCAGCGCACCACCGGCACCACCGCCGGCTGCCGCGCCAATGTAGCTACCCGTGGTGCCGCCCACGGAGCGACCGACCACGTTACCACCTGCAGCGCCCAGCGCGCCGCCGATAGCGGCCTCACCACGCTGGCGTTTGTCTGCGCCCAGGGCGCCACCTGCCGCACCGCCCAGACCGGCACCAATGGCGCCGCCGGTGCTGCCACCGATGGAGTTGCCCACGACTGAGCCCAGTACCCCACCCAATGCGCCGCCAATGCCGGCTTCGGTGGTGCCGCCTGCCATGGCAACGCCGCTGAGCAAGCTGAAAGACAACAACAGAATCGAGGAGTACTTCTTCATCAAGAGAGCCTCATAGGGATGACGAGGCGAATTTGAGGCTAAGAGGCGTGGCTGGCAACGGAAATCCGACGAGTAACACGAGTTGTACACAATTCTCTAACTTGCTGTATTTACTATGAAACTTTATCGTTTTTAGGCTGTCTGAGACCTTTATGACAAAGCCCTGAGCCGCCACGGAACAGGGCTTTTTTCGTTTTTACAGGATACGCCTGTCCTCGCTCGCACGCTCCAGCTTGATGGCAATGAACTTCGATGTCGGCGTATGGCTACCAACGCCAATGCTCTCCAGCGGCACCAGCGGGTTCACCTCCGGGTAATACGCCGCCGCCTGCCCGGCAGGTATGTCGAAGGCCAGCAGGGTAAAGCCTTGCACCCGGCGCACATGTTCATCCCCCCACAGCGAAACGATGTCGACCTTCTGCCCCGGCTGGAAGCCCAGGCGGATGATGTCGGCTTCGTTGGCGAACAGCACCTCGCGCTGGCCGCGCACACCGCGGTAGCGGTCGTCCAGGCCGTAGATAGTGGTGTTGTACTGATCGTGCGAGCGCATCGATTGCATGATCAAGTCTGGCAACTGGCCGCTGGCGCGTACGCGTTCGTCAAGCAGCGTGTCGGGCAGCAGGTTGGCTTTGAAGTTGGCGCGGCCGGTGCTGGTCGCCCATTCGCGGCTGGCCGCGCTGTTGCCCAGATAGAAGCCACCCGGGTGACGCAGGCGCTGGTTGAAGCCGCTGAAACCGGCAATGGTGTCGCCGATCAGGTCGCGGATACGGTCGTAGTCGGCCACCAGCCAGTGCCAGTCCACCGGTTGCTTGCCCAGCGTGGCGGCGGCGATGCCAGCGATCACCGCAGGCTCCGAGCGCATTTGCGTCGACAGCGGCTTGAGCTGGCCGTTGGAGGCGTGGACCATGCTGAACGAGTCTTCCACCGTGACTGCCTGCGGCCCTTCGGCCTGCAGGTCGATGTCGGTGCGGCCCAGGCATGGCAGGATCAGTGCCTGCTTGCCATGGACCAAGTGGCTACGGTTGAGCTTGGTGCTGATGTGCACGGTCAGTTCGCAGTTGCGCAGCGCCTGGGCGGTACGCTCGGTGTCGGGTGTGGCTTGGGCGAAGTTGCCGCCCAAGCCGATGAAAACCTTGGCCCGGCCATCGAGCATCGCATGAATGGCTTCGACGGTGTTATGGCCATTGCGCCGTGGCACAGGGAAGCCAAAGCGCTTTTCGATGGCATCCAGCAGCGCCTCTGGCGGGCGCTCGTTGATGCCCATGGTGCGGTCACCCTGCACGTTGCTGTGGCCACGCACCGGGCACAGGCCGGCACCGGGCACGCCGATGTTGCCACGCAGCATCTGCAGGTTGACGATTTCCTGAATGGTCGGCACCGAATGACGGTGTTGGGTGATGCCCATCGCCCAGCACATGATCACCCGCTTGCCCCGGCAGTACATGCGCGCGGCCAGTTCGATATCGGCCAGGGACAAGCCGGACTGTGCCTGGATGTGCGACCACGGCGTGGCGTCCACCACGGCCAGGTATTCATCGACGCCATGGCCATGTTCGGCGATGAAGGCGTGGTCGAACACGGCCGGTTCGCCGTTGGCCTGGGCTTCGCGTTCCCATTGCAGGACGAACTTGGCCATGCCGCGCAGCATCGCCATGTCGCCACCCAGGGCCGGGCGGAAGAAGGCGGTGTTGGTCGGACGGTCACTGTTGGTCAGCATTTCCAGTGGGTTCTGGGGGTGCTGGAAGCGTTCCAGACCACGCTCCTTGAGCGGGTTGATGCACACCACCTGGGCGCCACGCTTTACCGCATCACGCAGTGGGTCGAGCATGCGCGGGTGATTGGTGCCGGGGTTCTGGCCCCAGACAAAAATGGCGTCGGCGTGCTCGAAGTCGTCGAAAGTGACTGTACCTTTGCCGACCCCGACGCTTTGCCCCAATGCCACACCGCTGGCTTCATGGCACATGTTCGAGCAGTCAGGGAAGTTGTTGGTGCCGTAGGCGCGCACGAACAGTTGGTACAGGTACGCCGCTTCGTTGCTGGCACGTCCCGAGGTATAGAATTCGGCCTGGTCAGGGTTGGCCAGCTTGTTCAGTTCGCGAGCGATCAGGGCGAAGGCGGCATCCCAGCTGATCGGCAGGTAACGGTCGCTGGGTGCGTCGTAGACCATCGGTTCGGTCAGACGCCCTTGGTACTCCAGCCAGTAGTCGCTTTGCTGCAGCAGCGAGGTGACGCTGTAACGGGCGAAGAAGGCAGCATCGACACGGCGCTTGGTGGCTTCCCAGTTCACCGCCTTGGCGCCGTTCTCGCAGAACTTGACCATGCCGCTTTCCGGCGAATCCCCCCAGGCGCAGCCGGGGCAGTCGAAACCGCCGTTCTGGTTGGTCTTGAGCAGGGCGCGAATGTTCTTCAGCGCGTTATCGCTGCCGGCCCATGCCTTGGCCACGCTACGCAGTGCGCCCCAACCGCCGGCGGGGCCGTGGTAGGGCTTGTAGCGAGGGGGGGAGGCTGGGGTGTTGTCCGGAAATTGTTGGTACGAGGTCACGACTGTTACGACTCCGCCGCTGGGCTGTAGACCCGCGGTGCGCTGTGCTTGGGCAAGTGGATAAGGTTGAGGTTGTGCTTGCGCGCCCATTGCAGGGCAAGGCCGGTGGGCGCCGACAGGCTGACCAGGGTCTGGATGCCGGCACGCAGTACTTTCTGGATCAGCTCCAGGCTGCAGCGGCTGGTGACGATGGCCAGGCCACCCTGGGTGTCGATGCGTTGCCGCAGCAGGGCGCCGATCAGTTTGTCGAGGGCGTTGTGCCGGCCGATGTCTTCGCGGCCGAGCAGCAATTGGCCTTGGCGGTCCATGAACAGTGCTGCATGCACGGCACCGCAATGCTGGCCCAGTGGCTGGAAGGCGTCGATGCGCTCGCGCAGGCCGACCAGCCACTGGGCCGGGGGTAGGGGCGCACCCGGCAACACGGCCAGATCCGGTAGTGCCTGCTCCAGGGCCTCGACCCCACACAGGCCGCAACCACTGGTGCCGGCCAGTTGGCGGCGCTGGTTTTTCAGGTTCCAGAACGCCCGGCTGGAGATTTCCAGGTCGGCGTACATTGCCGAGCCGCTGCCGGAGAGCTTGAGGTCGTAGATTTCTGCGGTGCCTTCGACAATGCCGCTGCCGACGCTGAAACCGACGGCGAAGTCTTCCAGATCGGTAGGGCTGACCAGCATCACCGCCTGGTTGAGGCCGTTATAGACAATGGCCAGGGCCACTTCCTCGGCCAGCGGGGTGCTGTCGCGTTTGGCGTCGCTGAGCTGGACGTAATCGTAGGTGTTGCTGGCGGCGGGCATGGACAAGGGCGATGAGGCCGCGCAGACCGGAGGCTTGCTGTTCATCGGGGCGCTGAATACCGGCGGCTTTCTGATAGCACAAGCCTAGGCGCGTGGGCCGGCGGCGTCTAATCGCTAGGGTCTATGCCTTGATAGACCGCGTCGATTGGTCGCGCAGGGCGGAAGTGGTAAAGCTGACCTAGACTCCTGTGTCCAAGGTTTCGTCAACAAGGAGAGCGCAATGAGCCTGTTCAGTTTCGTGAAGGAAGCCGGCGAGAAGTTGATCGACCTGCTGACCCCTGGCAACGCCAATGCCGACGAGCAGCTTAAGAAACACGTGGAAGCTGTTGGCCTGGGCAACCCCAACATCACCGCCACTGTAGAAGGAGACAAGATCATCCTCAAGGGTGAAGTGGCCAGCCAGGAAGAGAAGGAGAAGATCATTCTTGCAGCCGGCAACATCAATGGTGTGGCCTGCGTGGATGACCAGATCACTGTGACAGGGCCAGTGGTCAAGGCGGCCCGGTTCGTTACGGTGAAAAAGGGCGACACGCTATCGGCCATTTCAGTCGTGGTTTATGGCAACGCCAACCAGTACAACAAGATTTTCGAGGCCAACAAGCCGATGCTGTCGCACCCGGACAAGATTTATCCGGGGCAGGTGCTGCGTATTCCTGAATGATCTCTGAAACCTGTACCGGCCTCTTCGCGGGCGCGCCCGCTCCCACAGGTTGAGCGCCCTCTCACGGCTGGCGCAGTAACTGTAGGAGCGGGTTCACCCGCGAAGAGGGCCTCATAGGCCTACCAGTAACTCCCGGTAATCCTCGACCGCCGCAAACTCTTCAGTATCCCGCGGCCCTGCTTTGCTATCCGGCTGGCGCACCGCCAGCAAGTGCCCCACACCAAACCGCCGTGCACTGCGCAGAATTGCCAGCGTGTCATCAATGAACAGGCTGCGTTCCGGTTCGAAGCCGATATCCGCCTGCAGGGCATCCCAGAACTGCGGGCTCTCCTTCGGGTAGCCATAGTCGTGCGAGCTGATCAGCCGCTCAAAGTACGGTGCCAGCTCCACCCGTTCCAGCTTCAGCGACAGCGAGTCACGGTGGGCATTGGTGATCATCACGACACGCTTGCCGGCCTGGCGAATCGCCGCCAGGAAGGTATCGGCATCCGGGCGCAGGGCAATCAGGTCGGCAATTTCCCGCTTCAGCTCGCGAATGGGCAGGCGTAGCTCGCGGCTCCAGAAGTCCAGGCAGTACCAGTTCAATGTGCCGGCATTGCGTTCGAACAGCGGTTGCAGCTCCATTTCCGCCATGGCCCGGCTTACACCGTGCAGCTCGGCATAGCGCTGGGGCAGGTGGTCCAGCCAGAAGCGGTTGTCGTAATGCAGGTCGAGCAGGGTGCCATCCATGTCCAGCAGGACGGTATCGATGGCAGACCAGGGAAGAACAGGCATGGGAAACTCTCGATCAGTCGGCAAGCCACGGTATAGTAACCCGTTCACGCCAAGGAGCCGCCCCATGCGCCAGAAACCCACCGTACTCAGCCGCGAAATTGTCGCCAGTAGCCGCCTGTTCCGCGTCGAAGCCGTACAGCTGCGCTTCAGCAATGGCGCCGAGCGCACCTATGAGCGCCTGGTGGGACGGGGTAACGGCTACGGCGCGGTGATGATCGTGGCCATGCTCGATGCCGAGCACGCCGTGCTGGTGGAAGAATACTGCGGTGGCACCGATGAATACGAGCTGTCGTTGCCCAAGGGTCTGATCGAGCCGGGCGAAGACGTGCTGGCGGCAGCCGACCGGGAGCTCAAGGAAGAAGCCGGTTTTGGCGCACGCCAGCTGGAGCACCTGACGGAACTGTCGCTGTCGCCGGGCTACATGAGCCAGAAGATTCAGGTGGTGCTGGCCAGCGACCTGTACGAAGAGCGCCTGGAAGGCGACGAGCCTGAGCCGATGCGGGTCGACAAGGTCAACCTGCGTGAGTTGTCGGCCTTGGCCATGCACCCGCAGTTCACCGAGGGCCGCGCCCTGGCGGCGCTGTACCTGGCCCGTGACCTGCTGATTCAGCGGGGGCTGTTGGAGCTATGAACGACCTGCAACTGATGCACGAAGTGGTCAAGCTGGCGCTGACGGCAGGCGAGGCGATCCTGCCATTCTGGCGCGCCGATGTCGCGGTGACCAACAAGGCCGACGATTCGCCGGTTACCGCCGCCGACCTGGCGGCGCACCGGGTAATTGCCGATGGCCTGCTGGCGCTGGCGCCGCAGATCCCGGTGCTGTCCGAAGAGGACTGCAATATTGCGCTGGCCGAGCGGCAAAGTTGGAGCCGCTGGTGGCTGGTCGATCCGCTGGATGGCACCAAGGAGTTCATTGCCGGCAGTGAAGAGTTCACGGTCAACATCGCCCTGATCGAGAACGGCGACGTGGTGTTTGGCGTGGTGTCGATGCCGACCAATGGACGCTGCTACTTCGGTGGGCGCGGGATGGGGGCCTGGCGTGCAGATGCCGGTGAGGCACCCCAGCTGATCCAAGTACGCAACGCACCTGCGCAGGGCGAGCGTTTTACCGTGGTGGCCAGCCGTCGGCATTCCAGCCCGGAGCAGGAAGCGCTGTTGGCCGGCCTTGGGGCTGCGGTGGGTGAGCTGGAGCTGGCCAATATCGGCAGTTCGTTGAAGTTCTGCCTGCTGGCTGAGGGCAGCGCAGACTGCTATCCGCGCCTGGCGCCGACTTCGCAGTGGGACACTGCTGCGGCGCAGGGTGTGGTGGAGGGGGCCGGTGGCGAAGTGATCGGGCTGGATGGCTTGCCGTTCCGGTATCCGCCACGCGAGTCGCTGCTCAATCCGCATTTCCTGGCATTGCCTGCCAATGCTGCATGGCGCCAGGCCTTCCTGAACCTGATTTGACGGAGTATCACCCTACCCTGTGGGAGCGGGCGAGCCCGCGAAGCAGGCACCGCGGTGCGGGGCACCGGCTTCGCCGGTGTTCGCGGGCCTGCCCGCTCCCACAGGTTTTGCGCCAGCCTTTGGGTTTTGTGCAGCGCAGTTGCTTTCAGCGGCTGCTGGGCTAGCGGTGCAAGACGTACTGGCCGCTGAATTTCACTGCAGGCTCGTCACTTCCGGCATTGCTCACGGTGGTTTCCAACCGCAACCGCGCCCGCCCACGGCGCTGGTACATGGCCAGGAATCGCTCCCAGGTCTTTTTGTCGGGCGCGGTACAACGCGCCACTGCCGTGCCGGTCACTGGCAACGGGTAGCTGATCTGCCCTTCCTGGATGACGATATGCCCGTCATCGATCCCCAGTTCACGCAGGCGCAGGTGCAGCCAGCCCCAACCCACCAGCACTGCTGCGCAGTACAGGCTGCCGCCGAACATGGTGCTTTTGTGGTTGACGTTGGCCGCCAGCGGCAGTTGCAGGCGCAGGGTGTGCTGCTGCCAATCGATCACTTCCAGGCCCATTTCGCGGGTCAGGGGGATGTCGCTGTGCAGTACGGACTGCAGGTACTGGCTATCGGTGCTCATTAACGGTTGTCCTCTTGATCGTCATGCCCTCCGCTGCCGCCGTCGAAGTTCAAGCCATGCTTGCGCAGCTTGTCGTGCAGGGTTTTGCGGGGGATACCCAGTGCTTCG
Source organism: Pseudomonas sp. Kh14 (assembly GCF_900291005.1). Taxonomy (NCBI): domain Bacteria; kingdom Pseudomonadati; phylum Pseudomonadota; class Gammaproteobacteria; order Pseudomonadales; family Pseudomonadaceae; genus Pseudomonas; species Pseudomonas sp. Kh14. Next base: position 91,199 of record NZ_OLKJ01000003.1, read on the forward strand.
GCCAGGCTTCGCATGGAGCCGTGTGGCTGGGCCAGTTCGGCGGCGATCAGCGAGCGTTCGAATTGCTCGACCTGCTCGCTGAGGTTGCCGCTGAGCATGGGCGCTGCCGGTGCTGCTGCCGAGGGCGCCTGGCCATCCAGTGCCAGTTCCAGGCCAAGGGCGAAACGCTCGGCGGCGTTCTGTAGCTCGCGGACGTTGCCTGGCCAGTCATGACGCAGCAGCAGGGCGCGTTGCGCGGGTTGCAGCGCATGCGGCGACAGGCCATGACGTTGGCTGGCAGCATCGGCGAAATGCTGGAACAACACCAATATGTCGTCGCCGCGTTCACGCAGTGGCGGAATACGCAGCGGCGCCACGTTCAGGCGGTAATACAAGTCCGCGCGGAAACGCCCTTGGTCGGCAGCCTGACGCAGGTCTTCCTTGGTGGCGGCTATGATGCGGATGTCCAGCGGGATCAACTGGTTGCCGCCCAGGCGTTCGACCACTCGCTCTTGCAGCATGCGCAGCAACTTCACCTGTACATCCAGGCTCATGCTCTCGATTTCGTCGAGGAACAGTGTACCGCCGTTGGCAAATTCGAACTTGCCGATACGGCGTTTCTGCGCGCCGGTGAACGCACCGGGCTCGTGGCCGAACAGTTCGCTTTCGACCACCGATTCGGCCAGCGCGCCGGCGTTGATCGCCACGAACGGCCCTTCGCTGCGGCTGGACAAGTCGTGCAGCGCGCGGGCCACCACCTCTTTGCCAGCGCCGGTTTCGCCCAGAATCAACACGTCGGCGCGGGTGCCGGCCAAGGCGCCGATCTGTTCGCGCAGGCGCAGCATCGCCGGTGAATGGCCGACCAGGCGGGTTGCCAGTTGCTGGCGGTCGCTCAGTGCCAGACGCAGGCTACGGTTGTCCAGCACCAGCCGGCGCAAAGCCAGGGCGCGGCGCACGCTGTCGAGCAGGGCGTCTGTGGCAAAGGGTTTTTCCAGGAAGTCATAAGCCCCGGCGCGCATCGCCTGCACCGCCAGCGGCACATCGCCATGGCCGGTAATCAGCAGCACCGGCAGTTCGCTGTCGCGGCCGTGCAGTTGTTCCAGCAACTGCAGGCCATCGATGCCCGGCATGCGGATGTCGCTGACCACCACGCCGGGCCAGTCGGCCTCGATGCGCTCGGCCAGGCCTTGGGCTTCGGCCAGGGCGACTACCTTGAGCCCGGCCAGGTCCAGGGTCTGGCTCAAGGCTTGGCGCAGGTGGGGGTCATCGTCGACCAGGATGACCTGGGCTCGGCTGTCGATCAGTGTCTCGGTGGTCATGCCGAGGGGTCCTCCGAATTGGGCAAAGTAGCGCCAGATGCGGCCACACGCAGCTGGAGGGTCAGCATTGCGCCACCTTCCGGGTGGTTGGCCAGCAGCAGTTCACCGCCCAGGGCGCGCATCAGGCTTTCACAGATGGCCAGGCCCAGGCCCAGGCCCTGGGTGCGGGTCTTGGTGGTGAAGAAAGGCTCCTTGGCGTGCTCCAGGGCCTGGCGGCTGAAACCGGGGCCGTTGTCACGGATGTACAGGTAGACGCAGTCATCACGCTGCTCGGCACTTAGCCACAGGCGGCGCGGGTTGGCCTTTTCGGTCAGGGCGTCGAGGGCATTGGCCAGCAGGTTGCCTAGCACTTGGCGCAGGCGGGTTTCGCCGGCCTGTACCCACAAGGTGGCTTCCGGCAGGTCGCGGATCAGCTCTACGGCCATCGCCCGGCGGCGCTTGGCCAGTAGCGCCAGGGCATCGTCCAGGGCCGGCTGCAGGGCCACGCTCTCCGGGGCATGGCGGTCACGACGGGCGAAGGCACGCAGGTGGGCAATGATCGAGGCCATGCGCCCGGTCAGCTCGCCGATCAGCTTGAGGTTGCCGCGGGCGTCTTCGGTACGTTGGTGGTCGAGCAGGATCTCGGCGTTTTCTGCGTAGCTGCGGATGGCGGCCAGGGGCTGGTTCAACTCATGGCTGATACTGGCCGACATGGTGCCGAGCACCGACAGCTTGCCGGCCTGCACCAGTTCGTCCTGTGCGCGCACTGCCTCCTGCTGAGCGTTTTCGCGCTCCAGCACGGCATTTTTCAGGCGGGTGTTCAGGCCTTCAAGGTCGGCGGTACGTTCGGCCACGCGCTTTTCCAGTTCCTGGCGGCCACGGGCTTCGAAGTCGATGCGGTCGATGTAATGGCGCCGCCGTTGCATCACCAGGCCTGCCAGCAACATCAGTACCAGCAGCGTACCGGCACCGATGGCCATTACCGTCTGCACCGAGCGATCAACCAGCGTGCGCGGGGCAAGGATGCTGACTTGCCAACCAGTTTCCTTGATGTCGCGGGTCTGGGTGATCCAGGCCTGCGGGTTGAGAACCAGCGGCTGTGGGGCCTGGGTCGGATAGGGCTGGATGGCGATGATGGCCTGGCGCTCGGCGTCGGTCAGCGTGCGGGTAGCACGGAAGCGCCAGTCGGGACGCGAAGTCAGGATGACCACGCCATTGTGATCGGTCAGCAACAGCTGCTCGGGCGTGCGGCCCCACAGGGTTTCGGTGTGGTCGAGATCGACTTTGACCACCAGCACGCCGACGATCCGCTCGCGGTCGCGCACGGCCGCGGCAAAGAAGTAGCCGCGCTTGGCCGAGGTGGTGCCCTGGCCGAAGAAGCGGCCCAGGCGGCCGGCCATGGCTTCGTTGAAGTAGGGGCGGAAGGCGAAGTTTCGGCCGACAAAACTGTCGTGCTTGTCCCAGTTTGAGGCGGCCAAGGTGTTGCCGCTGACGTCCATCAGGTACATCACCTCGGCACCGGTCTGCTGCACGATATCCTTGAGCAGGCGGTTGGCGTTGGTCACCGCTTCCAGGCGGAAAGGGTCGGCCAGCACGCCACGCAGCGCCGGCAAGTCGCCGAGAATTTGCGGCAAGGTCTCGTAGCGGTGCAGGGTGCCGAGCAGGTTGGCCACATACAGGTCGAGGGTCTGGCGGTTCTGCGAGGCCAGTTCTTCCTGGTAATAGCGTTCGGCCAAGTGATGCAGGGGCCACAGTAATGGGGCCAAGATCAGCGCCAGCAGGGCCAGGCTGCGCCAGCGGGGACGGCGTGGGGGCGTGGGCTTTGCAATCATCAGGTAAATGCGCCAGAAAAGTCTGACGCAATTATGCGCTAGTTAAGGCAGCAGTTCCGCCTCTGCCAATGGCAGGCCTACCTTGTCCTTGTCCGACAACAGCGGTGGCTGCTGCAGCCCCCAGTCGATGTCCAGTTGCGGGTCGTCCCAGCGGATACAGCGGTCGGCGCCCGGGTTGTAGTAGTCGGTGGTCTTGTAGAGGAACTCGGCCGATTCACTCATCACCGCAAAACCGTGGGCGAAGCCGGGTGGAATCCACAGCTGGCGATGGTTGTCGGCCGACAGGTGTACCGCGACCCATTTGCCGAATGTTGGTGAGCTTTTGCGCACGTCCACGGCGATATCGCGGATCTCCCCGTGCACCACGCGCACCAGCTTGCCCTGGGTGTTTGCCACCTGGTAGTGCAGCCCACGGAGCACGCCCTTGATGGAGCGCGAGTGGTTGTCCTGGACGAACGCCACGTTAACGCCGGTTTGCTGTGAGAACTCACGGGCGTTGAATGCCTCGAAGAAAAAACCACGGCTGTCAGCGAACACCTTTGGCTCGATGATCAGTACTTCAGGGATTGCTGTAGGGATGATGTTCATAGCGGCTCGCTGGCCCGTCGCTCAAGTATTGACCCTAGTCGGCCTTGCCGGAAATTTCCGCGCGTAGCTGTAACAGGATGCATAAGGTGTGGCTATGGTAGACAGCAGGCCGTTCCTTTCACCAGACCAGCGCTGACGCGTGTCGATTGTTATCGATTTAAATTCGCCGAGTGGCGCTGTATTCTTCAATTTTCAGGCTTCAAATATCGATATATATCGGTTATAAATTGACAAACGCCCCAGCATACCCGGCTCAGGGCCATCACAGAGGTCACCCATGAAAACCCTCAACTCCACGCCCCGTGCCGATGGTTTCCACATGCCCGCCGAGTGGGCCCCGCAAACTCAGGTATGGATGGTCTGGCCGGAGCGCCCGGACAACTGGCGCCTGGGCGGCAAGCCGGCGCAGGCTGCCCACGTAACCCTGGCCAAGGCCATTGCCCGTTTCGAACCTGTGACCGTCGCGGCTTCCGCCGGCCAGTACGAGAACGCCCGTCGCCAACTCGACCAGCCGAACATTCGTGTGGTTGAAATCAGCAACGACGATGCCTGGGTGCGTGACACCGGCCCGACCTTCGTCATCAACGACCATGGCGAAGTACGCGGCGTAGATTGGGGCTTCAATGCCTGGGGCGGCTTCGATGGCGGCCTGTACGCACCTTGGAACCGCGACGAGGAACTGGCCGCCAAGGTGCTGGAAATGGAGCGCTGCCAGCGCTACCAGACCGAAGGTTTTGTGCTGGAAGGTGGTTCGATCCACGTAGACGGTGAAGGCACGGTCATCACCACTGAGGAATGCCTGCTCAACCGCAACCGCAATCCGCACCTGAGCCGCGAGCAGATCGAAGCGGTGCTGCGCGATCACTTGGCGGTCGACACCGTGGTATGGCTGCCCGATGGCCTGTACAACGACGAAACCGACGGTCACGTCGACAACTTCTGCTGTTACGTGCGCCCGGGTGAAGTGTTACTGGCCTGGACCGATGATTCCAACGACCCCAACTATGCGCGCTGCCACGCGGCCATGGATGTGCTGAAGAACACCCGCGACGCCAAGGGCCGCGAATTCATCGTGCACAAGATGCCGATCCCGGGCCCGCTGTTCGCCACTGCCGAAGAGTGCGCCGGTGTCGACCAGGTAGCCGGCAGCCAGGAGCGTGACCCGTCGGTGCGCCTGGCGGGTTCGTACGTGAACTTCCTGATCGTCAACGGTGGCATCATTGCCCCAAGCTTCGACGACCCGGCAGATGCTGAAGCCAGAGCGATCCTGGCAAGGATCTTCCCCGACCATGAGGTGGTGATGATCCCGGGCCGCGAGCTGCTCTTGGGTGGCGGCAACATTCACTGCCTGACCCAGCAGCAGCCGGCGCCGGTCAAGCGCTGAGCCCGTAATGAATGAGAGGCCCGTCATGTGACGGGCCTCTTTTTTGCGCGGGCGACGCCCGGAGGCCGAGCTGGCATACGTTTTGTATTGTTTTTCAAGCAGATAGCGAGATGGCACGGTCAGGCCGCGCCTCTGATCTGTAACAATACCTACGTAAATTAGCCGCTCACGGGCCAGGGAGTACGTGTGGACATGAACGCAGCAAGTGAGTCGGCTTTGCGCCCATCGGCAGTTGATCGCCAATCGCTCAGGCTTTTGGCGAAGCGGTTGAAACACCATGGAAGCATCAGGGTCAGGACGACCGACCCACGACGTCTGCTTGCCGGGCGATACCCCCAAGGGTTGATCAGCGAAGCAGAGATGCAGGCGCTGATGGCGGTGTGGCACTGATCGATTGCACCTGTACCTGCCTCTTCGCGGGCATGCCCGCGAAGAGGCAGGTACAGGCAACTAAGATCAGAAACTGTAGCTACCCGTCACCACAAGGCTACGTGGATCGCCCACCTGGATCTGCGCCGCACTGGTCGCCGAGCTGTAGTAGGTCTTGTCAGCAATGTTGCTCAATGCCGCCCGCACATCCCAGTCATGGGTCCGATACCCCGCCAGTGCATCCCAACGGCCATACCCTGGCAATACTGTGGTGTTCTGGTTGTCCGCATAACGTTCGCCCACCAGTGTCAGTCCGGTTTCGGCGTACCACCCCAATTCTGGCTTCCAGGTCACGAACAGGCTGCCATTGCGCTTGGCCACGTCATTGATGCGGTTGCCTTCCTGGCCGTTATTGTCCTTGACGATGATCGCATCCTGCAGGCCAATGCCGCCGCGTACATACCAGTTGCCGACGATGTTGCCGGTGGCCGTCAGTTCGATGCCGCGCGAACGCTGCATGCCGCTGAGCAAGATGATGTTCGGGTCGTTCGGGTCGCGGGTGCGGCGGTTGTAAAGCTCCAGCTCGTAGATGGCCAGGGTGGTGGTCAGGCGCTGGTCGAGCCAGTCACTTTTCACCCCGATTTCCTTCTGCCGGGTCTCTTCCGGGTCGGTTTTATTGGTGTTGCCCGGCGCCCCCGGGGTGATGCCGATCAAGCCGCCACCCACCGGTGAGAAAGTCTTGCTCCACGAGGCGTAGAACGAATGGTCGCGCCATGGTGTGTAGACCACGCCCAGGCGTGGGCTGGTACTGTTGCTGTCCTGCGGTTCGCGCACGCCATCCTTGTTGGTGGTTTCCACTTCGAACTGGTCAAAGCGCACGCCGGCGAGAACCTGCCACTGATCGTTCAGGCGAATCTGGTCCTGCAGATAAACCCCGCGGCTGTCGACCACGGTGTGGTTGTTGCTCGATACCGCCAACGTACCATTGTGCGGCTGGCTGGGTTTTCCCAGGCCTGGCAGGCTCTGGCTGCCGGCGCTGTATAGCAGCGGATCGCGCCGCTGGTTGCCGAACTCCAGGCCCAGCAGCAGCTTGTGTTCAAGGCCCAAGGTGTCGAAGTCGCCCTCGGCCTCCAGGTTGTTGAACAGGTTGCGGGTGTTCAGGTCCTGCTGCCAGCGTTGGCGGGTCAAGGTATTGGTGCCGGCGTTGTAGCCCGTGACATAGGTGTTGTCGAACTCGCTGTCGAGTTTGAACAGGCCCAGGGTGTGGCGCAGCTGCCAGGTTTCGTTCAACTGGTAGTTCAGGCGCGAGCGCAGCGACTGGGCGCGGTCGTCAATGTAGTCGCGATTGTCGCCGTAGGTGGCGCTGCGGCTGACGTCTGCCGGGCGGCCGTTGACACTCGGGATGCCCCGGTCTGGTGTGCGGTTGTAGCGGCTGTATTCGTACTGCACCAGCCAGTTCAGGTCGGGGGTGATCTGCCAGCTGATCGACGGGGCGAACAGTTGGCGGCTGCCGTCGATACCATCGCGGAAGCTGTTGTTGTCCTGGTTGCCCATGTTCAGGCGCAGGCTGACCGTGTCGCTGGGGTCGGCGCTGAGGTCGGCATACAGGCTGCGCAGGTCTTCGCTGCCGGCCTGCGCTTCGATGGTCGAGCGGCGACCCGGCTCCGGTGCCTTGCTGACCCTGTTGACGATGCCGCCCTGGCTGCCACGGCCATACAGTACCGCTGCAGGCCCCTTCAGCACTTCGACCCGCTCGATGTTGTGCAGGTCGCGGATGTACTGGCTGTCGTCGCGGATACCGTCCAGGTAGAAGTCGTTGCTGGCCTCGAAGCCGCGGATGCGTACGCTGTCAAAACGGGTGTCGGCGCCGCTGCTGACGTTGGGGATACCCTCCAGCGCCTTGCCCAGCGTGTTGCTGCCGTAATCCAGCACATTGGCGGTTTTCACCGTATCGATGGCCTGCGGCACATAACGCACGGGCGTCGAGGTGCGGGTTGCGGTGCTCACCTCCTTGACCCGCGGGTTGTCCTTCTCGCGTTCGCTGTCGGCGGTAACCGACGACTCCGGCAGTGTGGTGGTGGCGGCACTGGCCAGGCTGGCGCTGAAAAGCAGCGACAGGCCAAGCGTCAGGGGTGAAAGACGGCAGGGTACAAGCATGGGCACATTCAAACCGGCAGTTGAAAATTAGGTGCGAATGGTAATGCTTGCTATTTACTCCTGCTTGGGTATTTGTAAAGGCTTGTCTTTACATATGTGTCCGTTTGTAACAGCCTCTGCGGCCACGCTCTGCCTGCTCCCAGGAAATTGTCCGTTCGATCAAATGGCAAATTCCTACACAAGATAAATTGTCCGCTGATAGCGCAAACCTGCATGGAAATGCACCAGACAGGCCGGTAATTTCGGTTATATCAACCTGCATTTCACGACTTTTTGACATTTGTAATCGCACACGGCTAGGATTCGGCCAACGCCTGCTGGCCATGGTATTGGCCAAGCTGCTGCCAAGGGCCGCCGTGAAATTACCGGTCGGCCCACCCGGCTGGATCCGCATAGCGTCGAACCTACGAAGGGGCGTTGGTTCCTGGCGTCATTTTGCAGCGCGTTTTTGATTAAGAAATAAGGAAAACAACATGTTGAAAACCAGGATCAGCCTGGTCGCCCTGGCGATGATCGCCGCGACCCAGGCTCAGGCCAATGACCAGGCTGACAGCAAGGGCTTCATCGAGGACAGTCACGCCAACGTCCTTCTGCGCAACGCCTACATCAACCGTGACAAGAAGCATGGCACCGACGACCAGATCGAATGGGGCCAGGCGTTCATCGCCAACTTCTCCTCCGGTTTCACCCAAGGCACCGTTGGCGTCGGTGTTGACGCATTCGGCCTGTACGCCGTGCGCCTGGATGGCGGCAAAGGCCACAACGGTGGTGGCGGTGTAGACTTCTTCAAACCGCACGAAACCACCAATGCCGAAGGCAACGCCAGCTCGCCGCACAACCTGGCGCGTGGTGGTGCTGCTGTGAAATTCCGCATTTCCAACACCGTGCTGAAGTACGGTGACCAGATGCCAGCACTGCCAGTGCTGCAGTACGACGATGCACGTCTGCTGCCAGAAAGCTTCACCGGCACCCTGATCACCTCCAAAGAGATCCAGGGCCTGGAACTGAACGCCGGCCGCTTCACCCAGGAAGCGCGCAAGAGCGCCGAGCGCCGTGATGGTGGGGGCCTGAAGTCGATCAACGTCTTAGGTGGCAGCTACAAGTTCACCGACAACTTCACCGCTTCGCTGTACACCGCCGACAACGAAGATGTGATGAAGAAGCACTACCTGGGCTTGAACTACGTCTTCCCGATCGCCAGCGACCAGTCCCTGACCCTGGACTTCAACGGCTACAAGTCGGACATCAACAACAAGTACGTAAAAGCCGCAGGCCTGAACGGCGACTCCAACACCATCTGGAGCCTTGCTGCCACCTACGCGTACGGTGCGCACTCGTTCACCCTCGCTCACCAGCGCAGCACCGGCAGCACTGGCTACAACTACGGCTTCTACCAGAACGCCGGCGGCGTGGGTGACGGTGGTTCCACCATCTACCTGGCCAACTCGTACTGGTCCGACTTCAACGCCGAAGACGAGCGCTCCTGGCAGTTGGGCTACGGCCTGGACTTTGGTGCCTACGGCATTCCGGGCCTGACCTACAAGCTGGCTTACGTGGTGGGTGACAACATCAACACCCGTAACGTCGCCAACCCGCAAGGCTTCGGCGAAGGTAAAGAGCGCGAGATCTTCAACCAGATCCGTTACGTGGTGCAGGACGGCCCGGCCAAGGACCTGTCGATCAAGCTGCGTAGCTCGTTCTTGCGTACCAACAACGCTGTGCAGCAGAACGGTTACAACGACGACGGCAACGAAGTCCGCGTATTCGTCGAGTACCCGATCAGCATCTTCTGATCTGCGGTTGCTTGCATGAATGCTGGGGCCGCGCTGCGGCCCTTCGCGGGCTTGCCCGCTCCCACAGGTATGGACTGCCCCCCAAAAGTTGGACAGTTTTAAGCTGCAGCCTGAGCCCTGTATTCCACAGGGCTCAGGCCATTGAGT
>NZ_OLKJ01000004.1:0-211358 GCF_900291005.1 Pseudomonas sp. Kh14
AGCTTGAATTGCTCGGTGTACTTACCCATAGATCCCCCAAGGGTTGGATTAGTGTCCAACTTCTTGGGGGCAGTCCAGGTACAGCGTTGCCTGCGCTGGCGCTGCAATTGTGGGAGCGGGCACGCCCGCGAAGGGCTGCAGTGCAGCCCCAGTCATGTTTGTCATGCAGGTTCAGTCTCTTCGTGGCGCAGTCTTGATGCCACAGTTCGTGTTGCAGTGTCCCCCGTCTCTGGCGCAAAACTGTCGCTACGCGCCATCCGCCACATCCGCGCATAAAACTCGCTTTCGATCGAGCCACTGAGTAATTCGCCCGGCTTGAGGAATGTGTGCAAGTCCGAAAACAACCCGATTTCGCTGGGGCTTATGCGCCGCGCCAGGTGCTTGGGCTTGAGCTCCGAAGGGTGCTCCAGGCCTGCGGCAGCCAGCATCTCGGCCAGTGCGTGCAGTGTGTTGCGGTGGAAGCTGGCTACCCGCTCGGCCTTGTCTGGCACCACCAGGGCGCGCTGGCGCAGAGGGTCTTGGGTCGCCACGCCGGTCGGGCACTTGTTGGTGTGGCAGCTCTGCGACTGAATACAGCCAATGGCAAACATGAAGCCGCGTGCCGAATTGACCCAGTCAGCGCCGATGGCCAATACGCTGGCAATGTCGAAGGCGCTGACGATCTTGCCCGCCGCGCCAATGCAGATGCTGGAGCGCAGGTTCAGGCCGACCAACGTGTTGTGCACGAACATCAGGCCTTCGCGCATTGGTACGCCCATGTTGTCGCTGAACTCGCGAGGTGCCGCGCCGGTGCCACCTTCCTTGCCATCGACAACGATGAAGTCAGGGGTGATGCCGGTGGCGAGCATGGCCTTGGCAATGCCCATGAACTCCCAAGGGTGGCCCAGGCAGAACTTGAAGCCCACGGGCTTGCCACCCGAAAGCTCGCGCAGGCCGGCTACGAACCGCAGCAGCTCGACTGGTGTGCGGAAGGCGCTGTGCGCCGCCGGCGAGATGCAGTCCTCGCCTGCGCGTACGCCACGGGTCTCGGCAATTTCGGGGCTGACCTTGTGCCCCGGTAAAATGCCGCCGTGGCCAGGCTTGGCGCCCTGGCTGAGCTTGATCTCGATCATCTTCACCTGTGCCGAGCGGGCTTGTTCGGCGAAGCGCTGTGGGTCGAAACGACCGTCCTCGGTGCGGCAGCCGAAGTAGCCGCTGCCGATTTCCCAGATCAGGTCGCCGCCGTGTTCACGGTGGGACGGGCTGATGCTGCCTTCGCCAGTGTCATGGGCAAACCGGCCCATGCGCGCGCCGCGGTTGAGCGCAGCAATGGCGTTGGCGCTGAGGGCGCCGAAACTCATCGCCGAGATGTTGAAGATCGAGGCCGAGTAGGGCATTCGGCATTGCGGCCCGCCGATGGCAATGCGGAACGACGCAGGGTCTGGCGTGGCCACCGGTAGCATGGAATGGCTGATGAATTCGAAACCAGGTTTGTAGGCGTCGTTGAGCGTGCCGAACGCTTTCTCGGCGCTTTCGTTCTTGGCGCGGGCGTAGACCAGCGAGCGTTGCGAGCGGGAGAACGGCAGCTTGTCGTCGTCACCTTCGATCAGGTACTGGCGGATTTCCGGGCGGATGGTTTCGATCAGGTAACGGATATTGCCCAGGATTGGGTAGTTGCGTCGCACCGCATGGTGGCTTTGGCGCAGGTCATTCAGACCGACCAGGCTGAGCAGCGCGGTGATCAGCGTTACCGGCCACAGCCAGGCATGTTGGGCCAGCAGGGGCAGGCTGGCGAAAGTGAAGACAAGGCAGAGTACGAGGCAGGCGTAGCGGCTGGGAAGAGAGTGTTTCATGGGTCCATCGCAGGCAGGATGACCGGGCATAGGATAGGCAAACGCAGGGGAGGGAAAACCTGGGTAATCGGTAAAAGACTGTTACCTGAATGCGAATTCCTAGGCCTGCGCAGCAGCCCCGGCGGTTTGTGCCGTGACACCACTATCTGGGGCTGCTGCGCAGCCCATCGCGACACAAGGCCGCTCCTACAGAAGATCGCGTTAGCCGGGCAGCAGTATGCTGACCCGCAACCCACCGCTCTCACGGTTCGACAGCATCAGCTCACCCCCATGGCTGGTGGCGATCCGCTGGGCAATGCTCAGCCCCAGCCCATATCCGCCGGATGCCTGGTTACGCGACCCCTCACCGCGCACGAACGGGTCGGTGATGATCGGCAGCAGCGCTGGTGAAATCCCTGGCCCGCGGTCGTCGATGTGGATGAACACCCCTGTGGTGGTCCGCTCCAGCGTGACAGAAACATCCTTGGCATAACGCAACGCATTGACCAACAAGTTCTGCAGACAGCGCTGTAGCAGCAGGGCATCCCCACGCAAGCTGTTCACCCGGCCGTGCACCGGCAGTGGTTCCTGGTCAGTCGCCAGGTCCGCACACTGGCGCGCAACCAATCGGTCCAGGTCCACCTGCTGCAAGTTCTGCTGCTCTCCGGCACGCAGGTAATCCAGAACCTGACCGATCATATCGTCCATCTGCGTGATGTTCTGCCGCAGGCGCTGGCGGTGCTCGTCATCGGGTAAGCGCTCCAGTCGCAGGCGCATGCGGGTCAGTGGAGTACGCAGGTCGTGAGACACGGCGGCCAGGAAGTAGGCCTTGTCGTTGACCATGGCAATCAGCCGCTGCTGCATGGCGTTGAACGCCTGAGCCGCCTGGCGCACTTCCTCCGGGCCATCCAGTGCCAGGGGAGGCTGCTCGAGGTTGCTGCCCAGGCCGCGTGCGGCATCGGCCAGGCGCTGCAACGGGCGCAGGCACAGGCGCACGGCTACCAGGCATACCAGCAACACCGCGACGATGCGCAGCGCATACACCCGCAGCAGGTAATCGCTGATCAGCACCCAGGCCGACTCGCCACTCCAGCCCTGTAGTTCCTGGCCTGCAACGGTCAGCCACTGGCCATCGGGTAACGGCACCGCAAACTGGATATGCGCCTGGGCCGTGCGCAGGCCGAACAGGCTGCGCCAGACAATCGGCTGGCCCAGTTCGTCGGTGAGTTGCACGTTCATCAGGCGTACGTCCTGGGCATGCCCCAGCTCGTACTTCAGGGCCTGCTGCAACAACAACTCGACCCGCCTGCGCCCGCGGCGCTCGTCATGCTCTTGCGCAGGCAGGCTTTCGACGCAGCGAAGCTGGTAGTGGGATGGCGCCTGCAGCGTACCGCCGTGGCAGTCGGCCAGGGCAATCAGGGGGGCGCTGCGTGCAGCAACCAGTCGCACGGGCACCTCTAGCGCCTGAGCGAAACGCACATCGAACCAGATGCTGCTCGACATCAACTGGATTACCAGCGTGCCACTGACCATGATCAGCAGCAGCTGACCAAACAAGGTGCGTGGCCACAGCCGGTGAAGCCAGCGCATGTCAGGCACCGGCGGCGAGGGTGGCGATGCTCAGCAGGTAGCCTTCGTTGCGGATGGTCAGGATTTGCGCGGTCCCCGCCGGCGCCCGGCGCAGCTGCTGGCGCAGGCGGCTGACGCACATGTCCACCGAACGGTCGTCGGGCAGGTGGTCGCGGCCGAACGCGCTGCGGGTCAGTTGGTCACGGGAGACCACTCGGTTGTTGGCTTCCAGCAGTTCGCGCAACACGCGGTAGTCGGAGCGCGGCAGGGTCAGGGTCTCGCCATCCGGGCGGGTGAGCAGGCGCTTGACGTGTTCCAGGCGAAAGCCTGCGAACAGCTGGGCGTCCACCACGGGTTCTTCGGCAGAGGTGCCCAGGCGTTGCGGGCGACGCAGTACGGCTTTGATCCGGGCGATCAGTTCGCGTGGTTCGAAGGGCTTGGCCAGATAGTCGTCGGCGCCTACTTCCAGGCCGATGATGCGGTCCAGCGTGCTGCCCTTGGCTGACAGCATGATCACTGCCAAACCGGGGGTGGCCTGCAACTGCCTGCACAGGCTAAGGCCGTCCTCACCCGGCAGCATCAGGTCGAGCACCACCAGCTCCACTTTGTGCCGGGCCAGCTGGTCGCGCATCTGTTGACCGTCGGCTGCCGCCAGTACGTTGTAGCCGGCATCGGTCAGGTAATCACAAAGAAGTTCGCGGATCTCGTCGTCATCATCGACAACCAGCAGGGTCGTGCTCATGCAGAAAAACACCTGTTCGGTGAGGGCCGGTGGCGCTCGTTACGTTCAATTACATCCCCGTACATGTCGGGCCTGGAGCCCGGAGGGCTGATCCCTAGAATCCTAACAAAAAATCATCTGCAAATACGAAGCCTTCCCAAATGAATCCCCAAAGCATCACGCCAGTGTTCATCCCCTTCAGTCAAAGTGGCAATTGCCTCAAGCCGCTGGCCTTCTGCGTTGCCGTCGCCATCAGCGGTGGTGCAGTGGCTGCCGACGGCAAACCCCTTGAACTCGACGCCACACAGATCGAAGACAGCGCATTACAGCCTGCCGACGAGGCCGGCCAGTTGGGCTATACGGTCGAGAGCACCCGCAGCTCCACTGGCCTGGCACTGACGCCACGGCAGACACCGCAATCGGTTACCACCATCACCCGCCAGCAGATGGATGACCGCGACATCCATACCATCGAGCAGGCATTGGAAACCGCCCCAGGCGTAACGGCCAACAAGTCCGAGGTGGGTGGGCGTACCGACTACCGCGCGCGTGGTTACTCGATCAGCAACTGGAAGGTCGATGGCCTGCAGACCCAGGGCGGCTCCGATTTCAGTGGCAGCGGCAATGCGCTGAACATGGACCTGTATGAACGCATCGACATCGTACGCGGCGCCAACGGCCTGCTGGGCGGCACCGGCGACCCCTCGGCCACCGTCAACCTGATCCGCAAGGCACCCACCAAAACCTTCGGCGGCAGCGCCTATGCCACTTACGGCAGCTGGGACAAGCGTCGTCTGGGGGCGGACTTGAACCTGCCGCTATCCGAAGATGGCCGCCTGCGCTCGCGTTTCGTGATGACCCAGCAGGATGCCAACTCGTTCCGCGATAACCAGTCCGAGCGCTCCCGCGCCGCGTTGGCTAATTTCGAGTTCGACCTGGACGACGCCACCACCTTGGGCGCCGGTTACCAGTATGAGTACAACAAGATTGTGGGCGGCGGCTGGGGGGCGAACGTCCCGATCTGGTACCGCGACGGCAGCAAGACCGACTTGCCGCGCAGCACCAACGTGGTGCCCAGCTGGAGCTTTGGCGAGTACACCACCCGCACTGCGTTCGGTTCGCTCGAGCACCGCTTCGACAACGACTGGACCCTGGACCTGAAAGCCGCCCAGGCCACCACCGAAGCCCTGAACCACCGGGGCCTTGCCAAGGTGAACTCGGCTGGGCGCGGCAGCTACGGCGGCTATTGGGACCAGGACGGCAGCGGCGCCGTACTGAATGGTTTGCACAGCTCCAGCGACACCACCCAGCAGTCGGCGCAGATCGACCTGTCTGGCCCGTTCCAGCTGTTCGGCCGCACCCACCAGGCCATGGTCGGCTACAACGACAGCCGCACCGTTGGCTGGTCGCCCCAGTACACCTGCACCATGGTCGGCGGCGGCATGACCAGCGCGCCTGCACTGGGTTGCCAGTTCCGCGCCAACAACGGCTTCCCGGTGACCGACTGGCACAATGGTGTGGATGACGACTACGACCTCATCGCTTCGCGCACCGGCCTTCACAGCAAGACCACCACCCGCCTGCAGGGCATGTACGCCGCCACCCGCCTGAGCATCACCGACCCGTTGTCGGTGATCGTTGGCGTGCGCACCAGCAACTATTCCTCGGTCACCCGCAGCGTGGCCGGCGAGCGCAGCAGCCAGGAAGAGAACGGCATCGTCACCCCCTACCTGGGCGCGGTGTACGACCTCAACGACAACTACTCGGTATACGCCAGCTACACCGACATCTTTACCCCGCAAACATCTGAAACCAGCAGCGGCAGCAAGGTCGAGCCGATTCGTGGGCAAAGCTACGAGACAGGTATAAAGGGTGAGTGGTTCGATGGCCGCCTGAACGCCTCGGCGGCGTACTTCCGCACCAAGCAGGAAAACAAGGCCGTGCTGGACGGCGACCTGACCACCCCGACCGGTGGCAACGCATACAAGGCCGGTTCCGGGCAGGAAACCGACGGCATCGACCTGGAAGTCGCAGGCGCCCTGACACCCAACTGGAACGTGTACGCCGGCTACACCTACTTGCATTTCCGTCGCGTGGACAGCGACGGCCGCAGCGATCCGTCGCACCTGTTCAAGGCCTCCACCACCTACCGCCTGAGCGGCCCGCTCGACCGCCTGACCCTGGGTGCCGGCGTGACTGCGCAGACCAACATCCGCGCCATTTCCAGCCCGGCTGGCCAGCCCACCAACGGTGTGAGCAATGGCGCCACTGACGTGAACTGGTCCGGTTATGCCATCTGGAATGCCATGGCCAAGTATCAGCTCACCGACGACACCAGCGTCAGCCTCAACGCCAACAACCTGTTCGACAAGCACTACTACAGCCAGTACGGGTTCTATGCTGGGGCAATTTATGGCGACCCGCGTAACCTGTCGTTGACGGTGAGCACCGTGTTCTGATCAGCCCTTCCACAAGGCCTGGCGCTGTACCTGTAGGAGCGGGTTCACCCGCGAACACCGGCGCAGCCGGTGCCTGCAACCGCATCGCCAGCGTCGCGGGCACGCCCGCACACGGAACCAGCGCTGGGTTCAGGGCCTGCGCTGGGCCGCCAAGCGGCCCTTTCTTACCTGGGCTTTACCGCTTGCCCTGGATCAATCGGCTTCTCCAGCTGGCCCTCGAAGCTATCCCAATCCTCGCCAAACAGCTCCACCGGATGCATGGTCCGGTCTGCGCCATTGCCACAGGCTAGCGCCTTGGCAGGGCAGTACAGGTCGCAACCCCAGCAGATACGCTCGGGGTGGCGAGGGGTTGTGGGGAATCTCTTGGCCATGTTCATCCTCCCTCAGGGCTGCCTGTTCTGAACGTAAACTCCTCGCCCAGCCCGTCGTTTGACCGCCATCAATCCACTGGCGATCCACTGAGGTGAATGTTTTACAATCTTGCGAGCCTCGCCTTGGCGGGGTATCGCAGGGTCGATGATGCACATTGCTGTATCGCAAAAGGAGTTGCTTTGGTGCCCCATTCAACCGGCAAGCGCGGCGTGAGTTACGATCCGCCGCAACGGCGGCAACGCAGGGACATTCCATCCATCGTGCGCCGGGTGACGCTGGGCGTTGTGGTCGTCTGGTTGGCACTTGTGGCAAGCCTGGGCGGGTGGATAGTGCAGCGCCTTACAGCAGAAGAACTCGACAACCTGGCGGCAGGCGCCGAATACGAAGCCCAGATTACGGGGCGAATCGTAGACCGCCTGTTCACCGAAATGGCCAGCGTGGCCAACATGGTGGCCCGTCAAAGCGAAGTGATCCAACTCGCTGCCCGATATCGCCATGATCCGCCCGGCTTCGCCGCACTCACGCGTGAGGAGCGCGCTTCGAAGTTCACCCGTGACCCGCTGGTGCGAAGCGTGGGTGATTTCATGGATAGATTGGCCAGCGATCTCCACTATGGCCGTATCTACATGAACAATCTCTCAGACGATACGGTGACGGCCAGCAACTGGGCGGAGTCATTCAGCATCGTTGGCCAGATTTATACGGGCAGGGCCTACCTCATCGACGCATTGCGCACCGGCAGTGGTGAGATGTTCGGCATCGCCCGCTTGAACAAAACCCCCTCCTATTTCGTCGCCAGCCGCATCGACGATGCTGACGGCAAGCCACTTGGCTCTGTCACGGTCAAGTTCGATGCCCCGGACATAGCCCTCTACCTGACAGGGCGTCACATTGCCTTGATAGTGAACCGTCAGGGCCGTGTGACCACCGCGTCCAGCGAACTTTTCATGCTGCGTAACGTGGTGACACTGCTCCCGCCCGATATTCGCAGGCCTCTGGATGGCGACGAAGAGCCGGGCGAGCCCATGGATATCCGCGCTGTGGCAGACGCGGGTCAGGCCAATCAATGGCTCATTGACGGGCACCCTTATCTGGTGCATCGCCAGCCTCTGAACGACGCGCAATATCAGCTGCTGACGCTGGCAAAGCTTGATCACCTGCAGCCGATGCGTCAGCAGTATTACTGGACCGGTGCCTCTGTAGCCGCGCTCGGGTTGATCTTGATCTTGCTCTCCAGCCGTGTGGCCGGGCAGATGCTGTTGCGCCGCCAGGAAGAACGCTATGCGGCAAACTATGACGCGCTGACCGGGTTGAAGAATCGGCGTGCAATCCTGGCTGCCTTGCATCGGCATTTCGCGTTGGCGAAGCGAACGGGGCAGGGGGTGCTGGTGGCGTTTATCGACCTCGATGAATTCAAGGCGATCAACGACACGTACGGGCACGAGGTGGGGGACAAGTTCCTGATCGAAAGCAGCCGGCGCCTGCAGGGTGGATTGCGGGCGTCGGATGAGCTTGGGCGCTGGGGTGGTGACGAGTTCGTTGTGATCGGCTTGACCGCTTCGGTCCACCCGGACGAAATGGCCAAAACTGCCGCAGCGATGCGCAGACGGCTGGTGCCGCTGCTGATTGGTAGCTACGAATTTGACGACTGCCGGTTCGATTACGCGGGTGCGAGTTTTGGTATTACGAGTGTTGATCCCGCTGCGACTTCGCTGCAGGCCGCGCTTAAAGCGGCGGATCAGTTGATGTATGCCGATAAAGAGGTGCGGCGGGGGTTGCGGAGGGTTTGAGAGGGGTAAGGGCGAGGGGGCATAACGACACTGAAAACAAAAAAGGCCCACCTTTCGGTGAGCCTTTTTTGATACTGCGTATGGTGCCGGCACCAGGAATCGAACCCGGGACCTACTGATTACAAGTCAGTTGCTCTACCATCTGAGCTATACCGGCAATGGGGCGTCATTATAGCGATCGTTTGGCGCCTGTAAACCACTTCCTTGCGAATGTTCGCAAAAGACCTAAGTCACCGGCCTAAAAGAAGAATTTTCCTACCAGCCGCGGTGCATGGTGGTGACGCTAGGCTCGCTTTTACCCGGGTTGAAAAACAGCTTGTCGTTGTCGCAGCCGCGCTTGCGGCATGGGGCTTCTGTGCGCAGGGGCAGGCCGTTGTCGCCGCCCAGCTGCATGCCGGGGTGGTTCCAGCCCAGGTTGCTGTTGGGGTGGGGCGAGGTGCCGCCGGCGCAGCCGGTCAGGGCCAGGGCGAAGGTCAGCAGGGCGAGGGGGGTGGCTCGGGTCACGATGCTCAGGTCCGGTGGTCCATTGTCGGTTCTGGCGCAACGCCAGAAGGTCGCGGGGCTGGCGGGCAGCGCGCGACGTCACTTTTTAATGATTTGGGGGGCGGATGATACACCGTTGCGGGGGTGGAGCATTAGCCTTGTGTTGTCTGGTATGGCCTCTTCGCGGGTGAACCCGCTCCTACAAGGGGGCGGGTAAGCCGGGTTATCTGTGTAAGGGAATTCTGAACCATGGGGTCAAAAGCTTCAGGGTTTGGATGCTTCGGAAGTATCCTACGCGCGCCGCCGAAGTAACGCTGTTGTCGGGGAAGTGGCTCACGGATACCGTTTTCGGGTCGCTCTGGCGACTGGGTGTGAGAACCCGACTTGAATAAGCGCTACCCGCCATGGTGGTCGTACGTGGGCAGACCTCGGTCTGGCCGGGCTTCCTTATTCACTCGGTTTCTCACCCTGCGTACGGCTGCCGCCCCAAATCCGTGAGAAAGATTTTTGGCAGTCTCCTTCCGTGAATAAGGATTTGCCATGAAAAAAGATGTTTCTGAGCCAATCACAACCGCAGGCGTGGAAACCTTCCTCGCAGCCGGTAACCCATCCCTCAATCTCCTACGCGTAGAGCCCGGCGTCCCCGTCGACGCGGCCTACGAGCATGTCTCGATCCTGATGGGCTACATCAAGCACCTAGTGCGCGAGGGCGATATGGAGGACGACCATAAATTCCTGGGGGCAGCCGATTATCTGTGCGACATGGCCAAGGCGCTGATGAACGATATCGAGATCGCCAAGGGCAAGGCGCATTGAAAATGTGAGAGTACGGGGGCCGCTTTGCGGCCCTTTCGCGACGCAAGGCCGCTCCCACAAAAGCCGCTTGCGCTAACCACAAGAAATGTTTATGCACAAGTGGCATTTGGGGCCTGAGCGAAAGGCATGCCGGATCGCTACGCCGCTGGTCTTTGCGCAAACGCCTGTTTTTACTGGGCTGTAGCCGCAAGCAGGAATAAGCCAAGCGCTTGAAATAACGCTTGTATCCAACAGGTAATCACAAGCTTGTTCACAGACTTATCCACAGGCTGCTCTGCGGCTAACCGTCGCGTTCCGCGAGAATGAGCAGGTTGCGCGGGGTCAGTGGGTAATCGCAGAACAGGCCCAGGCGCACGTCATAGCCTTGTTCTTCGAGGAACAGGGCGCGATCGAGTACCAGCCACAGCTCCAGTGGCCGACGGAACAGGTTGCGTACGCGCTCCAGGTTCCGAACCTCGGCCAGGCGTTGCCAGCCCGCAGCTTCCAGCATTGCCCAGTCTGGGTCGCCGCTCACTGGCAATTGCTTCAGTTCAGCCAAGTCGCGGCAGTATTGCTCGAAGGGCTTCTCCAGCCAGGCCACCGGCAGGGAAGGCGTCGGCAGGTATTCATCGCTCTGGCGCTGCTGGCGTTGCAGCAGGTCGAAGCCCAGGCGCCGGGCCATCGAGGTGTCGCGCTGGCGCCGCACGCGGGCGCCGGCAGTGACGGTTTCGCTCAAGGGCAGGCCCAGGTCGTCCAGCGACAGCTGCAGGCTCGACGCCTGCGCGGTTGTGGATAACGCCTGGTATTGCTGTGCGGCGATGCGGTTGTAGCAGCAGGGGGCTATGGCAAGTTGCCGGCAACCTTGCTGGCTGGCCAGTTGCATCAGGCGTACATGCAGATCGCCACAGGCATGCAGGGCAACAACACTTTTATCGTTAGCCAGGTGGCGAGCGCTGTCGCTGGCCATCACATCCTGATGTACGTGCTGTGCTTGCAAGTGGTGGTGTGCACTCAGAGCCTGACCGGCAGCGACCAGGTCGGCGTCGTACTCCAGGCAGGTCAGGTGTTGCCCAGGTTGCAGCAGGCGACGGCCGAGATGGCCTTTGCCAGAACACCAGTCCAGCCAGTGCCGGGGCTGCTCGCGGAAGGCCAGGTGGCTGGCGAAGGCTTCGATCTGCTGCCATTTGCGGCCGGGGACGGCGACGTCCAGGCGGTGGGCGGCAGGCGGTAGATTGGTTTGCGCAAGGCTGCCCAGCGTGGCGAGCTGTCGGGCTTGTTCGGCCAGTTGCGGGAATGGGGCAGGCAAGCGGTCAGCGGCGCTGTCGGCTTCGGCGTCTGCCAGGGAACATTGGCGCAGGTGGGCGGCAAGCTTTCGGTGGGTGGTTTCCCAGGCCAGTTGCAGGGTGGTGAAGGGGCGGGGTTTCCACAGCTGTTGGTGCTCGATCAGGAACTGGTCGAGGGCCTGGAAGCGGGCGCTTAGGTGGTGGCTGTGGAGGTGGCTGGGCATGGGGATGTGTGTTGGGGTTGAGGGCCTGTTCGCGGGTAAACCCGCTCCTACGAAGGTTCAGCATAGGCCTGTTGTAGGAGCGGGCGTGCCCGCGAAGAAGGCCAGGAGATGTCAGCGGCCTTGGCAGGCATCCACGCGCAACCAGCGCTCCAGCAGCTTGAAGCCTTGCACCAGCATGAACGAGATCACCAGGTAGAACACGCCTGCGGCGAAGAAGATTTCCACCGGCAGGTAGGTGCGGGCGATGATGGTACGGGCCATGCCGGTCAGCTCCAGCAGGGTCACGGTACTGGCCAGGGCACTGGCCTTGAGCATCAGGATCACTTCGTTGCTGTACGCCGGCAGGCCGATGCGCGCGGCGCGTGGCAGCATGATGTAGAACAGCGCTTTGCCACGCGACATGCCCAGCGCCCGTGCCGCTTCAATCTCACCTTTAGGGATCGCCTGCAGCGCGCCACGCAGAATCTCGGCGATGTACGCAGCGGTGTGCAGGGTCATGGTCAGCACCGTGCACCAGAACGGATCGCGCAGGTACGGCCACAGCGAACTGGAGCGCACCGCATCGAACTGCGCCAGGCCGTAATAGACCAGGAACAACTGCACCAGCAGCGGCGTGCCACGGAAGAAGAAGATGTAGCTGAACGGCACCGCGCGCACGTACCAGTGGCGCGAGGAACGGGCGATGCCCAGCGGGATGGCCAGGATCAACCCGGCAACCACGGCAATGGCCACCAGCTCCAGGGTCAGGACCGCACCCTCGGCCAGGCGTGGCAGCCATTTGAAGATGACTTCCCAATTCATTATTCAGCCCTCGCAAAGCCGCGAGCGGCGCGTTTTTCCATGAAATGCATACCGGTCATGGCAAGCACGGTCAGGCCCAGGTAGATGCAGGCCGCGACCATGTAGAAGGTGAACGGCTCTTTGGTCACGGTCACGCCGATCTGCGAATGGCGCATGATTTCTTCAAGGCCGATTACCGATACCAGGGCGGTGTCCTTCATCAGGATCATGAACAGGTTGCCAAGGCCGGGCAGGGCGATGCGCCACATCTGCGGCAGGATGATCCGCGAGAGGATGCGGCCCTTGGACAGGCCCAGCGCCAGGCCGGCTTCGCGGTGGCCCTTGGGGATTGCGAGGATGGCGCCACGGAACACTTCGGTGGCGTAGGCGCCAAAGCACAGGCCCAGGGCGATCACGCCCGCGGCAAAGGCGCTGAGCTCAAGGCCGGGCATGTTCAGGGCTTCGCCGAGGCTGTTCATGAGCCCGACGGTGCCGAAATAGATAAGCAGCACCCACAGCAGTTCGGGCACGCCGCGAACCAGGGTCGAGTAGAAGCCGCCAAGCCATTGCAGCGGCTTGAGCGGGGAGGTCTTGGCCAGGGCGCCGAGCAGGCCCAGGACCAGCCCCAGCAGCAAGGCGCAAAGCGCCAGTTTTACGGTCATCAGGGTGCCGGCCATCATGGCCGGACCGAATCCGTGCAGGTCGATATTCATGGGCAGGTCATTTTAGGGACTGGCGCGCCGCAAGGGCGCGCCGGTCAGGGCGGATCATTCGATGCTGAACGGGAAGTACTTGTCGTTGATTTTCTTGTAAGTACCGTCGGCTTTGATTTCTGCCAGGGCTTTGTTCAGGTCGTCGCGCAGCTTGGTGTCACCTTTGCGCACGGCAATGCCGATCTTGTCGCTATCCATCACCGGCTCGCCCTTGAACTCGAAGTTCGAGCCGTCTTTGCTTTTCAGCCACTCGTACTGCACGTACTTGTCGGCCAGGATGCCGTCGATACGACCGGAAACCAGGTCAAGGTAGGCGTTTTCCTGGGTGTCGTAGAGTTTGACATCGACATCCGGGTAGTTGTCTTCAAGGTAGGTGCCGGCCAAGGTGGCGCGCTGGGTGCCGATGACCTTGCCCTTGAGCGACGCTTTGTCGGTCTTGAAGTCGACGTTTTTCGGCGCGATGAACTGCAGCTTGTTGGAGTAGTACGGCTCGGTGAAGTCCACAGCCTGCTTGCGTTCGTCGGTGATCGACAGCGACGACACCAGGAAGTCGAACTTCTTGGCGTTCAGGGCCGGGATGATGCCGTCCCAGTCGGAGGTAACGACCGAGCACTCGACTTTCATCTTGGCGCACAGGGCGTCGCCGATGTCTTTGTCGAAGCCAACCACGTTACCGCTGGCATCCTTGTTGTTGAACGGTGGGTAGGCGGCTTCGATGCCCATGCGCAGTTTTTCTGCGGCCATGGCGTTTGCCGACATCACCAGCGTGGCAGCAGCTGCCAGGAGAAACTTCTTGTAGGTGTGCATGTATTGCTCCGTTAGCGGTGGCTGGACATGAATTGCTTGCAACGCGCCGAGGTCGGGTTTTCGAAGACCTGCTGCGGCGATCCCTGCTCTTCGACCAGGCCCTGGTGCAGGAAGACGACTTCACTGGACACATGGCGGGCAAAGCTCATCTCGTGCGTCACCAGCAGCATGGTACGGCCTTCTTCGGCCAATGCGCGGATAACGTTAAGCACTTCCTGGACCATTTCCGGATCGAGGGCCGAAGTGGGCTCGTCGAACAGGATGACCTTGGGCTTCATGGCCAGGGTACGGGCAATGGCGGCGCGCTGTTGCTGGCCACCGGAAAGCTGGGCGGGGTAGCTGTGGCGTTTGTCGTAGATGCCGACCTTGTTCAGCAGCGCTTCGGCGGCTTCGATGGCCTCGGCCTTGCTTTGGCCGAGCACGCGGCGTGGCGCCTCGATGATGTTGTCGAGGATCGACATGTGCGGCCACAGGTTGAAATTCTGGAAGACAAAGCCGATTTCGCTGCGCAGGCGATTGATCTGGCGGTTGTCGGCTGCGATCAGGTCGCCATTCTTGGCGGTCTTGAGCTTGAGGGCTTCGCCGGCGACCAGGATTTCGCCCTGGTGCGGGTTCTCGAGCAGGTTGATGCAGCGCAGCAGGGTGGACTTGCCGGAGCCGGACGACCCCAGGATGGAGATCACGTCACCGTCGCGAGCGGTCAGCGAAATGCCCTTGAGAATTTCCTGCTCGCCGTAGCGTTTGTGCAAATTGCGGATTTCCAGCGCGGGCGTGGCCTGAGCCATGTGCGGTCCTCATGTGTTCGGGTGCGTTCCCAGCTGTTGGCGGCCTTCCTGGCGTGCGCCAAGCTAGCATAGCGGCATTATGACGGCCAACAGGGTCGCCGGGGACTGGGGGCGCTGGTGGGGCAGTTTGTCGCATCGCTACAGCGTAACGTCGCGCAGATGTCCGCGAAGGTGTCGCCCAGCACCAGAGCCTTGATGAAAAAAGGCGCGATGGTGCCAGCTTTGGCCGGCTCATGGAAGCTGTTTTGACCCATTGGAGGGGTAAACCCGACCTTTTGCCAGTGCAATCGGGTTCACCCACGGATGCCATGTTGATGTCACAAGGTTGTACCCATGGGTTGCACTTTTTGGCATTGCAGTGGTGCACAGGTGTTACCGAGGAGCACCTTTGGTGCATTTGTAAGTGGGTATTTCAGTAATCCACTAATTTGAGGTCCTTTCGGTCATGCAATGGCCGAAAGCCCTCCAGGCCGCATCATCAAAGGCCTGCAGAATTTTCTGACGAGTGCATTCGTCATATGGCGCGCTTATTGCCAGTTGGAAACCGCCGATTGCAGCGATGCCTAGGTCATCCCCTGGCGCGCTCTGTACCCGCAGTCGGCGTGGTCCACTCCTTACAAAGGTAGTTTCAATGAGCGGTAACAATTCCAATGACCTCGCTCAGGGGCTCAAACAACGGCATGTGACCATGCTGTCCATCGCTGGCGTCATCGGTGCCGGCCTGTTCGTAGGCTCCGGCCACGCCATCGCAGCTGCCGGCCCTGCCGTGCTGCTGGCTTACGCTGCCGCCGGTACGCTGGTCGTGCTGGTGATGCGTATGTTGGGTGAAATGGCAGTCGCCTCGCCTGACACCGGTTCGTTCTCTACGTATGCCGACCGCGCCATCGGGCGCTGGGCCGGTTTCACCATTGGCTGGCTGTACTGGTGGTTCTGGGTGTTGGTGATTCCGCTGGAGGCCAACGCCGCCGCAGCCATTCTGCATGCCTGGTTCCCGGCGGTTGACCTGTGGGCGTTCTCCCTCATCATTACCTTGGCACTGACACTTACCAACCTGTGCAGTGTGAAGAACTACGGTGAGTTCGAGTTCTGGTTTGCCCTGCTCAAAGTGCTGGCGATCATCGGCTTCATCGCCGTGGGCTGTGCTGCTTTGTTCGGCTTTGTACCGAGCAGCCAGGTGAGCGGTGCCAGCCACCTGTTCGATACCCAAGGCTTCATGCCCAACGGCCTGGGCGCGGTGCTGGCAGCGATGCTGACCACCATGTTCTCGTTCATGGGTACCGAAATCGTCACCATCGCCGCTGCCGAGTCGAAGGACCCGGGCAAGCAGATCAGCCGTGCCACCAACTCGGTAATCTGGCGTATCTGCCTGTTCTACCTGGTATCGATCTTCCTGGTCGTGGCCCTGGTGCCGTGGAACGACCCGGCCTTGGCCGAGACGGGCTCCTACCAGACCGTGCTGAGCCGCATTGGTGTGCCGAATGCCAAGCTGATCGTCGACATTGTGGTGCTGATAGCCGTGACCAGCTGCCTGAACTCGGCGCTGTACACTTCTTCGCGCATGTTGTTCTCGCTGAGCAAGCGTGGCGACGCCCCGGCCATCGCCCAACGCACCACCAAGGCGGCGACCCCGCACGTGGCGGTACTGCTGTCCACCGCGGCTGCGTTTCTCTGCGTGTTCGCCAACTTCGTGGCACCGGCCCAGGTGTTCGAGTTCCTGCTGGCCAGCTCTGGCGCCATCGCGCTGCTGGTGTACCTAGTGATTGCCGTGTCGCAGCTGCGCATGCGCGCCCAGCGTGAAGCCCGCGGCGAGAAGATCACCTTCAAGATGTGGCTGTTCCCGGGCCTGACCTGGGCGACCATTGCCTTCATCGTTGCCATTCTGGTGGTCATGGCGCTGCGTGAGGATCACCGTGCGGAGATCATTGCGACTGCGTTGCTGAGTATTGGTGTGGTGGCGGCTGGCTTGCTGGTGCACCGCAAGCGCGAGGCTGCCGGGCGGGCGGCGCTGGACAGCTGATCCGCGCTGACTGAAATGAAAAGGCCGCGCCCTGTGAAGGGTGCGGCCTTTTTTTGTGGCCTGTGATGACCCTTTCGCGGGCAAGCCCGCAGGTTCACCACAGGCCCGTAGGAGCGGGTTTACCCGCGAAAGGGCCGGGGCTGCTGGCCGATTTCCCTGGCTAATCACCGTCGCAGCCGCCATTGTATTCGCGGGTAAACCCGCTCCTACAGGGGCCGCAACAGGTTATATGGCCCTGTCAGCCAAACTGCTTCTGCTGTTGCTGCTGTTTGGCCACGAGTTCGGAAGCGGCGATATAGGCGTCCTGGAACTCATCACTCTCCAGCCAGGCCATGGTGGTCTCTTCGTCAGCGCCGTCCAGCCATTTGCGGTAGGCGTTGAACACCAGCACGATGTAGTCGGTGGCGTGTTCTTCCTTGTGCCCCTTGAGCACCAGGGCGAGCAGCGGATCCACCAGGAACACCGAGATCATTGGCACCAGGCCGCCTTCCTGGGCTTCCTTCATCTTGTTGAACATCGCGTCGTAGCTGCCCGACTCCATGGCCTTGTTGTACACCTGCTCGACGCTGGCGCTGTCGCCGGCACTGGCCTTGACCGCTTGGCCGCTGCGAACCATGCGGTTCTGCTTGGCCTTGCTGGCGGCGCGCTTGGCGCGTTTCTGTTGCTTGGTAGGGGTGGCCATGGGGAAATCCTTGGGTGTGTCTGAAAGTGCGCGTATTGAAGCGCAATTGCCCGATAAACCCAAGCAGCGCGCCTGGGCGCTGCAGCTTGGGATGTCTGTGGGATACATATCCAGATTATGCGGACCGTGGGCCCTGCGTAGCTTCTCTCCTGCTGCCAGCCATGCTGGCTGGCAGCCTTTCACTGCGCCAATTCGGCGTCTGTGAGTGATGCGCACGTTTGCGCTACAAAGGAGGAGTCATGAAGCACTTTTATCTGGTCACCCTGTACGGCTACACGGACGATGGCAGGGTTTACTATCCAACCGGTTTCGCCGGTTGCGACGAGCAAAGGATTACAAAGGCTGACATCGCCGCCATTATCGAAAAAGGCAAGCAACACGGCCACCTTCAGTTGCACAGCATCTCCTACATGGGGCACATGACTGAGGACGCATTCAATCATCTTCGTTCCATGTCGGACGAGTAAGGTTTGGCCCGCAGTCTGCTTATGGCTGCGGGTTTCTCGATTGCATGGCGAGCCTTCAGGTTGCGTTGTGAGGTCTCGTGTTCTTCGACGCCGCGTGAAGTTAAAAATCGCAGGCAACAAAAAACCCGCACTAGGCGGGTTTCTTGTTGTCGCTTCGGGTAACTTTGCAACCACCAGAAGCTTGAAGGTGGTGCCCAGAGACGGAGTCGAACCGCCGACACGAGGATTTTCAATCCTCTGCTCTACCGACTGAGCTATCTGGGCGACGAGGTGAATTAAATAGATTTCCGGACCGCTCGTCAACGACTTTTTGAAAAAATTTTAAATTAATTCCGTCGCTTACGATTTTTGGGGTCATTCGGCCGGCGGAACGTAGCCTTCGGCCTGAGCGTATTCTTCGCCGGCGAAAAACTTGTCCATCTCAGCCTGGAGGAATTTGCGGTCCTCGGCGTTCATCATGTTCAGGCGCTTCTCGTTGATCAGCATGGTCTGGTGCTTCTGCCAGTCGGCCCAGGCTTTCTGCGAGATGTGTTCGAAGATGTCCTGGCCCTTGGCACCGGGATAGGGCGGGCGTTCCAGGCCTGGCAGTTCTTCTAGGTATTTGCGGCACATCACGGTGCGGGTCATCGGGCGTCTCCTGCGATCAGTTCGTCGGCCGCGCGTTCAAGCAGCTTTTTCACCGGGGCGGCGAGGCCCAGGCGCGGCGGGGTGGCGAGGTTATACCAGAGCCAGTCGGCCTCGGCCACGTGCTCGCCGACCGGGTCGACGTGCACGAGCCAGGGCTCGATCGCCAGCTGGAAGTGGCTGAAGGTATGGGTCAGGCCGTCCATGGCGTGGCGGCCAGCCAGGCGCAGGCCGTGCTGGTAGGCCAAGTCGTCGAGCTGGGCGATGTCGTCCAGTTCCGGCAGGCTCCACAAGCCCCCCCAAAGGCCGCTGGAAGGGCGTCGATAAAGCAGGATGGCACCTTCGTGGTTGGCCAGCAGTGGCATCAGTGTGCGCCGTTGCGGCAGCGCCTTGCGCGGTTTGGGCTCGGGGTAGCGGGTTTCTTCGCCGTGCAGGTGCGCTTCGCAGCCGCGCTGCAACGGGCAGATCAGGCAACTGGGCTTGCTGCGCGTACACAGCGTGGCGCCCATGTCCATCATCGCCTGGGTGTAGTGGTTGGCGCGTTGTTGCGGAGTAAAGCGCTCGGCGGTGGCCCATAGCTGGTTGGCAACCTTGGGTTCGCCGGGGTAGCCGGCCTGGGCGGTGTAGCGTGCCAGCACGCGCTTGACGTTGCCGTCGAGGATCGGTGCGCGGATGCCCATGCTGATGCTGGCGATGGCGCCGGCAGTGGAGCGGCCAATGCCGGGCAGCTCGGTAAGCTGCTCGACACTGCGCGGGAATTCGCCGCCATGTTGCTCGACGACGACCTTGGCGGCCTTTTGCAGGTTGCGTGCGCGGGTGTAGTAGCCAAGGCCCGTCCACAGGTGCAGCACTTCGTCCTCCGGTGCCTCGGCCAGGGCTTGCACGGTTGGCAGGGCCTGCATGAAGCGGTCGAAGTAATTGAGCACGGTGCTGACCTGGGTCTGCTGCAACATGATTTCCGACACCCACACCCGGTACGGCGTGATGCCCTGTTGCCAGGGCAGGTCGTGCCGGCCGTGCTCGTCATACCAGTCCAGCACTGCGCTGGAGAACTGCTCGGGGCTCATCGGTTGAACAGCCCCTTGAGCGCGTCTTTCAGTTCCGGGCTCACTTTGTCTCCAAGTTTTTCGTCAAGTTTTTCATCGATCTTGTCTTTCAGGCGGTTGCCGGCCAGCTTGGCGGCAACCTTGCCCAGGCCGTTCTGGTCGAGGCGGCAGGCCTTTGCGCCGAGTTCCAGCGGACCACGGCAGCGCAGGGGGACTTCAACACCCACATAACGTTCGTTGACCTGGCAGGCCGGGTCCGGCATGGCACGCTGGTCGCCTTCGACGACTATGCCGATGTTGTAGTCCATGCCCAGCACGCGCAGGTCGAGGTCACCATGGCCATTGACGGTCAGGCCCGGGATACGCGCCTTGAGGTCCGGGTTGCTGGCGACGCCATTGCGTACCACCAGGCTGCCGCGCAGCTCCTGGAACGGGGTGTCCTTGCCGCGTGGTTCGCTGCTCAGCGTCTTGCGATTGAGCGTGGCGATGGCCTGGCACAGCTGCTGTTCCAGGTTGGCATTGACCAGCACGCCATCGTTGATGGCGAAGTTTGCGCTGCCGTTCAGGGTGTCGACCAGTGCTTTCTGGCTGTTACCGGTGGCTGTCAGATCACTGGTCAGGGTCAGCAGGCCCTTGACCGGCGGCGTCTGTTCCTTGCCTTCGGTCTTGATGAAGTGTTCCACCGGCACCCGCTGGATATTGGTGTTCACACCCAGCTGTGGCACGGCAGGGCGCACGTCGACCGTGCCCTTGGCTTCGAAGGTGCCGTTGTACAGCTCTCCGCGCAGGGTTTGCAGGGTCAGCAGGCCGCCTTGGCCAACGGCCTTGAGCTGGGCGCCCTCGATCGGCAGCTTGTCCAGGGTCAACGAGCCGAAGGCCAGGTCGGCCTGCAGGTCGAGGGCGCGCAGGCGGTCGACCGGCAGCAGCTTGTCGTCGCTCCATGCCACTTGCGTTGGGGCGTTGGGCAGTGGTGTGGTGCCGGCACCGGCTACGGCGCTGGCCTCTTGTTGCTTGACCTCGGCCTGGCGCGCAGCGGTGGCCCCCTTGGCTTCTTCGCTTTTGGCCGGCAGGTAGCGGTCGGCGTCGAATGTGTCGCCCTTAAGCTGCAGGCGCAGGGCTTGTTTGGCGAAATCTTCGACGGCCACGCGGCCGCTGAAGGTGCTGTCGTCCAGCTTCACTGCCAGGTCTTCCAGGGCCAGGCTGCTGGGCGTGCCCTGCAGGCGGGTCACCAGCTCCAGCTTGGCGAAGGCGGCCGGGTCATTGGTGGCCGGCAGCGGGTGGCCGATGCTTTCAAGGAAGGTGCGCAGGCTGAACTGGGCGATGGACAGGCCGCCGCTCAGCTGGGGTGCCTTGTCCAGATCACGCAGGTTCAGCTCACCGAGGGCGCGCAGTTGGTTGGCC
Organism: Pseudomonas sp. Kh14; assembly: GCF_900291005.1. Taxonomy (NCBI): domain Bacteria; kingdom Pseudomonadati; phylum Pseudomonadota; class Gammaproteobacteria; order Pseudomonadales; family Pseudomonadaceae; genus Pseudomonas; species Pseudomonas sp. Kh14. The sequence goes on from NZ_OLKJ01000004.1 coordinate 20,830, forward strand.
GAAACTTTCAGGCCGTTCCACGAGGCGACATTGGCGGCCAGGTCGACCAGCAGTTGGCCTTGTGCGGCGAAGGTCACGGTCTTGCCGCCGGTAGGCTCACCCGAGGTCTCGCCCGACAGGCGCATGTCTTCGAAGTTGTAGCGTTTGAGCTTGCGGTCGAAGCGCAACTCGCCGGCCAGCTCGGTACGGGCCTTGATGTTCGGCTGGCTGGCGCTGATGAAGGCGCTGGTCTTGAGCGCAATGTTTGCGCCTTCATGGATTGGGCCGGTGCTCAGCTGGATGCTTTCGGCGCTGTAGCTGTGGCCGGTCTTGGCATCGGTGTACTGCACGCGCGCGTTGTTCACGGTCAGGCTGTCAATGTCCAGCTTGATGGCGCGGTCGTTGCTGTCGCTGGTCGCAGGCGTCTGCTCGGCCTGTGCCGGTGCCTGTGCGGGTGCATCGGTGCCTGCGCCATTCTGCGCGGGCAGCGGCTTGCCGATGTCCTCCCAATTGCCATGGCCCTGTTCGTCACGCGCCAGGGTCAGGTTCAGGCCCTCGACACGTACGTCGCTCATTTGCACTTCGCGGCGTAGCAGCGGCAGCACACGGACTGAAAGGCCAAGCATCTGCAGGTCGGCGAACGGTTCCTTGGGTTTGTTCAAGGTAGCGATGCTGGCTTCGTGCAGCTCCAGGCCCAGCCACGGGAACAGACTCCAGCCGATGTCACCGTTGAGGGTCAGTTCGACGTGCGCCTTGTCGCGTGCCAGCTGGCGAATCTCGTCTTTGTAGTCGTTGGGATCAAAGAGGTGGGTCAGGGCGAAGCCCAGCGCCACGATGATCAGCAGTAACCCGAGAAGCCCCAGTCCCAGGATTTTGCCGAACGCTTTCATGGGCGAGTCCTTTTAGTCCGTTAGTGAGTTCAGGCGGCAGAGTATAACGCTGTAGCGGTTACCCCTGCTTGTACGACTAGAGATGTAGGAAATTCCTACGCCTGTATCAGAGGGTACGGCTTTCGACAGCTTAATATTGAGCTTTTGCCGGGGACATGACCGATTCAGTCAGGCAAAAATGGACGATGGCAGATTGCTTTCATTCTGCTTGATGCTGCTACCCTTGCGCCGCTTCGCGAGCACCCTCCCTATAACAAGGATCAGATTCATGACCAGTACCGTCGCGACGGGAACCTTGGCCAGTGAGCCAGGCTTCCTGTCGAAGGAACGCATAATCGCCCGCCCGGGCTTCAACCGCTGGCTGGTCCCGCCAGCTGCCCTGGCCATTCACCTGTGCATCGGTATGGCCTACGGCTTCTCGGTATTCTGGTTGCCTTTGTCGCAAGCCCTGGGGATCACCGCCCCCGTCGCCTGTGCGGCAGACATGGGCTTCATGGCCCGGATGTTCAGCGCCGAATGCGACTGGCCAATCTCGATGCTGAGCTGGATCTACACCCTGTTCTTCGTCTTTCTCGGCTGCTCGGCGGCGGTGTTGGGCGGCTGGCTGGAGCACGCCGGCCCGCGCAAGGCTGGCCTGGTGTCGGCCTTGTGCTGGTGCGGTGGCATGCTGCTTTCGGCGATAGGTGTGAAAACCCATCAGCTGTGGCTGATGTGGCTTGGTTCCGGCGTGATTGGCGGTATCGGCCTGGGCCTGGGCTACATCTCACCCGTGTCGACCTTGATCAAGTGGTTCCCGGACAAACGCGGCATGGCCACCGGTATGGCGATCATGGGCTTCGGCGGCGGGGCCATGGTCGGGGCGCCGCTGGCCACCGCGCTTATGGGGCATTTTGGCAATGAGCACGAAGTTGGCGTATGGCAGAGCTTTGTCGCCATGGCGGCGATCTACTTTGTGTTCATGACCGCTGGCGCCCTGGCGTATCGCGTACCACCGACCGGCTGGAAGCCTGAAGGCTGGGCTGCGCCGTTGAAGAATGCCAGTAACGCCATGGTCACCGACCGCCACGTGCACGTCAGTGTGGCCTGGAAGACCCCGCAGTTCGCGCTGATCTGGCTGGTGCTGTGCCTGAACGTGTCGGCGGGCATCGGCATTTTGGGCATGGCGTCACCGCTGCTGCAGGAAGTGTTCGCCGGTAAATTACTGGGCAACGAACTGACCTTCAGCCAGCTGAGCACTGCGCAGTTGGCGCAGATTGCCGCGATCGCCGCCGGCTTTACCGGCCTGCTGAGCCTGTTCAACATTGGCGGCCGGTTCTTCTGGGCATCGTTCTCCGATTACATCGGCCGCAAGAACACCTACTTTGCCTTCTTCGCCTTGGGCGTGGGCTTGTACAGCCTGGTGCCGAACATGGGGCACCTGGGCAACGTGGCGCTTTTCGTGGCAGCGTTCTGCATCATCCTGTCGATGTATGGCGGTGGTTTTGCGACGGTGCCGGCCTACCTGGCCGACCTGTTCGGCACGCAGATGGTGGGTGCCATCCATGGCCGCCTGCTGACCGCCTGGGCGGCAGCGGGGGTGCTGGGGCCGGTGCTGATCACCTACCTGCGCGAGTATCAACTGGCAGCGGGCGTGGAGCGGGCGGCGGCTTATGACATGACCTTGTACATCCTCGCGGGTCTGCTGGTGCTGGGCTTTATCTGCAACATGCTGGTGCGCCCGGTGGCCGACAAGCACTTCATGAGTGATGCCGAACTGGCGGCCGAGCGGGCGTTGAGCCATGACAAGGGCGCCGATGGGGCGCGGTCGCTGGAGTGGAAAGCGGCGCCAGGCAGCCTGCCACTGGTGCTGCTGGCCTGGGCGGTGGTGGTCGTGCCGTTGGCCTGGGGTGTCTGGGTGACCTTGCAGAAGACCGCTGTGCTGTTCCATTGATCAGCAGGGGGGCGCATTGCGCCCCCCCCTTTCGCCACTGCAGGAGCGGGCTGCTGTGCTTGTATAGACCTGTAGCAGCATCCAGCCCGCGTAAAACCTGGCTTTGCCATATGTCATCCGCGTTTCAAGCTGGCGCGTTCTGGGCCTATAATGAAACCCTTTTCGCCCAATGATTTTGCGGAGCTGGTGATGGTTGAACGTAAGGCTTCCGTCGAGCGCAATACCCTGGAAACCCAGGTCAAGTGCTCGATCAACCTCGATGGCAGCGGCAAGGCCCGATTCGATATCGGTGTGCCCTTCCTTGAACACATGCTGGACCAGATCGCCCGCCATGGGTTGATCGATCTGGATATCGAGTGCAAGGGTGACACGCATATCGACGATCACCATACCGTCGAAGACGTCGGCATCACCCTGGGCATGGCATTCGCCCAAGCCATCGGTGACAAGAAAGGTATCTTCCGCTACGGCCACGCCTACGTGCCGCTGGACGAAGCGCTGTCACGCGTGGTCATCGACTTCTCTGGCCGCCCAGGCCTGCAGATGCACGTACCGTATACCCGTGCCAGCGTTGGCGGCTTCGATGTCGACCTGTTCCAGGAGTTTTTCCAGGGCTTCGTCAATCACGCCCTGGTAACCCTGCATATCGACAACCTGCGTGGCCACAACACCCACCACCAGATCGAAACCGTATTCAAGGCTTTCGGCCGCGCTCTGCGCATGGCCATCACCCTCGACGAGCGTATGGCCGGGCAGATGCCTTCCACCAAAGGGTGCCTGTAAATGCAAACGGTAGCCGTAATCGACTATGGCATGGGTAACCTGCACTCGGTGGCCAAGGCGCTTGAGCACGTAGGTGCCGGTAAAGTGCTGGTGACCAGCGATGCCTCAGTGATCCGCGAGGCCGACCGTGTGGTGTTCCCGGGCGTGGGCGCGATTCGCGACTGCATGGCCGAGATCCGCCGCCTGGGTTTCGACAGCCTGGTGCGCGAAGTCAGCCAGGACCGCCCGTTCCTCGGCATCTGCGTCGGTATGCAGGCGCTGCTCGAGCACAGTGAGGAAAACACCGGCGTCGACTGCATTGGCCTGTTCCCTGGCCAGGTGCGCTTTTTCGGCAAAGACCTGCAAGAAGAGGGCGAGCACCTGAAGGTGCCGCACATGGGCTGGAACGAAGTCAGCCAGACCATCGACCACCCGCTGTGGCACGACATCCCTGACCGCGCACGTTTCTACTTCGTGCACAGCTACTACATCAATGCCGGCAAGCCGGGCCAGGTGGTGGGTCGCGGTCACTATGGCGTCGACTTTGCCGCAGCGCTGGCCGACGGTTCGCGTTTTGCCGTGCAGTTCCACCCGGAGAAGAGCCATACCCATGGCCTGCAGCTGCTGCAGAACTTCATCGCCTGGGACGGGCGCTGGTAAATGAGCAGGTCGAAGACCAAGGCCCCGACCATCACCCTGGCCCCCGAGCAGGAGCGCGAAGCGCTCGACACCTTGAAGCGTTTTCTCGAAGACCGCTTCGAGCTGCAGTTGGGGTCGTTCGAGGTGGCCGAGGTCCTCGAGCTGTTCAGCAAAGAGATTGCACCCCATTACTACAACAGGGCGATTGCCGATGTTCAGCTGCACCTCAAGGAGCGGTTCGAGAGCATCGAAAGCGACCTGTGGGCACTCGAGAAGCCCTGAAACCCAACAAATAGACAGGTTCCCAAGATGCTGATTATCCCCGCTATCGATCTGAAGGACGGTGCTTGCGTGCGCCTGCGCCAGGGCCGCATGGAAGACTCCACGGTTTTTTCCGACGACCCGGTGAGCATGGCCGCCAAGTGGGTCGAGGGTGGCTGCCGCCGCCTGCACCTGGTTGACCTCAACGGCGCCTTCGAAGGCCAGCCGGTCAATGGTGAAGTGGTTACCGCCATCGCCAAGCGCTACCCGAACCTGCCGATCCAGATCGGCGGCGGTATCCGTTCGCTGGAAACCATCGAACACTACGTCAAGGCTGGCGTCAGCTACGTGATCATCGGCACCAAGGCCGTCAAGCAGCCCGAGTTCGTTGCTGAAGCGTGCAAAGCTTTCCCGGGCAAGGTCATCGTCGGCCTGGACGCCAAGGACGGCTTCGTCGCCACCGACGGTTGGGCTGAAGTCAGCTCGGTGCAGGTCATCGACCTGGCCAAGCGTTTCGAGGCCGATGGCGTCTCGGCGATCGTCTACACCGACATCGCAAAGGACGGCATGATGCAGGGCTGCAACGTGCCCTTCACCAAGGCACTGGCTGAAGCCACCCGTATCCCGGTGATCGCCTCGGGTGGCATTCACAACCTGGGTGACATCAAGGCCCTGCTGGACGCCAAGGCCCCGGGCATCATCGGCGCCATCACCGGCCGTGCCATCTACGAAGGCACCCTGGATGTCGCTGAGGCCCAGGCCTTCTGTGACAATTACCAAGGCTGAGGACTGAACCATGGCACTGGCCAAGCGCATTATCCCTTGCCTGGACGTGGACAACGGCCGGGTGGTCAAGGGCGTCAAGTTCGAGAACATCCGTGATGCCGGCGACCCGGTGGAAATCGCCCGTCGCTACGACGAGCAAGGTGCCGACGAAATCACCTTTCTCGACATTACCGCTAGCGTCGATGGGCGCGACACCACGCTGCATACCGTCGAGCGCATGGCCAGCCAGGTGTTCATCCCGCTGACGGTTGGTGGTGGCGTGCGGACCGTGCAGGACATCCGCAACCTGCTCAACGCCGGTGCCGACAAGGTCTCGATCAACACCGCCGCGGTGTTCAACCCAGAGTTTGTCGGCGAGGCGGCGGAGCGTTTCGGTTCGCAGTGCATCGTTGTCGCCATCGATGCCAAGAAAGTCTCCGGGCCAGGTGAAGCGCCGCGCTGGGAGATTTTCACTCACGGCGGGCGCAAACCGACCGGGCTGGATGCAGTCGAGTGGGCGAAGAAGATGGAAGGCCTGGGCGCTGGCGAGATCCTGCTGACCAGCATGGACCAGGACGGCATGAAGAACGGCTTCGACCTGGGCGTTACCCGCGCTATCAGTGATGCGCTGGGGATTCCGGTGATTGCCTCGGGGGGTGTGGGTAACCTGCAGCACCTGGCAGACGGCATCCTGGAAGGGCATGCCAGCGCGGTGTTGGCGGCCAGCATCTTCCACTTTGGCGAGTACACAGTGCCTGAAGCCAAGGCTTACATGGCTTCGCGCGGGATCGTCGTTCGCTGATCCATTGATCGGGGCTGCTTTGCAGCCCTTCGCGGGCACGCCCGCTCCCACAGAGATCTCAGCAAACCTGGACTGCCCCCCAAGAGTTGGATTGGTGTCCAACTTCTTGGGGGCAGTCCAAACCTGTGGGAGCGGGCGTGCCCGCGAAAGGGCCGCGAAGCGGCCCCAATTGCCTCAACCGTGGTTCTTGCCGAGCAGTGCGTGGTAAAGCTCGGTATCCCCGAGTATCCCCACCACCCTGTCGTTATCCTGCAGCACCAGCTTGTTGCCGGTTTGATAACGAATCTGCAGTGCCTCACGCATGCCGATGTCGGCGTGCACCACGGTCGGCCTGCGCTCCAGCAGTTCCACATCTTGTCCTGGTGCCCATTTCTGCATGTCCAGCCCGTTCTGGCCTTGGCGTGCACGCTTGAGCGCGCCGCCTTCGCCAAGGTCCAGCCACGAATCGATACCTGGGTCCAGGCACACCGAGCCATTGACCCGCTTGCAGTTGTCCAGGCTGCGCATCAGGCTGCGCCCGCACAGCACGTTCAGCGGGTTGGTATGGGCGACGAAGGTGCGCACGTATTCGTCAGCCGGGTTCAGCACGATCTCCTCCGGCTTGCTGTACTGGATTATCCGACCGTCTTTCATGATCGCAATGCGGGTACCCAGTTTCAGCGCCTCGTCCAGGTCGTGGCTGACGAACACGATGGTTTTGCTCAGCTTGGCCTGCAGGCCAAGCAGCTCATCTTGCAAGCCCTGGCGGATCAGTGGATCCAGGGCCGAGAACGGTTCGTCCATCAGCAAGATGTCGGCATCCATCGCCAGCGCCCGGGCCAGGCCCACGCGCTGCTGCATGCCGCCAGAAAGCTCATCTGGCTTCTTGTTACGCCACTGGGTCAGGCCCACCAGCTCAAGCTTCTCGTCGACCAGCTTGCGCCGTTCCTTTTCCGGGCGACCCTGCATTTCCAGGCCAAAGCTGATGTTCTCGCGCACCGTCAGCCAAGGCATCAGGGCAAACTTCTGGAACACCATGGCAATGCGCTTGGTGCGCATCATCTTCAGCTCGGCCGCGGAGCAGTTGGCAATGTCGATGTGCTTGCCTTCGTGCTCGACGAACAACTTGCCACGGCTGACGGTGTTGAGGCCGTTGATGCAGCGCAGCAGGCTCGACTTGCCCGAGCCGGATAAGCCCATCAGCACGCAGATCTCGCCTTTGTTGATATCGAGGTTGGCCTTTTCGACACCCACCACCAGGCCGGTCTGCTTGAGGATCTGCTCGCGGGTCTGGCCTTGGTCCAGTAGCGCCAGTGCCTCGCGCGGTTTGTTGGAGAAGATGACGTCGACGTCTTCGAAACGAATGATGCTCATGCCTCACCCCTTACCGGCAGTTCCGGTTGCTTGCAGATACGGTCGAGCATGATTGCCAGCAGCACGATCGCCAGGCCCGCTTCGAAGCCCAGGGAGATATCGGCGGTGTTCAGTGCGTTGACCACAGGTTTGCCCAGGCCATCAGCGCCAACCAGGGCGGCAATGACCACCATCGACAGCGACAGCATGATGCATTGAGTGACACCGGCGGCGATGCTTGGCATCGCGTGCGGCAGTTCGATACGGGTAAGCAGCTGACGACGCGAGCAGCCAAAGGCCTTGCCGGCGTCCATCAACTCTTGCGGCACGTCGCAGATGCCCAGGTAGGTCAGGCGAATGGGCGCGGCGATGGCGAACACTACGGTGGAGATCAGCCCCGGCACCACGCCCAGGCCGAACAGGGTCAGGGTTGGGATCAGGTAGACGAAGGTGGGCACCGTCTGCATCAGGTCGAGCACCGGGCGCATGGCGGTATAGAACATCGGCTTGTGCGCGGCGAGGATGCCCAATGGCACGCCGATCACCACACATACCACTGTGGCGAAGGTGACCTGCGCCAGGGTCTCCATGGTTTCCTGCCAGTAACCCAGGTTGAGGATCAGCAGGAACGACAGGGCGACAAATGCGGTCAGTGCCCACTTGCGCTGGATGAAATGCGCCAGGGCGGCGAACAGGGCGATAAGCACGAACGGGTTGAAGAAAGTCAGGGCGCTGGTAACGCCGTGGATCATGAACTCCAGGCCTTGCGCGATGGCGTCGAAGTAATTCGCGCCGTTCTGGGTCAGCCATTCGACGAACGACGCGATGTACTGGCCCAGGGGTATTTTCTGATCGATAAGCATGATAGCGAGCTTCCACCTGCATAGATTGAAATCAACCCGGGGCAGGCACGGTCCTGCCCCGAGGTAGCGCTACTGCGTAGTTCGTTATTGCGTAAGCTTGGCCTTGACCGCCTCCAGGCCAGGTTTGCCATCCACGGTGGTAACGCCGGCCAGCCAGGCATCCAGCTTGCCTGGGTTGTCCTTGATCCATTTCTTGGCGGCGGCTTCGGGTTTCATCTTGTCGTCCAGGACATAGCCCATCATGGTGCTTTCATCCTTGAGCTCGAACGACAGATTCTTAAGCAATTGGCCAACGTTGCTGCATTCCTGCGTATATCCCTTGCGGGTGTTTGTCAGCACGGTCGCCTTACCGAAGTCGGGACCGAAGAATTCGTCCCCGCCGGTCAGGTACTGCATCTTGAAGCGGGTGTTCATCGGGTGTGGCTCCCAGCCGAGGAACACCAATGCCTCGCCGCGTTTCTGCGCGCGGTCAACCTGCGACAGCATGCCCGCCTCGCTGGACTGCACGATCTTGAAACCGGCGTCCTTCAAGCCAAAGGCGTTCTTGTCGATCATGCTCTGGATGGTGCGGTTACCGTCGTTACCCGGTTCGATGCCGTAGATCTTGCCGTTCAGTTCCTTCTTGAACTTTGGAATGTCGCTGAAATCCTTCAGGCCCTTGTCGTACAGCGCCTGGGGGACTGCCAGGGTGTACTTGGCGTTTTCCAGGTTGGCGCGCACGGTTTCTACCGTGCCGGCATCGCGGTACTGCTTGATGTCGTTCTCCATGGTCGGCATCCAGTTGCCGAGAAACACGTCCAGGTCCTTGCCGGTGGCCAGCGACTTGTAGGTCACCGGTACCGAGATCATGGTGGTGTGGGTTTTGTAACCCAGGGCTTCGAGCACAACGCTGGTGGTCGCGGTCGTGACTGTGATGTCGGTCCAGCCGACATCGGAGAAGCGTACAGTCTGACATTGCTCGGGTTCGGCTGCTTGGGCCAGCAATGGCGCGGACAGCAACGCAACCAGCAACAGCGAGGGTGAACCTTTCATGGATGGACTCCTGAGATATTGTCTTCGGGTTCGCGTGGGTCGCCGGGCTTTCTGAGGGTCCGGTCGACCAGGCCTGCAGAGGGCAGGATGCGTGGCCGTGCTTTACGAGTCGCTTTCGATAATCCTCCAGCGCCGGGCAATCGCCTACTGGTGGGGTCGTATCCAGTACGGAACGGGTCGTATCCAGTATGGGCGATGTCGCTTATGGATTTTTCCACCCCCTCGTACGCATTTTTGCGTCACCAGGCCGCTGGAAAACGGCGCGGTGAGCGCAGTTCCTGGTTGAAAACAGCGCGGCGCTGCTGGACAAAAGTACGTCGGTTGCAGACGGCGAGGTGGGCGGTAAAAGCCCGATGATGCTGGCATTCAAGGCGGCCCGCTGTTTGAGCCTAGCAGCTACCCCGCCCTGCGCATGGCGCGCAGAGACAAGCCCAGCAAGAGGTGATTCGACAATGGCCATCAGCGTGTTCGACCTGTTCAAGATCGGTGTCGGGCCCTCCAGCTCCCACACCGTCGGCCCCATGCGTGCTGGCGCCCTATTCGTTCAGGGCCTGCGAGAACGCGGTGAGCTGGAGCGTGTAAAACGGATCGAAGTGCGCCTGTATGGCTCGCTGTCGGCCACCGGTATCGGCCATGGCACCGACAACGCCACCATCATGGGCCTGATGGGCGAGTGGCCTGACGCCATTGACCCGACCCAGATCGTGCCGCGTATAGCCGACCTGCGCGAAACCAACACCCTGCAGCTGGATAGCCGCTTGCCCATCGAGTTTGTCTGGGCCCGTGACATGCTGCTGCTGGACGAGAACCTGCCGTATCACCCCAACGCCATGACCCTGATTGCCGAAGGCGAGCAGGGCGAGTTGCACCGCGACACCTATTACTCGGTGGGCGGCGGCTTTGTGGTCGATGCAGCCCAAGCCGCCAGCGGTGTGTTGGATGCTGACCAGACGGTGTTGCCGTACGACTTCAACAGCGCCGCCGAACTGCTGCGCCTGTGCAAGCAAAACGACCTCAGCGTGTCGCAATTGATGATGGCCAACGAGAAGGTCTGGCGCAGCGAGGAAGACATCCGCGCTGGCCTGCACAAGCTCTGGGAAGCCATGCAGGAATGCGTCAACAACGGCCTCAAGTACGAGGGCACGCTACCCGGCGGGCTGAACGTGCGCCGGCGCGCCGCCAAGCTGCACCGCAGCCTGCAGGAAATTGGCAAGCCCAACGTGATCGGCTCGACCATGAGTGCCATGGAGTGGGTCAACCTGTTCGCCTTGGCGGTCAACGAAGAAAACGCCGCCGGTGGGCGCATGGTGACCGCGCCTACCAACGGCGCGGCAGGCATCATCCCGGCAGTGCTGCATTACTACATGCGTTTCAGTGATGAGGTTGATGAGTCCAGCGTTGTCGACTACTTCCTGGCCGCCGCCGCCGTGGGCATCCTGTGCAAGAAGAACGCCTCGATCTCTGGTGCCGAAGTGGGTTGCCAGGGGGAAGTCGGCTCGGCCTGCGCGATGGCCGCAGCAGGCCTTGCCGAAGTACTCGGCGCCACCCCGGCACAGGTTGAGAACGCCGCTGAAATTGCCCTGGAACACAACCTTGGCCTGACCTGCGACCCGGTGGGCGGGTTGGTGCAAGTGCCCTGCATCGAGCGCAACGCGATTGCTGCCGTGAAGGCCATCAACGCGGTGCAGATGGCGTTGCGCGGCGATGGTGAGCACTTCATTTCCCTCGACCAGGTAATCCGCACCATGCGCGATACCGGGGCCGATATGCACGACAAGTACAAAGAGACCTCGCGCGGCGGCCTGGCGGTCAGCGCTATCGAGTGCTGATTTGCTGATCTGACCTTCAAGGCGTCTTCGCGGGCAAGCCCGCTCCTACAGGAACGGTGAAATCCCTGTAGGAGCGGGCTTGCCCGCGAAGAGGCCCTTGAGGTTGATGCAGGTGCAACACAACCGCCAATGCCTCTTTATGGTGCGGTGGCACGCTACCGATCGTCGGATGTCGCGATCAGTGTGAGGGTTGTCGGTGACACTTAAAGGTGTCGCTTCTGGGAAACCCACGCGGCGCGTGTCACTAAACTGCTCAACCGTTACAGGCAACGCGCTAGCTCGCCTGTTCTGGACGACTGGCCAACACGATGCAAGCACTTGAAATGCCCAGTAAAGGCGTCGTTTTCAGGTTTTTTTGGATAGCCGTTCAATTTTAGGCACGGCGTTTGCGTTGAGATTGGCAAGCCTACCCCCGGAAAATGACCGAGGGGTCATAACAAGAAATAAGTGCCCGCCTGAGGCACACCCTGCATTTGTGTGAGGAGAAATCGCGATGACGTCGTACACCTCCGGGAATCCAACCCAGAACCGCACAACACCCCAGTCCATCGGGTTTCTTCTATTGGACAATTTCACCCTGATTTCCCTGGCATCGGCGGTCGAGCCGCTGCGCATGGCCAACCAGCTGTCTGGCCGTGAGCTGTATCGCTGGCACACGCTGACGATCGATGGCGGCCAGGTGTGGGCCAGCGATGGCCTGCAAATCACACCGGATGCCGCAATCAGCAATGCTCCGCCCATCGACACCGTGATTGTCTGTGGTGGTGTTGGCATCCAGCGCTCCGTCACCCGTGAACACGTCACCTGGCTGCAAGCCCAGGCCCGTCAGTCGCGCAGGTTGGGTGCCGTGTGCACCGGCAGTTGGGCACTGGCCTGCGCCGGCCTGCTCGACGGCTTCGATTGCAGCGTGCACTGGGAATGCCTGGCCGCGATGCAGGAAGCCTTCCCGCGGGTGAACATGAGCACCCGCCTGTTCACCCTTGACCGCAACCGCTTCACCAGCTCCGGTGGCACCGCGCCGCTGGACATGATGCTGCACCTGATCAGCCGTGATCACGGCCGCGAGCTGTCGGCGGCGATTTCCGAGATGTTCGTCTACGAGCGTATTCGCAACGAGCAAGACCACCAGCGCGTGCCGCTCAAGCACATGCTTGGCACCAACCAGCCGAAGTTGCAGGAAATCGTCGCGTTGATGGAGGCCAATCTGGAGGAACCGATCGACCTGGACGAACTGGCAGTGTATGTGGCGGTTTCGCGACGCCAGTTGGAGCGCCTGTTCCAGAAGTACCTGCACTGCTCGCCGTCGCGCTACTACCTGAAGTTGCGCCTGATCCGTGCGCGGCAGCTGCTGAAGCAGACGCCGATGTCGATCATCGAAGTGGCATCGGTGTGCGGCTTTGTCTCGACCCCGCACTTCTCCAAGTGCTATCGCGAGTACTTCGGCATTCCGCCGCGTGACGAGCGCGTGGGGTCCAACACCGCGCAGCAGGTGGCCATGATGCCGATTCCGCAGGCCATGACCCTGTCGCCGCACAGCGGGCCGATGGCGGCCCTGAGCCAGGCACGCAACGAGTCGACCTTTGCCAGTGTAAGGCTCTGACACCGAGTCGACTTTTTCGCGGGACAAGCCCGCTCCCGCAGGTCACCCGCTGAGCTTGAGCCAGCGGTGATCCTGTGGAAGCGGGCTTGTCCCGCGAAGGGTCCGGTCCTGGGTAAATGAATTACGCGCGTTTGTTGAACTGCGCCAATGCCGGCAACAGTTGCTTGTCGATGGCCTGGCGCACCGCCGGCAGGATCGTCGCACTACCGGTGTACATCTGCTCCACCATCCCCTTCAGCGCCCGTGCATTGGGCTCGGTCAGCCCACGCACCACCGCTTCGCAAGCCTGCTCGGCACTGGCTCCTGCAGGAATATCGAAACCGCGCGAGCGCAGGTGGCCGGCGAGGTCGTCCTGATCAATCAAATCCGCATGCATCATGGCTGTTGTCCCTTTTATCGCTAAGAGAGTGCTGCTGTGATTTACGACCGATTCTGTGACGTGCGCGACAGCCTCGCAAGGACAGAATGTCGCCATGGCTGCTTTGGCTAAGAACAGGTCGTTTACGACTAAATCCCCTGCCAGGCAAGCACGCACACTGGAGCCATTCACGGTACAGAGGGTTTGGTCACCCTCGCTCACGCACAGTGGATGTTGCTCGCTCTTGGCCCCGGTAGCTCACGGCTTTCCGGGGTTATTTTTATTCCGCCAGACTCCCCTATACATTCATACACCTAGCATTTATGTCAGGTGACGGACTGCAGAAATTTGTGCTCTTTTGTGGCAGATGGATTCCACAGGAGCGGAAAACGTGAAAAAGAATATCTGCATGATCATTGTCCTGGGCGCGACCTTGATAATGGCTTCATGTTCGTCATCTACCCCGCAAACGAGTACTGTTGCGAGTGTTGTTCCGCAGCTGTTTACACTGCAGCCTACTCAAAACCGCCAGATGCTTCAGAAAACAGCAAAAGGTCATCTAAAAACTTTGTTGTCCGACCCCGCTAATGAAGAATTCACGCTAGTGAATGTTGATGCATCATTGATTGGAGGGAACACTGAAAATATAGCTATAACACTGCCGAATCGAAAGGCTGAGAAGTTTAACCGGCGGAACTTCAGTGTCTTGGCTGATGGGTACGAAGGATGGGTTGGCTATCAGCCTTCAAAGTGGAAGGCAGGCCGCTCAGGGGCGGAAGCAGAAATTGATTTCGATCCTGAGTATTATATTTCAATCATTCGCCTTGGTAATCAGTTGGCAGGCAATTTTTTGGTGGATGGCCAGCGATACCGATTGGTTTATATCGGTTCAGATACGCACGTGCTGATCAAGGTTGATGAGTCAAAGTTACCCTCTGAAGATGCACTGGGCGTAGACGTTGGGTTTCCGGCATCCCCTGCTCTAGAAGAATCGCAGCAGGTCTCGTCTGCCTACAGTATAATAAGGCTGCTATTTGTAAGTACAGTGCAGTCTCGCGCGAAAAATCCAAACTATCGTGCTGATTTGATGCTAGGGTTGCAGGATGTAAATCAAATTGCAAAAAATAGCAAGGTGGATATTACTTACGAGTTTGCGGGGTTTATAGATTCTGCTATTGACGAAGTGGGGAAAGACTTTGGAACGCTCCTCAATGAGGTTCAATATAATAATCCCGCTGTCAATGCCAAAAGGGTGGAGCTTAGGGCTGATCTAGTCTCGATGTACGTTGCCAATAGTGAGTTTTGCGGCGCGGGTAAGCCGTCGAGTAATAAGACGCAAGGCTTTTCGGCGATTAATTGCATTACCTCGTTAGCCCACGAGATCGGCCACAACTTTGGCATGACTCATAACTGGGATGGGCAAAGTGATAATTATATCCATGGATATCGCTACGCTCCGGATGGGGGGAACCTCAGATTCCGAACTCAGATGTCTGCTAACTGTAGCCCGACATGTCCGAGAGTACCGTTTTACTCCAATCCGCGGCTGAGTTATCAAGGACAACCTCTGGGAACTGTCGCACATCATGATGTCGCCCGCGCGATCAACGAGCGTAGGGCAAGTATAGAGAGTTTCTACCCTCCCATGCCGGGAGTGCTTAAAAATAAAGGTCGGCTGGATCAAGGTTCCACTCACCCCTGCCTGCAGGATTTTGCCGGATCAAGTATCCAGTTCGTCGCATGCTCTCCTGGCCCCCAGCAAAAATGGACGTTAGAGCCGTGGGGCGAGGCGGGTACGTTCAGGATTGTGGCTCCGGGCGGTAAATGTATGGTCGCGCGGGCTGATAATTATGTTTTGGCTGAGTCATGCCCTGCAACAGTCAAAGATGGTCTTCTCTGGATGGTATCAGCGCAGCCCGATCATACCTTGAAAATACAGAGTTATAATCGCAACCTTTGCCTAGGCTCTCAGCCCAGCTTGAAGCCGGGGCCTGAGTTATTGACATGTGATAACGGTAGGTACCAAAGCTGGATAAATCTCGATATCCCACAATAACCGAGGCCTAGCGAGCAGCCATGTTCTGACTGCTCTCGTTGGTATCAACTAGGAATCTTTATCACACGGCCTGTAAAGGCTGGCGTTGGTAAATCCCGTTGGTCATCGACCACGCTTTGTAGTCGATGGGTGCTGGATTCTCCAAATGGCTTTGCCTTTGGCCCCGCCAGGTCCACATGTAAAAGCAATTGCTCACTGGCGGCCAACGCCTCGTCAAAACCTGATCGATGCAAGCTGTGATACAAGTGCAGTCGCTTTTTATCGAAGCCGATGATCTGCGTCTGCACCCACACCTCGGTGGCCAGCTTCACCTCGTGCAGATAATTGATATGCGCCTCCAGCGTGAACAGCGAATTACCGCTTTGCCCTCGGCTGTCGGCGTCCAGGCCAATGCGCTCCATCAGCGCATCGGTCGCGTAGCTGAAGATCAGCAGGTAGAAGGCATCCCGCAGATGCCCGTTGTAATCGACCCAGTCCTCTTGGACCGTGGTGCGGTAGGTGATCAGAGCAGGCATCTTGGTCTCCTTAATCGCCGAACGACATGCCGTGGCTGGCCTTGCTGGTCTTCACCGCTTCCAGCACCGCCAGCAGGGTGTCGTCGCGGTAGCGCTCCAGTGCGGCGATGCTGTGCTCGCCCAGTTGCTCGGAAGTGCCGTCTACCACGTCGTCGATCAGCTTGTCGGTCAGCTCCGGTGCCGGAAGGTACGTCCAGGGTAGCTTCAGAGCCGGGCCGAACTGCGACATGAAATGGCGCATGCCGGCATCGCCACCGGCCAGAGTATAGGTAAGGAACGTGCCCATGAACGACCAGCGCAAGCCTGCGCCGAAGCGGATCGCGTCGTCGATTTCGCCCGTGGTGGCAACGCCATCGTTGACCAGGTGCAAGGCCTCGCGCCAGAGCGCTTCGAGCAGGCGGTCGGCGATGAAGCCTGGCACTTCCTTGCGCACATGCAGTGGGCGCATGCCGAGTGCGGTGTAGATGGTTTTGGCGGCTTCAATGGCTTCGGGTGAGGTGCGGCTGCCGCCGACAATCTCGACCAGCGGCAGCAGGTACACCGGGTTGAACGGGTGGCCGACAACGCAGCGCTCCGGGTGAGTGGACGACTCGTAGAATTCGCTTGGCAGCAGGCCCGAGGTACTGGAACCGATGATTGCGTCAGGCTTGGCTGCGGCGCTGATTTTTGCGTGCAACTCAAGCTTGAGGTCCAGGCGCTCTGGCGCGCTTTCCTGGATGAAGTCGGCGTCGTGCACGCATTCCTCGATGGTTGCCACGAACTTCAGGCGGTCTTGCGATGCGCCAGGGGCCAGGCCTTGTTTTTCCAGTGCCGGCCAGGCGTTGGCGATCCGTTTGCGCAGTGCCTGTTCGGCGCCGGGCGCCGGGTCCCAAGCCACCACGTCCAGGCCGTGGGCGAGGGCGCGGGCGACCCAGCCGCTGCCGATCACGCCGCTACCCAGGGCGGCGAAGGTTTTGATTTCAGTGATAAAGGGCATAGCTAGTCCTCAGGGTAAAACACAGTCATCAGGGTTAATGGCTAACCCTGTGGGAGCGGGCATGCCCGCGAACACCGGCGCGGCCGGTGCCATCCATCGCGTTGCCTGCTTCGCGTTCACGCCCCCTCCCACGGGGTCTTCGGCGCATTTGCGATCGTTGAAAGGATCAGCGGCGCTTGAGGTTCATTTTTTCCCGGCCTTCTGCCGGGCTGAGCACGCGGCCACCCATGCGGGTGATGATCTCGCTCGCGCGTTCCACCAATTGGCCGTTGCTGGCCAGCACCCCACGGTCCAGATACAGGTTGTCTTCCAGGCCCACCCGCACGTTGCCGCCCAGCAGCACTGCCTGAGCGGCCATCGGCATTTGCATGCGGCCGATGCCGAAGCCTGCCCAGGTGACGTTGGCGGGCAGGTTGTCGACCATGGCCTTCATGGTGGTGGTGTCGGCCGGTGCGCCCCAAGGGATGCCCAGGCACAGTTGGAACAGCGGGTCTTCGAGCAGGCCTTCCTTCATCATTTGCTTGGCGAACCACAGGTGGCCGGTGTCGAAGATTTCCAGCTCGGCCTTCACCCCCAGTTCGGTAATGCGCTTGGCACCGGCGCGCAGTTGGGCCGGGGTGGACACGTAGATCGAGTTGCCATCGCCGAAGTTGAGGGTGCCGCAGTCGAGGGTGCAGATTTCCGGCAACAGTGCTTCGACATGGGCCAGGCGCTCCAGCGGGCCGATCAGGTCGGTGCCCGGGCCGAACGCCAGCGGCGTTTCACCCGGGCCGATTTCCAGGTCGCCGCCCATGCCGGCGGTGAGGTTGACGATGATGTCCACGTCGGCTTCGCGGATACGCTCCATGACTTCGCGGTAGAGGTTTACATCTCGGCTGAAACGGCCGGTCTGCGGGTCGCGGACGTGGCAGTGGACCACGGTGGCGCCGGCCTTGGCGGCCTCTACGGCGGATTCGGCGATCTGTTTGGGGGTGACCGGGACCAGGTGGCTTTTCGAGGCGGTGTCGCCGGCGCCGGTGAGGGCGCAGGTGATGATGACGTCGTGGTTCATGGCGGGTTCCTTGTATGGTCAATGCTGGCCTCTTCGCGGGCAAGCCCGCTCCTACAGGGAGCCGTGATGGCCCTGGCGAGCGCGTTACCTGTAGGCGCGGGGGTTACCCGCGAAAGGGCCGGATCAGTTGGCGGTAAGCTTGAGGTTGTCCGCAGCCGGCTTGCCATCGAAGGTGGTCACACCCTCAAGCCAGCGGGCCTTGTCCTCGGGGTGGTCCTTGAGCCACTGGCGGGCCGATTCCAGCGCGTCTTTGTGGTCGAGCAGTGGCTGCATCATGCGGCTCTCGTCCTCGGCGCTGAACTTCAGGTTGGCCAGCAGGCGGTGGGCATTGGGGCAGCGTTCGGCATAGTCCGGAGCCGTCACCGTCCACACCGTCGCACGGCCTTCGTCAGGGCCGAGCGCATCCTGGCTGTCACCCAGGTAGGCCATGTCGATGTTCACGTTCATCGGGTGCGGCGCCCAACCAAAGAACACCACGGCCTCCTTGCGCCGCACCGCGCGGTCGACGGCGGCGAGCATGCCGGCCTCGCTGGACTCGACCAGCTGGAACTTGCCCAGGTCGAACTGGTTCTTGGTGATCATCGCCTTGATCTGGGTATTGGCGCCGGAACCCGGTTCGATGCCATAGATCTTGCCGCCCAGCTCTTTCTCGAACTTGTGGATGTCGGCGAAGGTCTTCAGGCCCTTGTCGTAGAGGTATTTCGGCACGGCCAAGGTGGCGCGCGCGTCCTCCAGGCTTGGCTTGTCCAAAACCTTGACCTGGTTGGCATCGACGAACGGGGTAATGGTCTGGGTCATGATCGGGTTCCAGTAACCCAGGAACATGTCCAGGCGTTTGTCGCGTATGCCGGCGAAGATGATCTGTTGCGAGGCACTGGTCTGTTTGGTCTGGTACCCCAGGCCGTCGAGCAGTACCTGGGCCATGGCGCTGGTGGCAATGACGTCGGTCCAGTTGACCACGCCAAGGCGCACGTTTTTGCAGGCGGCGGGCTCGGCGGCGAAAAGCGGGGTGGCGACGATGCTGCTCAGGGCAAGGGGCAACAGGCTGCGGCGGATCAAGCTGTGCATGGTGGCTCTCCATCGGCAGTGCATATTGTTATTGAGGGCGGCCTCTGCGGACCGTGTGAATACGCTACGCTGGCGCTACCTTGCCCAAGCGCACGCTAGCGACAGGAATTAGCACCGGGGCGACCAGTTTCTGTGGAGGAGAGGATGATGGAGACGATTGCCTTTCTGTTGGTGCCCGGCTTTTCTGCCATGGGGTTCATTTCGGCGGTGGAGCCGCTGCGGGTGGCCAATCGTTTTGGTGGGCAGTTGTACCGGTGGCAGGTGCTTAGCCTGGACGGTGAGGCGGTGCTGGCGAGCAATGGCATGTCGATCAATGCCGATGCCGCCCTGGGGGAGGGCGAGCCGGCCAACATCCTGCTGGTGGTCGCGGGCTTCGAACCACTGGCCAATGTCGCACCCAAACTGCTGCATGCGTTGCGCCGGCTCAACCACGAAGCTGTCATGCTCGGGGGCATCGATACGGGCGCGATGGTGCTGGCCGAGGCAGGGCTGCTCGAGGGCTACCGGGCGACATTGCATTGGGAGGCGCTTGAGGCATTCAAGGAGCGCTACCCAGGCCTTCAAGCTACCCAGGAGCTGTTCGAGATTGACCGCAGCCGCATCACCTGTGCCGGCGGAACGGCCTCAATCGATTTGATGCTGCACCTGATTGCCCAATCTCACGGCAGCGAACTGGCGGTCAAGGTGTCCGAGCAGTTCGTGCTGGGTCGTATCCGTCAGCGCCAGGACCACCAGCGCATGCAGATCGGTGCGCGTTATGGCATCAGCAACAAGAAGCTGGTCCATGCCATTGGAGAAATGGAAAAACACATCGAGCCACCGCTGACTACGCTGGAACTGGCTGCCGCGATCAAGGTGACACGGCGTCAACTGGAGCGTTTGTTTCGCATGCACCTTGATGCAACACCGAGCGGTTTCTATCTTGGGTTACGGCTGGACAAGGCGCGCCAGCTGTTGGCCCAGACCGACATGTCGGTGACTGAAGTCAGCCTTGCGTGCGGGTTTGAACTGCCATCCTATTTCACGCGGCGCTACAAGCTGAGGTTTGGACGGTGCCCGCGGGAAGAGCGACGGCCCAGCGGTACAAAGTGAGCTTCAATCCAGTTCTCGCTCGAGAATGGCCCTTAGCTTTTCACGATTCCTTGCTTGCAGATCCTCGCGAAGCGGGGCGAAACCCGCTGCATTGAAGCGTGCACCCAGATGGTCAAATACCAGGTTCAACTTTCTGGTGGGCTCGACCGGGTCGGTAATGCAGTAGGCATAAAACAGGATCGCAACCGGGACATGGTCCCCTTCATGGTCCATTTCAATACTTAGATGTGAAGAGGCGTTCATGACGGTGAAGGTACGCGTACCTGCCGATTGCAGAGCGGCTTGAACATTCTCTTCGAGGCTCTTGAACCAAGGTCCTTTCTCGCGGGGCGGGGGGAGATAGCCACTGTAAACATCGCTTAACGCAAGCAAGTTCGGCTCATACACGATGGTTCTATGAGTATGTTCGAACAGGGTGAATTTCAATGATTGCAAGGTGGCGCGAGCGACAGTGAACCATTGCTGAGGCTGGGTTTCCATCGAGTATTTTTCATTGGCCACTGCTTGTGAATAACGCAGGCATAGCTGCAAATCTTCCCATGTATCGAGTGTCAGCCAGGGCGCAGGCTTGATGCTTAGCCGCTCCTCGAATATT
Organism: Pseudomonas sp. Kh14; assembly: GCF_900291005.1. Lineage (NCBI taxonomy): Bacteria > Pseudomonadati > Pseudomonadota > Gammaproteobacteria > Pseudomonadales > Pseudomonadaceae > Pseudomonas > Pseudomonas sp. Kh14. The sequence continues at coordinate 41,225 of NZ_OLKJ01000004.1, forward strand.
CGGGTATCCAGGCTCGTATCACCCATATGGCATTGCTCCTTGATGGATGCAGATGACCAGAACCGGGTACCAGCGCGCTCTGGTACCCGGCCTCGCTAATCAGATAGCGAGAAACGCGCCGAGGTCGCCTTTGATCTTCTCATTCACAAGGTCACGTGCAGCGTCGAAGTGACGAACGCTGAACGTGCCTTGTTGCGAAGCGCGATAGACGCGGGTAGAGGTTTTGTCGACCTTGCGCGTCAGGGCGCCTTCACGCTCGACTTTCGAGTCGTAGCTGGCCTGGAAGCTGGTCATGTGCATCGCGGGCAGGCCTTGTGGCGTCATTTCGCACTGGGCGACCACGAAGTTGCTCGATTTGCCGGATTCGCTATGGCTGTGCTTTTCCAGGTGCGCCTTGACTTCCGGTTTCTGCACGACAATTTGCAGAACTCGCCTGGCGCAGGCGGCGCGACGAGGGTCCGCGGAGACGCTGATGGTGACGGACTTGGTAATCAGCTCTGCCAGGGTCAGGTTGTCCTCATCAATGGCATCTTCGGCATGTGCTGCGCCCGTCATGGTCCAGCCAAACTTGATCAGGCCATCGTTGTAGAAGTTGTACCACTCGCGCTGCTGGGTCTCCTTGTCGAACTTCTTGTTGGCCAGTTCGGTCATCAAGCGCATGCCGGCCAGGATGTCTTCTGCAATGTTGGCAGGCACATTGTCAGCGAAGATGCAGATGGTCTGGCCGGTAGCGGCTACGCGCTCTTGACCCTCTTTGCGGATTTTTTCCATTTCAACTTTGATGTCAGCCACTTTGTAATTCCTTGATAGTTGTGAGTTCCAAGACACACATGGTGAGCACGTGGTCTGAGGGCACTATCGAGTAATTACGCAGGGGGCATCAGCGGCATGTTGTTCCTCTGGAGTTGATCCTTCACTCGCGCGTGCTGATCAATCTTCGGGTGCCGGCTCGTCACTGTTTTGCGAGCCCAGGCTGCGCAAATACTCCGCTCGCTCATCGCTGCGCTGTGCAATGCAGCTGTTCCAGGCGATCTGGTAGGCGTTGCTGCCGGGTTGTTCAGCATGGGTTTCGACCTTGCAGTCTGCATCGCGCAGTTGGCTCCAGACTTTCTCGGCTGCCTCTATTCGCGACATCAGGCCTGCCTCGTCGCCGAACTGATCACGCATGCGCGCAACCAGGTCGTCATAGGCCGACTGCAGCTCACGCTCGGCGACCTGTTTGTTGAATGCTGCACAGGCGAAGGTTTGCTGGTCGGTCTCCACATTGTCGCAAGGTGTGCTTTCTTCCTCACCGGCCTGGGCCCCGCTCACGATGGCCAGCAGCACCAGCCATGCCATTGATTTCATCCGTTTTCTCCTCAACAGGCTGTCGAATCGCAGGGATTCTCGCTCAGCCAGAGGTCAGGTGGTAGCTCCCTGACCAAATGTTCATGTACCGGCCGCAAATGTCGTTATCGAGACTGTCTCTCATCCCCGGAACACGCGCCAGACGCGCTCTTGTCGCGCATTGACGCTTTCGGCAAACCCCCTGTCGTTTTTGCACCGGGGCGCCTCGGGGCACAGGCATATGCTGGCCTCAAAGCGCCGGCAGAAGGTTTGGCGCGACCCAACTCTATAAAAGGGGACAGCCTGATGAGCCCAGCCGAACTACACGCCGACAGCATCGTCATCGATGGCCTGATCATCGCCAAATGGAACCGCGAGCTGTTCGAAGACATGCGCAAAGGCGGCCTCACGGCGGCCAACTGCACGGTGTCGGTCTGGGAAGGGTTCAAGGCTACCGTCGATAACATCGCGTCCAGCCAGAAGCTGATCCGCGACAACAGCGACCTGGTGATGCCGGTGCGCACCACCGCCGACATCCGCAAGGCCAAGGAGCTGGGCAAGACCGGCATCCTCTTCGGCTTCCAGAACGCCCATGCGTTCGAGGACCAGATCGCTTATGTGGACGTGTTCAAGCAGCTGGGCGTGGGCATCGTGCAGATGTGCTACAACACCCAGAACCTGGTGGGCACCGGCTGCTACGAGCGTGACGGCGGGCTGTCCGGCTTCGGTCGCGAGATCGTTGCCGAGATGAACCGTGTCGGCATCATGTGCGACCTGTCCCACGTCGGCTCCAAGACTTCCGAAGAAGTCATCCTCGAATCGAAAAAGCCGGTGTGCTACTCGCACTGCCTGCCTTCGGGCCTGAAGGAGCACCCGCGCAACAAGTCGGACGAAGAGCTGAAGTTTATCGCCGATCACGGCGGTTTCGTTGGCGTCACCATGTTCGCGCCGTTCCTGGCCAAAGGCATTGACTCGACCATCGATGACTACGCCGAGGCCATCGAGTACACCATGAATATCGTCGGTGAAGACGCCATCGGTATCGGTACCGACTTCACCCAGGGTCACGGCCAGGACTTCTTCGAATACCTGACCCATGACAAGGGCTACGCCCGCCGCCTGACCAACTTCGGCAAGATCATCAACCCACTGGGCATTCGCACTGTCGGCGAATTCCCCAACCTCACCGAGACCTTGCTCAAACGCGGCCATTCCGAGCGCGTGGTGCGCAAGATCATGGGCGAGAACTGGGTAAACGTCCTCAAGGATGTCTGGGGCGAGTAAGCCGCTCTCCAAGCCTGATAGCCCCTGCCAGCAACGCCGGGGCACCCACAAAAAATTTAATGGAGTTGAGTTTCCATGGCCAAAATCGCCCCGCAATTGCCAATCGAAGTCGACAGCGAGACCGGTGTCTGGACCAGCGACGCCTTGCCGATGCTGTATGTGCCTCGGCATTTCTTCGTCAATAACCATATGGGCATCGAGGAAGTGCTGGGCGCCGACGCCTATGCCGAGATCCTCTACAAGGCTGGCTACAAGTCTGCCTGGCACTGGTGTGAAAAAGAGGCCGAGTGCCATGGCCTGGAAGGCGTGGCGGTGTTCGAGCACTACATGAAGCGCCTGAGCCAGCGTGGCTGGGGCCTGTTCGAGATCCAGGATATCGACCTGGATAAAGGTACCTGCAGCGTCAAGCTCAAGCACTCTGCGTTCGTGTACGTCTATGGCAAGTGTGGCCGCAAGGTCGACTACATGTTCACCGGCTGGTTCGCTGGCGCGATGGACCAGATTCTCGCTGCCCGCGGCAGCAAGATCCGCACCGTGGCCGAGCAGGTCTATGGCGGGTCGGAAGAAGGCCACGAAGATGGCCTGTTCGTTACAAAGCCGTTGTAAGCCGGAGATAGCGTCATGGCATTCGAAGCAATGTTCCAGCCGATCCAGATCGGCAAACTGACCATCCGCAACCGTGTGCTCAGCACCGCGCATGCCGAGGTCTACGCCACTGACGGCGGCATGACGACCGACCGCTATGTGAAGTACTACGAAGAGAAGGCCAAGGGCGGCATCGGCCTGGCCATCTGTGGCGGCTCGTCGGTGGTGGCCATCGACAGCCCGCAGGAATGGTGGGCATCGGTCAACCTGTCGACCGACCGCATCATCCCGCACTTCCAGAACCTTGCCGACGCCATGCACAAGCATGGCGCCAAGATCATGATCCAGATTACCCACATGGGCCGTCGCTCGCGCTGGGACGGCTTCAACTGGCCGACGCTGATGTCGCCATCGGGCATTCGCGAACCTGTGCACCGCGCCACCTGCAAAACCATCGAGGTGGAAGAGATTTGGCGGGTAATCGGCAACTACGCGCAGGCTGCGCGTCGCGCCAAAGAGGGCGGCCTGGACGGCGTGGAATTGTCGGCAGTGCACCAGCACATGATCGACCAGTTCTGGAGCCCACGGGTCAACAAGCGTACCGACGAATGGGGCGGCACCTTTGAAGGCCGCATGAAATTCGGCCTGGAAGTATTGAAAGCCGTACGCGCCGAAGTGGGTGACGACTTCTGCGTGGGCATGCGTATCTGTGGTGACGAGTTCCACCCTGATGGCCTCAGCCACGAGGACATGAAGCAGATCGCTGCCTACTACGACGCCACCGGCATGCTCGACTTCATCGGCGTGGTCGGCTCGGGTTGCGATACCCACAACACCCTGGCCAACGTCATCCCCAACATGAGCTACCCGCCGGAGCCGTTCCTGCACCTGGCGGCCGGTATCAAGGAAGTGGTCAAGGTCCCGGTGCTGCACGCGCAGAACATCAAAGACCCGAACCAGGCCACGCGCATTCTTGAAGGCGGCTACGTGGACATGGTCGGCATGACCCGTGCGCATATGGCCGACCCGCACCTGATCGCCAAGATCAAGATGGGCCAGATCGACCAGATCAAGCAGTGCGTCGGTGCCAACTACTGCATCGACCGCCAGTACCAGGGCCTGGATGTGCTGTGCATCCAGAACGCCGCGACCTCCCGTGAATACATGGGGGTGCCGCACATCATCGAAAAAACCACCGGCGTCAAGCGCAAGGTGGTGGTGGTTGGCGCAGGCCCTGCCGGCATGGAAGCGGCCCGCGTGGCTGCTGAACGCGGCCACGACGTAACTCTGTTCGAGAAGAGGGACCAGATTGGCGGGCAGATCACCATCGCCGCCAAGGCACCGCAGCGTGACCAGATTGCCGGTATCACCCGCTGGTACCAGCTTGAACTGGCTCGCCTGAAAGTCGACTTGCGCCTTGGCACCGCCGCTGATGTGGCTGCCATCCAGGACCTGCGCCCGGACGTCATCGTGCTGGCGGTAGGTGGGCACTCGTTCCTGGAGCAGAATGAGCACTGGGGCGCCGCTGAAGGGCTGGTGGTCAGCAGCTGGGATGTGCTCGATGGCAAGGTAGCGCCGGGCAAGAACGTGTTGGTGTACGACACCATCTGCGAATTCACCGGTATGTCGGTAGCTGACTTCATCGCTGACAAAGGCAGCCAGGTCGAGATCGTCACCGACGATATCAAGCCAGGCGTGGCCATGGGTGGTACTACCTTCCCCACCTACTACCGCAGCATGTACCCCAAAGAAGTGATCATGACCGGCGACATGATGCTGGAAAAGGTCTACCGCGAAGGCGACAAGCTGGTTGCGGTACTGGAGAACGAATACACCGGCGCCAAGGAAGAGCGCGTGGTCGATCAAGTCGTGGTTGAGAACGGTGTGCGCCCTGACGAAGAGCTGTACTACGCGCTCAAGGAAGGTTCGCGCAACAAGGGCCAGATCGACGTGGAGGCGCTGTTCGCCATCAAGCCACAGCCGATCCTGAGCCAGCCGGGCGAAGGCTACCTGCTGTACCGCATCGGCGACTGCGTGGCCCAGCGCAACGTGCATGCGGCGATCTACGACGCCTTGCGCCTGTGCAAGGACTTCTGATCGTTAACAGTCGCCGCCATCGGGCGCGATCCCTGTAGGAGCGGGTTTACCCGCGAATGCGTCAGCACTGACAACACTGTTGCCTGACCGGACGCATTCGCGGGTGAGCCCGCTCCTACATGGGGCCAGTCTCGCCCTCTGGTCGGCGCAAGAATCCAGCTGTTTGTGGGAGTCTCCCATGTTGAACACCCTTCTACCCATCCTGCTGTTCGCTGCCCTTGGCCTGGCAGTGCTCGGTGCCTTGCGCCGGGTGCGCATGTGGCGCCGTGGCCGGCCGTCCAAGGTCAACCTGATCGGCGGCCTGCTGGCCATGCCGCGCCGCTACCTGGTGGACCTGCACCACGTGGTTGAGCGCGACAAATACATGTCCAAGACCCACGTGGCCACTGCGGGCGGCTTTGTGCTGTCTGCTGTCCTGGCCATTCTGGTGCATGGTTTTGGCCTGCAGAGCAAGATCCTCGGCTACGCACTGCTGGTGGCTACGGTGATCATGTTCACCGGTGCGATCTTTGTCTTCAAACGCCGCCTCAACCCGCCTTCTCGCCTGTCCAAGGGCCCGTGGATGCGCCTGCCGAAGAGTTTGCTGGCGTTCGCCGTGAGCTTCTTCATTGCCACCCTGCCGGTCGCCGGTATCCTGCCGGCCAACACCGGTGGCTGGGTGATGGTCGCCGTTCTGGGCCTGGGCGTGCTGTGGGGTGTGTCGGAGCTGTTCTTTGGCATGACCTGGGGCGGCCCGATGAAGCACGCCTTCGCCGGTGCCTTGCACCTGGCCTGGCACCGCCGTGCCGATCGCTTCGGCGGCGGCCGCTCCACCGGCCTCAAGCCGCTGGACCTGGAAGACCCGAACGCTCCCCTTGGCGTGGAAAAGCCGGTGGACTTCACCTGGAACCAGCTGCTGGGCTTCGATGCCTGCGTGCAGTGCGGTAAATGTGAAGCCATGTGCCCGGCCTTTGCCGCTGGCCAGCCGCTGAACCCGAAAAAACTCATCCAGGACATGGTCATCGGCCTTGCCGGTGGCACTGACGCGCAATTCGCCGGTAGCCCATACCCTGGCAAACCGATCGGCGAACACGGCGGCAATCCACACCAGCCGATCGTCAATGGCCTGGTCGACGCCGAGACGCTGTGGTCCTGCACCACCTGCCGTGCCTGCGTCGAGGAGTGCCCGATGATGATCGAGCACGTCGATGCCATCGTCGACATGCGCCGCCACCTCACCCTGGAAAAGGGCGCCACCCCGAACAAGGGCGCCGAGGTGCTGGACAACCTGATCGCCACCGACAACCCTGGCGGCTTCGCCCCCGGCGGGCGCATGAACTGGGCTGCCGACCTTAACCTGCGGCTGCTGTCTGAAGTGAAAGCGACCGAAGTGTTGTTCTGGGTCGGTGATGGTGCCTTCGACATGCGTAACCAGCGTACTTTGCGTTCGTTTGTCAAAGTGTTGAAAGCCTCGGGTGTGGACTTCGCCGTACTCGGCCTGGAAGAGCGCGACAGCGGCGACGTGGCGCGCCGCCTGGGCGATGAGGCGACCTTCCAGCAACTGGCCAAGCGCAACATCCAGACCCTGGCCAAGTACAAGTTCCAGCGCATCGTCACCTGCGATCCGCACAGCTTCCATGTGCTGAAGAACGAATACGGCGCCCTGGGCGGTGACTACCAGGTGCAGCACCACAGCACCTACATCGCCGAACTGATCGCGGCCAAGAAGCTCAACCTTGGTCAGCACAAGGGCGGCAGCGTCACCTACCACGATCCGTGCTACCTGGGCCGCTACAACGGCGAGTACGAGGCCCCGCGCGAAGTGCTCAAGGCGCTGGGTATCGAGGTGCGCGAGATGCAGCGCTCGGGCTTCCGTTCCCGTTGCTGCGGTGGTGGTGGCGGTGCGCCGATCACTGACATCCCTGGCAAGCAGCGTATTCCCGATATGCGCATGGACGACATCCGTGAGACCGAGGCCGAGCTGGTAGCCGTGGGTTGCCCGCAGTGCACTGCCATGCTTGAAGGCGTGGTGGAACCGCGCCCGCAGATCAAGGACCTGGCTGAACTGGTGGCCGACGTGCTGATCGAAGAGGACGCATCCACTGTCCCAAAGCCGCAAACGGCTAAACGTGAACCTGCGGAGGTGCACTGATGAGCGACATTATCCGCCGCGACCCACGCGCCGAGTGGATCGCCCGTAACCGTCTGCACCCGCTGCATGCCGCGATGCAGACGCAGCAGACCAGCTGGATGGGGCCTAACGGCATCATCCGCAAGAACCCACATGCAATTGCCGCGGGCTTTGTCGGCCCGGCCGGCATCAAGCGCATCGACCGCAGCGGCGCCCAGCAGGGCACCGGCGCGGGCGGGCGGCGCACGGCAGCAGCCGAGGTCAAGTTGCCCCTGCACCAGGTGGCGGCGCCGGCGTTCTACATTGCCGTCGTGCCGGACATGGTTGGCGGCCGCCTGAGCAGCCACGACCGCGACCTGCTTGGCCTGGCCCACAGCCTGGCCGGCAGCGACGGGGCGGTGCTGGCCGTGGTGTTCAACGAGCACAAGGAAAGCAACTTTTCCACAGCCGGTGTCGACCGCCTCCTGGTTATCGAAGGCGAGGCCTTTGAAGGTTATGCACCGGAGCAACTGGTGCAAGGCCTGCGGGCTGTGGATAACCAGTTCGCGCCGCGCCACTGGCTGCTGCCCGACAGCCGCACCGGTGGCGGTGAACTGGGTCGGCGCCTGGGCGCCGCGCTGGGCGAGCGCCCGGCAACGCGGGTATGGCAGGTCAAGGACGGCCAGTGCATCGGCCGCGCCGGTGCCGGCCAGCAAGACCTGCAACGCGCCGTGCCGCGCCTGATCCTGGCGGCGGCCGAGTGCGCCGAGCCGGTCAGCGAAACCCGTCACGAAGCGCTGCCGGTGGAGTTGTCCACAAGCGTGGTACGCAGCCTGCCGCGCATCGAAGACCTTGGCTCGGTGGCCGTCGACCCGGCCACCATTGCCATGGCCGAAGCGGAGTTCATCGTCTCGGGCGGCAACGGAGTCAAGGACTGGGACCTGTACCACAAGGCCACCGCAGCCCTCGGCGCTACCGAAGGTGCCTCGCGGGTGGCAGTGGACGATGGCTTTATGCCGCGCAACCGCCAGGTGGGGGCAACCGGCACCTGGGTTACCGCGCGTGTATACGTGGCTGTGGGTATCTCGGGCGCGATCCAGCACCTGCAGGGTATCGGTGCCTGCGACAAGGTGGTGGCGATCAACATGGACCCGGGCTGCGACATGATCAAACGGGCTGACCTGTCGGTGATTGGCGACAGCTCGGCGATTCTCAAGGCGCTGATCGAGGCTGTGGACAACTACCGCAGCGGCGGCCAGCGCGACGCGGCATAAGGGCACGAGCATGAGTACGAAAGTGATCAGCCTGGTTTCCATTGGTGCCCACCCCAGCTCTGGCCGCGCCCGCCGCGCCGAGCAGGATGCCCGTGCCGTGGAGCTGGGTTTGCAGCTGGCTGGGGATAACTTGCAGGTGGTGCATGCGGGCGATCCACAGGAAGAGGCCTTGCGCGCTTACCTGGGCATGGGCCTGGACCACCTCGATGTGCTGGAGCAACCGGCCGGGGCCGATGTGCTGGGCGTGCTGGGCGATTATCTGCGCGACGCCGGGGCCCAACTGGTGCTGACTGGCAGCCAGGCCGAGACTGGCGAGGGGTCGGGCATGTTGCCGTTCCTGCTGGCCGAAAAGCTCGGCTGGCCGCTGATTGTCGGGTTGGCTGAGGTGGAGTCGATCGACAACGGCACCGCGCAGGTGTTGCAGGCTCTGCCGCGTGGTCAGCGGCGTCGCTTGAAGGTGCGTCTGCCATTGCTGGCGACTGTGGATAACGCTGCGCCCAAGCCGCGCCAGAGTGCTTTTGGGCCTGCGCGTCGGGGGGTATTGGCGGCGCGTAACGTGGCCATTGTCGAAGATGAGCTGTTGGCTGAAGCCGAGCTGCAACCGGCCCGTCCAAGGCCCAAGCGCTTGAAGGTGATCAAGGCCAAGAGTGGCGCCGACCGCATGAAGGCCGCGACGGCCAAGGCCAGTGGCGGTGGTGGCAAGGTGCTGAAGGACGTTTCGCCGCAGGAAGGCGCTGAGGCGATCCTCAAGTTGCTGGTGGAAGAGGGCGTATTGCGCTGAGTCCCGTGGGGGCGGCCTGTGTGACGCGATGGGCCGCTTGGCAGCCCCCTGACAATCCTGAGGCAGAATCCAGATCCTGGGGCCGCGCTGCGGCCCCTGCGACACAATCCATAGCCCAGTTCCCTGTGCATAAGTTATTCATTTCCCCCGTCACATGCCTGGATTCCAGCAAACTGGACGAACTGTCAGGTACGCTCCGTTTTGCCCACGGAATCTGTTCGCCAAGGTGTGGATAAATTGTTGGTGCATGGCTAGGAGCCTTATATAACGGCGCTTACACGGTTTAGATCATAAAATGATCAGCTTCCGTCGGCTTCGCCTGAGGCGGTCAATGCTGGTTCTTGTCGGGGCTTTCCCACAATCTCTGTTAGCCGCTCTGTGGATAATCTGTTTGAGAGCGGCTGTAGGCCCCGCCGTTCCTGTCTTCGAATGCTTTGATCAGAAAACAGCCAATCGGGCTCTAACACTGCTCTGGCATACGTTCTTGGTGAGTGCAGGTAAAAACTCAGGATCACCCAAGTCAAAACCTGTGAATAAGTACCAAGAACCTATCATTTCTATCAGTTAGCAGTCCTGTTTCAGGCGAGTAGAATGAGCGATCACTATCGGCTGAGCGTTCATCATGCATGGCATGCTGCAACCCGTTATCCCTACCCATATGGGCGGGATTCCAAGGTCGTATTCAGCATACGGGGCCTATGCTGGTGCAAGGAATATTGCCTTCGCCGGGCAGATGGTCGATCGCCTGACGGGTTGCTATCACCTGGGCAACGGCCGGCGAACCTACAACCCTGTGCTGATGCGCTTTCACTCTGCCGACTCACTCAGCCCTTTCTCAGATGGTGGGCTGAATGCCTATGCCTATTGTAATGGCGACCCGATCAACCGGGTCGACCCCAGTGGCGCTTACCCGGTCACCTCCGCCCGCAACCGGGTCGACGTGATTAGCCCGGCGATCAGTGGCATAAGCATGTTTTCAAGTTCGGTGACGCTGGGCGGGGCTGTCGCACGAACGGCCAGAAACGTGGTCGCCGACCTGCAAAGCCAGCATTCCGGTGCGGAATATACCGCGCCGAGCCTAAGATCCCGGATTGGTAATACTAGCCTTTTCTACACAGGAGTAATGGGGGTTGCAGGCACCGCAATGAGCGGAGTCGAACAAGGGTGGATTGGTAATGTACTGACCAGTCACGGCCGTCGCCTGGGGCTGGGCAACGCAATTGGGAACATCAGCGGTGGCTTGTTCTCCAACGCCGAGGCGGCACAGGCTGTATGGAGGGGGGTAGGACAGCCCGGAGTGTCGGGGGTAAGGGTAGCCTGGGAGACGGTCTATGAAGTCACCGGTGTGCGGATGGTTTTCGAAGGGGCTTCGTACGTGTGGGGCAGAAGCATGGCACTAGGGGCCAGGATCGCTTCGGCAGGTCGAGCAGCTGCGGATGCGTGGCGTCGCTGGGGTACTGAACCCAGTGCGCCGCCTCAGTCTCCGAATCGGGACATAAGGCGACCATAAACCCACTGGCACGGCAATTTGCCGTGCCAGTGGGTGGTACGGGTTACTGCGCCTGCACTTCCTTCAGATACGGCGCAGGCTCTGCTCCCAGGTTGTTCAGTAGCCGCCCGCTGTACCAGTCAATGAAGTTCACCACACCAAACTCGTAAGTCTTCGAATACGGGCCAGGCTGGTACGCCGTGGAGTTGATCCCACGCTGATTCTCTTCCGCCAGACGGCGGTCCTGGTCGTTGGTGGCGTCCCACACCTTGCGCATGTTCTCGGGGTTGTAGTCCACACCTTCGACGGCATCCTTGTGCACCAGCCACTTGGTGGTGACCATGGTCTCCTGGGCGCTGATCGGCCACACGGTGAACACGATCATGTGGTCGCCCATGCAGTGGTTCCACGAGTGCGGCAGGTGCAGGATGCGCATCGAGCCAAGGTCCGGGTTCTTGATGCGACCCATCAGCTTCTGGCAGGCCTGCTTGCCGTCCATGGTCATCGACACGGTGCCCTTGAGCAGCGGCATGCGCACGATGCGGTTACGCAGGCCGTGGCTCTTGTGCAGGTACGGGATCTTCTCGGCTTCCCAGGCAGCGGCGGAGGCGGCCACGTGGTCCTTGAATTCCTGGCTGGCGCGCGGGTCGTTGGTGTCGTCCCACTCCAGCAGGGTTTGCAGCAGTTCCGGGTGCGAACCGTTGCAGTGGTAGCACTCGCGGTTGTTTTCCAGCACCAGTTTCCAGTTGGCCTTTTCCATCAAGGTGGTTTGCACCGCCACCTTGGTGTTCTCCATGTCGTACGGTTCCATGTAATGGTCCAGCGTGGCCAGGAACTCGTCGATGGCAGGCGGGTTTTCCGCCAGGCTGATGAAGATGTAGCCGCCGGCAACCTTCACGTTCACGGGCTTGAGGCCGTACTGGTTCATATCGAAGTCAGCACCCATCTCGGTGCCGGCGAACAGCAGGCGGCCGTCCAGCTCGTAAGTCCACTGGTGATATGGGCACACCAGTTTGGCCACCTTGCCTTTCTCGCTGACGCACAGGCGCGAGCCGCGGTGGCGGCAGACGTTGTGGAAGGCATGCACCTTGCCTTCGGCACCGCGCACCACAATGATCGGGTTCTTGCCGATCTGCAGGGTGATGTAGTTGCCCTTGGCCGGGATCTCGCAGGTCATGCCGGCGATCAACCATTCTTTATGGAAGATCTCCTGCATGTCGATCTGGAACAGACGCTCGTCGGTGTAGAAAGGCTGGGGCAGCGAGTAGGTGCGCTCGCGGGTCTGCAGCATCTCGGCGGTAGCCTTGCGTGCAGGTTCAAGTGGATCGCCCAGGCTCAGGGTTGCGGTGACGTCCATCGTGTATTCCTCGGGGCCGTATGCGGCCGGCAAAAGGTGGCTAATCGTTGTTGTGGTGCCGCAAGGCTGCTTCAGATAAAACAGCTAGTTCTTTTGCCGTGGAGTGTGCGTCCGAAGACGCCGCGAACCGTATCCATGGGCGACATGGCCGATTTGAATAACGACGCGCCAGCCCTTGTGCCACGGGGCTGGTCGCGATAAGCACGTCGATGTCGCAGGCAGGAATGTGCGTCGCCTTCAGCTTGCGCATTATCGCAGCCATGAAAAGGGCCATAGTCGGCCGCTGGAGATGAACATGTCCGATACCTTCCTCAATCCGGTCACTACCCAGACCTGGGCCAACGGCCGCCACATCGTGCGCTGCGTCAAGGTCATCCAGGAGACCTGGGACGTGCGCACCTTCTGCTTCATGGCCGACCAGCCGATCATGTTCTTCTTCAAGCCAGGGCAGTTCGTCACCCTGGAGCTGGAGATCGAAGGCAAGCCCGTGATGCGGTCCTACACCATCTCCAGTTCGCCGTCAGTGCCCTACAGCTTCTCTATCACCGTCAAGCGCGTGCCGGGCGGCTTGGTCTCCAACTTCCTGCACGACACCATGCACGAAGGCCTCGAGCTGCCGGTGCACGGCCCTGTGGGCCTTTTCAACGCCATCGACTTCCCGTCGGGCAAGGTGCTGTACCTGTCGGGTGGCGTGGGCATTACCCCGGTGATGTCGATGGCGCGCTGGTTCTACGACACCAACGCCAATGTCGACATGGTGTTCGTGCACAGCGCCCGTTCGCCGAAGGACATCATCTATCACCGCGAGCTGGAGCAGATGGCTTCGCGCATCCCCAACTTCAGCCTGCACATCATTTGCGAAAAGCATGGCCTGGGCGAGCCGTGGGCAGGTTACCGCGGTTACCTGAACCAGCGGCTGATGGAACTGATCGCGCCGGACTACATGGAGCGCGTGGTGTTCTGCTGCGGCCCGACGCCGTACATGACAGCGGTCAAGCGCCTGCTCGAAGCGGTCGGCTTCGACATGGCGAATTACCACGAGGAGTCGTTCGGCGCGACGCCGGCGGAAGCCAAGGCCGATGCCGTGGAGCACGCCGAGCAGGCGGCCGATGCACCTGAGCTGGACGTTTCCGACCTCAATCTGGTGGAGTTCATCGGCAGCGAGAAAAGCATCCGCATCGCCCCGGGCGAGACCGTGCATGCGGCGGCAGCCAAGGTTGGCCTGATGATCCCGAAAGCCTGCGGCATGGGTATCTGCGGCACCTGCAAGGTGCTCAAGCTGGGCGGCGAGGTGGAGATGGAGCACAACGGCGGGATTACCGAAGAGGACGAAGCCGAGGGCTACATCCTGTCGTGCTGCAGCGTGCCGAAAGGGGATGTGCGGATCGATTACTGATCCAGTGGCCAGTCTGGATTCTTCGCGGGCACGCCCGCTCCCACAGGGTCATCGCTATCTTCAGGACTGCGGTGAACCTTGTGGGAGCGGGCGTGCCCGCGAATGCTTCTAGGTGCGGAACCGGGCTACCAGGCCATTGAGGTCTACCGCCAGGCGCGACAGCTCGGCACTCGCCGCGCTGGTCTGATGCGCCCCGGTAGCACTCTGCACCGACAGGTCATTGATGTTCACCAGGTTGCGGTCCACTTCCCGCGCTACCTGGGCCTGCTCTTCGGCCGCACTGGCAATCACCAGGTTGCGCTCGTTGATCTGCGCCACCGCACCGGCGATGGTGTCCAGTGCCATGCCCGCGCCACGGGCGATGTTCAGTGTCGACTCCGCACGCTCGGTGCTGGTGCGCATCGATTCTACCGCCTCTTCCGTACCGCCCTGGATGCTGCCGATCATGCGCTCGATTTCGCTGGTCGACTGTTGTGTACGATGGGCCAATGCCCGCACTTCATCGGCGACCACGGCAAAACCACGGCCCGCTTCACCGGCCCGCGCGGCTTCGATGGCTGCGTTGAGCGCCAGCAGGTTGGTCTGGTCGGCCAGGCCACGGATCACGTCGAGCACCTTGCCAATGTCGCGCGACTGTTCTGCCAGGTGGGTAATCAGCTTGGCGGTGGCCTGCACATCACCACTCATGCGCTCGATCGCACCCACGGTTTCCATCACCAGGTCACGACCATCACCGGTGGAGCGGCTGGCTTCACTGGAGGCTTCTGAAGTGCTCACGGCATTGCGCGCCACTTCTTCCACCGCACTGGTCATTTCGGTGACTGCAGTGGCGGCCTGTTCAATCTCATTGTTCTGCTGCTGCAGGCCACGGGCACTTTCGTCGGTGACGGCATTCAACTCTTCTGCCGCTGAGGCCAGCTGGGTGGCGGAGCCGGCGATCTGCTGCAAGGTGTCGCGCAGCTTGTCCTGCATGCGCGCCATGGCGCGCAACAGCCGGGCGGCTTCGTCGGTGCCCTCTGCGCGGATGACGTGGGTCAGGTCGCCGTCGGCGACTTGCTCGGCGCATTTGAGTGCTTCTTCGATCGGCTTGACGATACTGCGGGTCAGCAGGAAAGCACAGGCGAAGGTCAGTACGGTGGCGGCAACCAGCAGGCCGATCACCAGAGCGAAAGCGCCGGCATACTGGTTGGCGGCTTTTTCGTTGGTGGCGCGAGTCTGGTCAGTGTTGATGCGTACCAAGGTGTCCATGACCTTGTTGATCTGCTCGGAGTTGGCCAGCAGGTCGCGGTTGAGCAGGTCACGCAATTCATCCAGGCGGTCGGCCTGGCTCAGTGTGCGCATGCGCGATTCCAACTGGCGGTACTGGTTGAGCAACTGACCGTACTGGTCGAATGCTGCCTGTTCGTCGGCGGCGACGATCATTGGCAGATAGGCCTGGCGTGCACGGTCGATCTGGCTGTTGCGCTGGTCCAGCAGATCGAGGGTATCGCGTTGGGTTGCCGGCTCGCGGTTTAGCAGCAGGCGGTAGGAAAGCGTGCGCATGCGCAGGTTCAGCGCGGTGAGTTCGTCGAGGATCTTGATGCTGGGCACGCTGACTTGCTCGATGGCAACGCCCGCCTGGCGGATGTTGCCCATCTGCACCAGGGAGAAGATACCAAGGCCGAGCATCAGCAGGCCGATGAGCGCGAAGCCGAGAAGCGCGCGCGGGGCGATATTCATGTTGCGTAGGGACATGGAGAGGAGGATCCAGGCAAGTGGGATAAGAGCGACAAAACATGACTTGCCGGGCTATCGGTCGTGACTGGCCAGTCTTGAATGCGACCGGGGAAAATGGTGCATCCGCTGACCTTTTCCTGACCGGCGGTTGATCCAGGTCGGAACAAGGGGTCGATTACCCTGTCAATCTGCGGGTTCGACACCTTATGAATCCGATATTTAATGGCGATAGGGCGCACTTTTCTTTATCGTGTGTGCCCCTCGCAACAACCTGAGATAGACCCATGCTGGAAGCTTCCCTGAATCAAATCGAGCAACTGGTCAGCGACCTGATGCAGAAAAACGCTCAACTCATCGAGCAGAACACCGCCCTTGGCCAGGAACTGGCCCAGGCCAAGGAAGAGAACGAAACCCTGCAGCTGTCGCTGATGGAGCAGGAAGAGAAGAACGGCGCTACCGCAGCACGCATCCAGGCCCTGGTCGAGCGCGCCAGCGCGGGCGTTGTTGGCGCATGAGACTGCAGGAGCAGCCGATCAATGTCGTGTCGATCCTCGGCATCGACTATTCGATCAAGGCGCCCGAAGGCCAGGAAGAAACCCTGGCCCAGGCGGTACGGATGCTCAACAAAGCCCTTAACGAGACCAAGCGTCAGTACCCGACCTTGATCGGTGACAAACTGCTGGTGCTGGCTGCCCTTAACCTGTGCTCCAAACAGGTCGAACTGCAGAAGGAGCATCAGCAGACCCTTGCGCGAACTCAAGCGCAGATCGACGCCACGGTGGATGCCATCGTGCGGACCATCGCTGAGCAATAAGGCCTTACACCGCCCCCCCGTAGGAGCGGGTTCACCCGCGAATGCGTCAGTGGCTTCAACACCGCATTCGCGGGTAAACCCGCTCCTCCACGGTGCATCTGATTGCTTCAGATCACTGGATTAACTGGATACGCAAGTGTATACACTTTCCGCAAAACAATAATGTACGGGGAGTAGGGGCATGCGTATCTGGCGTAAGAGCATCCAGTTGCAATTGATCACCAGCATGGGCGCTGCCCTGCTGGCGAGCATCCTGGTGGTGGTCATTATCTTCACCGTGGCGCTCAACCGCCTCACCGACCGCTACCTGGTCGACACTGCCCTGCCAGCCAGCATCGAGGCTATCCGCAACGACATCGAGCGCATGCTGGGCCAACCGTTGGTCGCTGCCGCGGACATTGCCGGTAACACCCTGCTGCGCGACTGGCTTGCTGCCGGTGAAGATCCCGCACAGGTACCCCAATTCATCGAATACCTGACCGCCGCCAAACAGCGCAACCACGCCTTTACTACGCTGTTTGCCTCGACTGAAACCGGCCACTACTACAACGAGAACGGCCTGGACCGCACCCTCAGCCGCAGCAACCCCAAGGACAAGTGGTTTTACGGTTACATCGACAGCGGCGCCGAACGGTTCATCAACATCGACATCGATGGTGCCACCGGCGAACTGGCTCTGTTCATCGACTATCGCGTGGAAAAGGAAGGCAAGCTGGTGGGTGTGGCCGGCATGGGCTTGCGCATGACCGAGTTATCGAAGCTGATCCACGACTTCAGCTTTGGCGAGCACGGCAAGGTATTCCTGGTGCGCAACGATGGCCTGATCCAGGTGCATCCCGATGCTGCTTTCAGTGGCAAGCGCCAGCTTGCCGAGCAGCTTGGCGCGGACGCAGCCAAAGGCGTCATGACCGGAGACGAGAGCCTGCGTAGCAGCCGCTTTAGCCGTGACGGTGAGCGCTACCTGGCGCTCGGCCTGCCGCTGCGCGACCTCAACTGGACCCTTGTGGCCGAAGTGCCAGAGTCAGAAATTTACGCGCAAATGCATCAGGCCGTCTGGCTGACCAGCCTGATCGGTGGCGCCGTAGCGTTGGTGTCACTGCTGTTGGTGGTACTGCTGGCGCGTGGCCTGGTGCGGCCGATCCGCCGCGTTACCGCCGCATTGGTTCAGATTGGCGGTGGGGCGGGTGATCTCAGCCATCGGCTGGACGATACGCGTCAGGATGAGCTGGGTGACCTGGCACGTGGTTTCAACCGCTTTCTGGACAGCCAACGCAGCCTGATCGGCGAGGTGTTGAGTACCTCCGAGCGGCTGCGGCGGGCCGTGGAGCAGGTAACCCAGGTGGTGGACAACACCGCCGAGCGTTCAGGGCGCCAGCAGGAGATGACCGAGATGGTCGCCACTGCTGTACACGAGATGGGCCTGACCGTGCAGGACATCGCCCGCAATGCCGGCGATGCGGCCCAGGCGTCCCAGTCGGCACGAGACGAGGCGTTGCAGGCCCGCGAGGTGGTGCAACGATCCATTCGTGGCATCGAGGGCATGTCGGGCGACATTGGCAAGGCGGCCGATGCGGTCAGCCAGCTGGCCGACGAAGTCGCCTCGGTCGATGAAGTGCTCGCGGTAATCCGCAGCATTTCCGAGCAAACCAACCTGCTCGCGCTGAACGCTGCCATCGAGGCCGCGCGGGCAGGGGAGATGGGGCGCGGGTTTGCTGTGGTGGCCGATGAAGTACGTACGCTGGCCCGGCGCACACAACTGTCCACCGATGAAGTGCAGCAGATGATCCAGCGCCTGAAGCTGGGTGCAGGTTCGGCGGTGAGTTCAATGCAGGCAGGGCAGCAGGCGACCGGCAGTGGTGTGGAGTCGAGCCAGCGCACCGGGGCATCGCTGAGCGCGATTACTGACCAGGTGGAGCACATCAGCGACATGAACCATCAGGTGGCCACGGCTACCGAGGAGCAGTCGGCGGTGACCGAGGAAATCAACCGCACGGTGCAGGGGATTTCCGATTTGGCGCGTGAGACGGCGGCGGAGGTTCGAGGGTGCCGCGAGGAGTGCCAGGCGTTGCGTGGGTTGGCTGATGACCTGGCGCGGCAGATGGGTGGGTTCAGGCTCTAGATCGCCGGGCCGCAAGGCGGCCCGGCACTCGCTCAGCCCCCAATGATCGTGCGGATATCCGCCGCCAGCTCACGCACCCGCGCTTCTTCGGTATCCCAAGAGCACATGAAGCGCGCGCCACCGCTGCCGATAAAGGTATAGAAGCGCCAGCCCTTGCCCCGCAGCGCCTCGATGGCGTGCTCTGGCATTTGCAGGAACACCCCGTTGGCCTCCACCGGGAACATCAGCTCTACTCCCGGCAGGTCACTGACCAGCGATGCCAGCAGTTGCGCGCAATGATTGGCGTGGTTGCCATGGCGTAACCAGGCGCCATCTTCCAGCAGCCCGACCCATGGCGCCGACAGAAAGCGCATTTTCGACGCCAGTTGCCCGGCCTGCTTGCAGCGATAATCGAAGTCTTCGGCCAGCTGGCGGTTGAAGAACAGAATCGCCTCGCCCACCGCCATGCCGTTCTTGGTGCCGCCAAAGCACAGCACATCCACACCGGCCTTCCAGGTCAGTTCTGCCGGGCTGCAGCCCAGGAACGCACAGGCATTGGTAAAGCGTGCGCCGTCCATGTGCAGGTTCAGGCCCAGCTCCTTGCAGGTGGCGCTGATCGCCTTCAGCTCGTCGGGGCGGTACACCGTGCCCACTTCGGTAGCCTGGGTAATGGTCACCACGCGCGGCTTGGGGTAGTGGATATCCTGGCGTTTGAGCGCCACTTCGCGGATCGACTGTGGCGTCAGCTTGCCGTTGACGCTGGCCGCGGTCAGCAGCTTGGAGCCGTTGGAGAAAAACTCCGGTGCACCGCATTCGTCGGTTTCGACGTGGGCGGTCTCGGAGCAGATCACGCTGTGATAGCTCTGGCACAGCGATGCCAGGGCCAGGGAGTTGGCCGCGGTGCCGTTGAAGGCGAAGAACACCTCGCAGTCGGTTTCGAACAGATTGCGGAAGTACTCCGATGCACGCTCGGTCCACTGGTCGTCGCCGTAGGCGCGGTCGTGGCCGCGGTTGGCTTTCTCCATCGCCGCCCAGGCTTCGGGGCAGATGCCGGAATAATTGTCGCTGGCGAATTGTTGGCTCTTGTCTGTCATGGCACGGTCCTGTGAACGACGCAGATCAGCACTCTAAACCATCGATTCAGCACTTGCCTATACAACCCGTGCAGCGATTTCTGTTCATTACTGTGCCGGCCTCTTCGCGGGCACGCCCGTTCCCACAATGGTCCTGCAAACGCCAATCACTGTGGGAGCGGGCGCGCCCGCGAAGTGGCCCGCATGGGCGGCACAAAGAGAATGTCGTAAACGCGCCATTGCAAGGCGTGCGCAGGCATCTGACCTGAACCCGCCAGTCATAACATCGCCACAAAGGGCCACAGTGCCCCACGACAAAAAACGATCGCTGCCGGGAGATACACAATGTTCAGCAAGCAAGACCAGATCCAGGGTTACGACGATGCACTGCTGGCGGCGATGAATGCCGAAGAACAACGCCAGGAAGATCACATCGAGCTGATCGCCTCGGAGAACTACACCAGCAAGCGCGTCATGCAGGCCCAAGGCAGCGGCCTGACCAACAAGTACGCCGAAGGCTACCCTGGCAAGCGTTACTACGGTGGCTGCGAGCACGTAGACAAGGTAGAAGCCCTGGCCATCGAGCGCGCCAAGCAGCTGTTCGGTGCCGACTACGCAAACGTCCAGCCGCACTCCGGCTCGTCGGCCAACGGCGCGGTCTACCTGGCCCTGCTGCAAGCCGGTGACACCATCCTGGGCATGAGCCTGGCCCACGGTGGCCACCTGACCCACGGCGCCAAAGTGTCGTCCTCGGGCAAACTGTACAACGCAGTCCAGTACGGCATCGACACCAACACCGGCCTGATCGACTATGACGAAGTCGAGCGCCTGGCGGTCGAGCACAAGCCGAAAATGATCGTTGCCGGTTTCTCGGCCTACTCCAAGACCCTCGACTTCCCACGCTTCCGCGCCATCGCCGACAAGGTGGGCGCACTGCTGTTCGTCGACATGGCCCACGTTGCCGGCCTGGTTGCCGCTGGCCTGTACCCGAACCCGATCCCGTTCGCCGACGTGGTCACCACCACTACCCACAAGACCCTGCGCGGTCCGCGTGGCGGTCTGATCCTGGCCAAGTCGAACGAAGAGATCGAGAAAAAGCTGAACGCCGCTGTATTCCCGGGTGCCCAGGGTGGCCCGCTGATGCACGTGATCGCTGCCAAGGCGGTGTGCTTCAAGGAAGCGCTGGAGCCTGGATTCAAGGCATACCAGCAGCAAGTGATCGAGAACGCCCAGGCCATGGCCCAGGTGTTCATTGACCGTGGCTACGATGTGGTTTCCGGTGGCACCGACAACCACCTGTTCCTGGTCAGCCTGATCCGTCAGGGCCTGACTGGCAAAGACGCCGACGCCGCCCTGGGTCGTGCGCATATCACCGTCAACAAGAACGCCGTGCCGAACGACCCGCAGTCGCCGTTCGTCACTTCGGGCCTGCGTATCGGCACTCCGGCCGTCACCACCCGCGGCTTCAAGGTCGCTCAGTGCGTGGCCTTGGCTGGCTGGATTTGCGACATCCTCGACAACCTCGGTGACGCAGACGTCGAAGCCGATGTGGCGAAGAACGTCGCGGCCCTGTGCGCAGATTTCCCTGTCTACCGCTGAGTGGAGTCACACACCATGCAACGTTACTCGGGCTTCGGCCTTTTCAAGCACTCCCTCAGCCACCACGAAAACTGGCAGCGCATGTGGCGCACGCCAACCCCTAAAAAGGTTTACGACGTGGTCATTGTCGGCGGTGGCGGCCATGGCCTGGCCACGGCCTACTACCTGGCCAAAGAGCACGGCATCACCAACGTTGCCGTGATCGAGAAGGGCTACCTGGGCGGCGGCAACACCGCCCGTAACACCACCATCGTGCGTTCCAACTACCTGTGGGACGAGTCGGCGCACCTGTACGAGCACGCCATGAAGCTGTGGGAGGGCCTGTCCCAGGACCTCAACTACAACGTGATGTTCTCCCAGCGCGGTGTTTACAACCTGTGCCACACCCTGCAGGACATGCGTGACTCCGAGCGTCGGGTCAGCGCCAACCGCCTCAACGGCGTGGATGGCGAGCTGCTGAACACTGCCCAGGTTGCGGCCGAAATCCCGTACCTGGACTGCTCGAAGAACACCCGCTACCCGATCCTCGGCGCCACCGTACAGCGCCGTGGCGGCGTTGCCCGTCACGATGCCGTGGCCTGGGGCTTCGCCCGCGCTGCCGACGCCCTGGGCGTCGACCTGATCCAGCAAACCGAAGTGATCGGCTTCCGCAAGGAAAACGGCGCGGTCATCGGTGTGGAAACCAACAAGGGCTTCATCGGCGCCAAGCGCGTCGGCGTGGTCACCGCCGGTAACTCCGGGCACATGGCCAAGCTGGCCGGCTTCCGCTTGCCGCTGGAATCGCACCCGCTGCAAGCACTGGTATCCGAGCCGATCAAGCCGATCATCGACAGCGTGATCATGTCCAACGCCGTACACGGCTACATCAGCCAGTCCGACAAGGGCGACCTGGTGATCGGTGCCGGTATCGACGGCTGGGTCGGCTACGGCCAGCGCGGTTCGTACCCGGTGATCGAGCACACCCTGCAGGCCATCGTCGAGATGTTCCCCAACCTGTCGCGTGTTCGCATGAACCGCCAGTGGGGCGGCATCGTAGACACCTCGCCGGACGCCTGCCCGATCATCACCAAAACCCCGGTCAAGAACATGTTCTTCAACTGCGGTTGGGGTACTGGCGGCTTCAAGGCGACCCCGGGCTCGGGCAACGTCTTTGCCGCGAGCCTGGCCAAGGGCGAAATGCACCCACTGGCCGCGCCGTTCTCCATGGACCGTTTCTACAACGGCGCACTGATCGACGAACACGGCGCCGCCGCCGTCGCCCACTAACCGGAGACACCGTCATGTTGCATATTTTCTGTCCCCACTGCGGCGAGCTGCGCTCCGAAGAAGAGTTCCACGCCTCTGGCCAGGCGCACATCGCCCGCCCGCTGGACCCTAACGCCTGCTCCGACGAAGAGTGGGGTACCTACATGTTCTACCGTGACAACCCGCGCGGTATTCACCATGAACTGTGGGACCACGTTGCCGGCTGCCGCCAGTACTTCAACGTCACCCGTGACACCGTGACCTACGAAATTCTGGAAACCTACAAGATTGGCGAGAAGCCGCAAGTGACCGCCAACGGCAAAGCCGCCAGCGCCGCGTCGACCGTCAAAGGCCAAGGGGAAAAAGTATGAGCCAGACCTATCGCCTCGCCAGCGGCGGCCGTATCGACCGCAGCAAGGTCCTGAACTTCACCTTCAACGGCAAAACCTACCAGGGTTATGCCGGTGACAGCCTGGCCGCCGCGTTGCTGGCCAACGGCGTCGACATTGTCGGCCGTAGCTTCAAGTACTCGCGCCCGCGCGGCATCATCGCCGCCGGTACCGAAGAGCCGAACGCCATCCTGCAGATCGGCTCCAGCGAAGCTACCCAGATCCCCAACGTGCGCGCCACCCAACAGGCACTGTACGCGGGCCTTGTCGCCACCAGCACCAACGGCTGGCCGAACGTCAACAACGACGTCATGGGCATCCTCGGCAAGGTTGGCGGCAGCATGATGCCGCCGGGCTTCTACTACAAAACCTTCATGTACCCCAAATCGTTCTGGATGACTTACGAGAAGTACATCCGTAAAGCCGCCGGCCTGGGCCGTGCGCCGCTGCAGAACGATCCTGACAGCTACGACTACATGAACCGGCACTGCGACGTGCTGATCGTCGGCGCCGGCCCTGCTGGCCTGGCTGCCGCACTGGCCGCTGCGCGCAGCGGTGCCCGCGTGATCCTGGCTGACGAGCAGGAAGAGTTCGGCGGCAGCCTTCTCGACACCCGCGAAACCCTCGACGGCAAGCCTGCTGCCGACTGGGTCAACGCCGTGGTCAAAGAGCTGGAAGGCCTGCCGGAAGTGACCCTGCTGCCACGTGCCACGGTCAACGGCTACCACGACCATAACTTCCTGACCATTCACGAGCGCCTCACCGACCACCTCGGCGACCGCGCCCCGATTGGCCAGGTTCGCCACCGCGTGCACCGCGTTCGCGCCAAGCGCGTGGTACTGGCTGCTGGCGCCCACGAGCGCCCGCTGGTGTATGGCAACAACGACGTGCCGGGCAACATGCTGGCCGGTGCTGTTTCCACCTATGTTCGCCGCTATGGCGTGGCGCCGGGTCGCAAGCTGGTACTGTCTACCAACAACGACCACGCTTATCGCGCCGCGCTGGACTGGCACGACGCAGGCCTGCAAGTGGTCGCCATCGCCGACGCCCGCCACAACCCACGTGGCTCGCTGGTTGAAGAAGCGCGTGCCAAAGGTATTCGCATCCTCACCTCCAGCGCCGTGATCGAGGCAAAAGGCAGCAAGCACGTCACGGGTGCCCGTGTGGCAGCGATCGATGTGCAGGCGCACAAAGTCACTAGCCCAGGCGAAATCCTCGAGTGCGACCTGATCGCGTCCTCGGGCGGTTACAGCCCGATCGTGCACTTGGCTTCGCACCTGGGCGGTCGCCCGGTATGGCGTGACGACATCCTTGGCTTCGTGCCGGGCGATGCCCCGCAAAAGCGCGAGTGCGTCGGTGGTATCAACGGCGTGTATGCCTTGGGCGATGTGATTGCCGATGGCTTCGAAGGCGGCGTTCGCGCAGCCACCGAGGCCGGTTTCAAGGCCACTGTCGGCACCCTGCCAAAAACCGTGGCGCGCAAGGAAGAGGCCACCGTGGCACTGTTCCTGGTGCCGCACGACAAAGGCACCAAGGGGCCGAAACAGTTCGTCGACCAGCAGAACGACGTGACCGCCGCCGGCATCGAGCTGGCCACCCGTGAAGGCTTCGAGTCGGTCGAGCACGTCAAGCGCTACACCGCGCTGGGCTTCGGTACCGACCAGGGCAAACTGGGCAACATCAACGGCCTGGCCATTGCTGCCCGTTCGATCGGCATCACCATCCCGGAAATGGGCACCACCATGTTCCGCCCCAACTACACGCCGGTCACTTTCGGCGCGGTAGCGGGCCGTCACTGTGGTCACCTGTTCGAGCCCGTGCGCTTCACTGCCCTGCATGCCTGGCACGTGAAGAACGGCGCCGAGTTCGAAGACGTGGGCCAGTGGAAGCGCCCTTGGTACTTCCCGAAAGCCGGCGAAGACATCCATGCTGCCGTCACGCGTGAATGCAAGGCCGTGCGCGACAGCGTGGGCCTGCTGGACGCCTCGACCCTGGGCAAGATCGACATCCAGGGCCCGGACGCGCGCGAATTCCTCAACCGCATCTACACCAACGCCTGGACCAAGCTCGATGTGGGCAAGGCCCGCTACGGCCTGATGTGCAAGGAAGACGGCATGGTCTTCGACGACGGCGTAACCGCCTGCGTCGGCGACAACCACTTCATCATGACCACCACCACCGGCGGCGCTGCCCGCGTGCTGCAGTGGATGGAGCTGTATCACCAGACCGAATGGCCAGAGCTGAAGGTGTACTTCACTTCGGTCACCGACCACTGGGCCACCATGACCCTGTCCGGCCCTAACAGCCGCAAGCTGCTGAGCGAGCTGACCGACATCGACATGGACAAGGAAGCCTTCCCGTTCATGACCTGGAAGGAAGGCAACGTCGGTGGCGTGCCAGCCCGCGTGTTCCGTATCTCGTTCACCGGCGAGCTGTCGTACGAAGTGAACGTGCAGGCCAACTACGCCATGGGCGTGCTGGAACAGATCATCGAAGCTGGCAAGAAGTACAACCTGACCCCGTACGGCACCGAGACCATGCACGTACTGCGTGCAGAGAAGGGCTTCATCATCGTTGGCCAGGACACCGATGGTTCGATGAACCCGGACGACCTGAACATGAGCTGGTGCGTTGGCCGCAACAAGCCGTTCTCGTGGATCGGCCTGCGTGGCATGAACCGCGAAGACTGCGTACGTGAGAACCGCAAGCAGCTGGTGGGCCTGAAGCCGGTCGACCCGACCAAGTGGCTGCCGGAAGGCGCCCAGTTGGTGTTCGACCCGAAACAGCCGATCCCGATGGACATGGTCGGCCACGTCACCTCCAGCTACGCGTCCAACTCCCTGGGCTACTCGTTCGCCATGGGTGTGGTCAAAGGCGGCCTCAAGCGCATGGGCGAGCGTGTCTACTCGCCGCAGGCAGATGGCAGCGTGATCGAGGCGGAAATCGTGTCTTCGGTGTTCTTCGATCCGAAGGGTGAGCGGCAGAACGTCTAAGGCCCCGGTCCAACCGGTGTCAGGCGTGGAATGAGGTCTCTGTGGGAGCGGGCGTGCCCGCGAAGAGGGCGGTGAATTCAACATCGCATTCGCGGGCATGCCCGCTCCCACAGGATGGCCGCCTCTCGCAGGCATCGTGGTCGAATCCAGAATTCAAGGCAGGTAAGAAATGAGCGCTATCAACGTCTTCCAGCAAAACCCCGGCGCCGAGGCCAAAGCCCAGTCGCCACTGCACCATGCCGACCTGGCCAGCCTGGTAGGCAAAGGCCGCAAGAACGCAGGGGTGACCCTGCGTGAACGCAAGTTCCTCGGCCACCTCACCCTGCGCGGTGATGGCCACAACCCGGAATTCGCCGCCGGCGTGCACAAGGCCCTTGGCCTGGAGCTGCCCGTGGCGCTGACCGTGGTCGCCAACAAGGACATGTCGCTGCAATGGGTCGGCCCCGACGAGTGGTTGCTGATCGTGCCCGGCGGTCAGGAGCTGGCAGTCGAGCAAAAGCTGCGCGCGGCCCTTGAAGGCCAGCACATTCAGGTCGTCAATGTCAGTGGCGGGCAAAGCCTGCTGGAACTGCGCGGCCCGAACGTGCGCGACGTGCTGATGAAGTCCACCAGCTATGATGTTCACCCAAACAACTTCCCGGTGGGCAAGGCCGTGGGCACCGTGTTCGCCAAGTCGCAACTGGTGATCCGCCGCACTGCAGAAGACACCTGGGAGCTGGTGATTCGCCGCAGCTTCGCCGATTACTGGTGGCTGTGGCTGCAGGACGCTTCTGCCGAATACGGCCTGAGCATCGAAGCCTAAGGAGCAAGAACATGAGTCGGGCACCGGATACCTGGATTCTCACCGCCGACTGCCCGAGCATGCTCGGCACCGTCGACGTGGTGACGCGTTACCTCTTCGAGCAACGCTGCTACGTGACGGAGCACCACTCCTTCGATGACCGGCAGTCGGGACGCTTCTTCATTCGCGTCGAGTTCCGTCAGCCGGACGATTTCGACGAGGCGGGCTTCCGGGCCGGCCTCGCCGAGCGCAGCGAAGCGTTCGGCATGGCTTTCGAGCTGACCGCACCCAACCACCGCCCCAAGGTGGTGATAATGGTGTCCAAGGCCGACCATTGCCTGAATGACCTGCTGTATCGCCAGCGTATTGGGCAACTGGGTATGGATGTGGTCGCGGTGGTGTCGAACCACCCGGACCTCGAACCCTTGGCGCATTGGCACAAGATTCCTTATTACCACTTCGCCCTCGACCCTAAGGACAAGCCCGGGCAAGAGCGCAAGGTGCTGCAGGTGATCGAGGAGACTGGTGCTGAGCTGGTCATTCTTGCCCGCTATATGCAGGTACTGTCGCCCGAGCTTTGCCGCCGTCTGGATGGTTGGGCGATCAATATTCACCACTCGCTGTTGCCGGGTTTCAAGGGCGCCAAGCCTTATCACCAGGCGTACAACAAGGGCGTGAAAATGGTCGGTGCCACGGCGCACTACATCAACAACGACCTGGATGAAGGGCCGATCATTGCCCAGGGTGTCGAGGTGGTGGATCACAGCCACTATCCCGAAGACCTGATTGCCAAAGGGCGGGATATCGAATGCCTGACATTGGCGCGCGCGGTGGGTTATCACATCGAGCGGCGGGTGTTCCTGAACGCCAACCGGACTGTCGTTCTGTAATAACCAGTACCGGCCTCTTCGCGGCTAAAGCCGCTCCTACAGGTACAGCACAGCCCTTGGATGGGTGCGGTCCCCGTAGGAGCGGCTTTAGCCGCGAAGAGGCCCGCACAGGCCGCCCCTCTGTTTGCCCATATTCCCCAACGACAACCCTGCCGCTAAAAGGCATCTCCCTGTCGCTTCCAGTCAGTGCGTCCGGCCCTATCCGGCCCACAATTCCCTGCATTCCAGTAGTACATGCCGCCCACGGATGGCGGCGCTTCAACCAACGCTGCATAAATAATAATCAAGCGAGGTACAAGCAATGTCTGGCAATCGTGGAGTGGTATATCTCGGCGCCGGCAAGGTCGAAGTGCAACACATCGACTACCCGAAAATGCAGGACCCGCGCGGCAAGAAAATCGAACACGGCGTCATCCTGAAGGTGGTCTCCACCAACATCTGCGGTTCTGACCAGCACATGGTCCGTGGCCGCACCACTGCCCAGGTCGGCCTGGTCCTGGGCCACGAAATCACCGGTGAAATCGTCGAGAAGGGCCGCGACGTCGAGCGCATGCAGATCGGCGACCTGGTATCGGTACCGTTCAACGTCGCCTGCGGCCGCTGCCGCTCCTGCAAAGAAATGCACACCGGTGTCTGCCTCACCGTCAACCCGGCGCGCGCCGGCGGTGCCTACGGCTACGTCGACATGGGCGACTGGACCGGCGGCCAAGCTGAATACGTGCTGGTGCCATACGCCGACTTCAACCTGCTGAAGCTGCCTGAGCGCGACAAGGCCATGGAAAAGATCCGTGACCTGACTTGCCTGTCCGACATCCTGCCCACCGGCTACCACGGTGCCGTAACGGCTGGCGTTGGTCCAGGCAGCACTGTCTACGTTGCCGGTGCTGGCCCGGTCGGCCTGGCCGCCGCTGCCTCGGCGCGCCTGCTGGGCGCCGCCTGCGTAATCGTCGGTGACCTCAACCCGGCCCGCCTGGCCCACGCCAAGTCGCAAGGCTTCGAAGTGGTCGACCTGTCCAAGGACACCCCGCTGCACGAGCAGATCGTCGACATCCTCGGCGAGCCGGAAGTGGACTGCGCTGTCGACGCCGTCGGCTTCGAGGCCCGTGGCCACGGCCATGAAGGTGCCAAGCACGAGGCCCCGGCCACCGTGCTTAACTCGCTGATGCAAGTGACCCGCGTGGCCGGCAACATCGGTATCCCGGGCCTGTACGTAACCGAAGACCCAGGCGCGGTGGATGCCGCTGCCAAGATCGGCGCGCTGAGCATCCGCTTCGGCCTGGGCTGGGCGAAATCGCACAGCTTCCACACCGGCCAGACCCCGACCATGAAATACAACCGCCAGCTGATGCAGGCGATCATGTGGGATCGGATCAACATTGCTGAGGTTGTAGGTGTGCAGGTGATTAACCTGGATCAGGCGCCGGAAGGGTATGGCGAGTTCGATGCGGGTGTGCCTAAGAAGTTTGTGATTGACCCGCACAAGATGTGGGGTGCGGCATAACGGCTTGGAGTCAGATGAAACCCCTCTTTTCGAGGGGTTTTTTCATCTCGTCTTTCGGTATGACGGCCATCGAAGGCTAAAGCCATGAGATTTTCTGGTCGACCTGTCAAGGCCAGTCGCTGACTTCTAAGCGACCGGCCGAGACTAGTATGCAGCCCTGATTATCGCAGTGGCTTAAGAGGCTTGGGATTACATTTCAGAAACCGCTTCCAAGGAATACGAAATCGCGGTGGGTTGGAGTCTGATTGGTTTGCCGAACTCTCGCCTGTTCATCAGTTGGTGGCAAGGAGTCTGCTTGGTATCCGGGTAGGCTGTTGTCTGTGGCGGAGACTGAGGCTGAGAGTGCATTTTGAGCCTGCATGAACTTATCCATGTTGGTTCGGAGCTTAGCATCCAGATAATTCCGCTTGGTTATCTCAGCGCTACGCTTCAATTCGTTGTTCATTATCTTGACTTTTAGGGATTCTACCTCATGTGATGGCTGGTTCCCGTGTCTGTCAGGGTGGTTATTATTCCTTCTTTCATTCTTCCAATATCTCAATTTGACATTTAGCTCGCCGAGCTTCTTGTCATAATGGGAGATTCTATCGTTGACCGTGGTTATTTTTATGTTCAGTTGCCCAAGTTTCTTAGAGTAGTGATTGAAAGCTGAAATCGGACTTCGCTTAAAAATCGATACTAAGAAATGCCCAGTAGGGTCAGTGTTGTTTACAGGGTCGGCCATGCAATAAGCATAAGAATTTAAGCCGCCCCTACCGAATGGGCTCATTGTGTCCTGACTGCAGAAGCGCATCAGGGAGGGGCTGAACGACCTATATCCATTTCCCAGAGGATACAGCATAGATATCGGGTCACACCGATGCCCGTTGAAGGCCAGCAACGACTTCATGACATGTTCGTCAGAATAGCCGTAAGGCGAATAAGCTATGGTGTCTTGAGATAAACCTATAATTGAATTAGAACGGTCGATCTGTAATATTTTGGTCGGTTGCGTCTGCTCTATTTGGGCAATTGGTAATCCCAGAGCCCGCAGGGCCTTATGGTTGCCTTGGGCAGAAACCTCATTAGATAATTGACCGGTTTGGTAAAAATACATGGAGGATCGATTAGCCGCCTTTCCCGGCTGCATTGTATTTGATCGATTTTTTTCATTCTTCCTGTCTACGTTTTCAGCCATGATGTTATCCAGCCTCAGACTTTGCACCGAGTGTGTACGTTGCACTCCGCTGCCGGATGGTACAACTAGCATTTTTGCTAGGTAATCAGCGGTCGGAACAAAACCCCAAACCACGAGTCAAACCCCTCGTTTCCCGGCCATCCCGGCCACGAGGTCCCATCCCGATGAAAGCATTCACCTTGGCAACCCTGATGACCCTGGCCGCTAGCCCGGTGTTCGCCTTCAACCTCAGCGACGCCGCCAACGCCGTGTCCGCCATGCAGAACCAGCAACAGCAAGGCCAGGTACAGGCACCCGAAGCGCAGGCCAATCTGCTCAACACCCTGGGTAGCCAGTTGAACATCACCGCCGAGCAGGCGGTAGGCGGGGCAGGAGCCATGCTGGGACTGGCGCGCAACAACCTTAGCAGCGATGACTATGGGCAACTGACCAAGGCGGTGCCGGGCCTGGACCTGCTGGCCGGTGCAAATGCGCTGGGCGGGTTGAGTGGTTTGGGGGATTTGCTCGGCAAGAACAGCGAAAGCCAGTCGGCGTTGAGCAACGCACTGGGCAACAACGTGGAAAGCCGTAGCGACCTGGACAATGCGTTCAAGGCGCTGGGGATGGATACCGGGATGATCGGGCAGTTTGCGCCACTGATTCTGCAGTATCTGGGGCAGCAGGGCATTGCCGGGTCGTTGTTGCAGAATCTGGGGAGTTTGTGGACTACCCCAGCGCCACTGGCCCAGCCTTCAGTCTGAGGATTCTAGCGACAGCCCTCAAGCCATGAGATGAGCTCTGTAGGGGCGGCCTTGTGTCGCGAAAGGGCTGCCCCCACAAAAGCGAAATTGCATCTGGTCAGACAGCTTCGGAGAAATCCACCAGGCGGACGGGGCGGCGGAAGCCTGCTGTCAGAACTGCCAGGTACGCAAGGCCCAAGGCAAACCAGCACAGGCCAATCACCAGTGTCAGCGCCGACAGGCTGGTCCACAGCCACAAGGTCAGCCCCAGCCCTACCAGCGGCACCAGACCATAGCTCAGCAGGCCTTTGAAGTTGCGCTGCGAGGCATCATCCATCAGGTGCGTTTTCACCACCGCCAGGTTCACCGCCGAAAACGCCACCAGCGCACCAAAGCTGATCAGCGAGGCGAGGGTAGACAGGTCGATTACCAGCGCCAGCAGCGAGAACGCCGACACCAGCGCAATGGCGAACACCGGCGTACCAAAGCGCGGCGACAGGTAACCAAAGCTGCGCCGTGGCAGCACGTTGTCACGCCCCATGGTGAACAGGATGCGCGACACCGCGGCCTGCGAGGCCAGCGCCGAACCCAGGCTGCCCGCCACATAAGCAGCGGTGAAGAAGTTGGTGAGAAACTGCCCGCCAGCCTTGAACATCACTTCGTTGGCCGCTGCATCGGCATTGGCGAAGCTGCTGCCTGGCAGCACCAACTGGCTGACGTAAGCCAGCACGGTGAACAGCAACCCGGCGAACAGGGTGGTGAGGATGATCGCCCGTGGCACGTCGCGGCGTGCGTCGCGGCATTCTTCGGCCAGGGTCGATACGGCGTCGAAGCCCAGGAACGACAAGCACAACACCGCTGCGCCAGCCATCAGGTGGCCAAAGCCAGGTTTGCTGCCATCGCCGATTAGCGGCGACAGCAGGTCGAGCGGCTGGCCAGCCAATGTCTGGCAGGACAGCGCGACAAACACGCCAATGAACACGATCTGCGCGCCGACGATCAGGTTGCTGGTCTTGGCCACCGAGTTGATACCGACCACGTTCAGCACTGTCACCAAAGTGATGCATGCGAGCACGAAGGCCCAGGCAGGCACTGCGGGGAACGCAATGTTGAGAAACAGGCCGATCAGCAGGTAGTTGATCATCGGCAGGAAAAGGTAATCCAGCAACAGCGACCAGCCGGCCAGGAAGCCGACATTAGGGCCGAAGGCCATGTTGGTATAGGAATAGGCCGAGCCCGCGACCGGGAAGCGCTTGACCATGAAGCTGTAGGACGCGGCGGTGAACAGCATGGCCACCAGGGTGACCAGGTAGGCGCCGGCGGTGCGGCCACCGGTAAGTTCGGTGACGATGCCGTAGGTGGTGAAAATGGTAAGCGGGACCATGTACACCAGGCCGAAGAACACCAGGGCGGGGAGGCCCAGAACACGGCGAAGCTGGGCGGAGTTAGAGCTGGGTGGGTTGGCCATTGATCGATCCAGGCATTTTTGTAGTTGTGCTGTGGTCGATTTTTATCCACTTAGGTGGGGGAAGACAAAAAAGTAATCCTTATGCTGATTATTAGCCTGGGTTTTGATCGGATTCTGGCTATGGCTGGTCCGGCCTCTTCGTGGGTGAACCCGCTCCTACAAGGGGCATGCCTGAATGTAGCGGTTGTAGGAGCGGGTTCACCCGCGAATGGGCCAGTTCAGGCGGCAGAGGTCTCAGCCCATCTCCGCCCGCAGCTGCTCGATCCGCTGATCCTTCGCCACCCACAACTGGTTCACCCAGGCCTGCACCGTCTGCCTGAACTCAGGATCATTCTCGTAATCCCCCGCCCACAACGCCGGGTCCAGCTCCCGCACCTGAATGTCGATAATCACCCGGCTAATGCTGCCATTGAGCAAGTCCCAGAACCCCGGCGCCTTATTACCGGGGTACACGATGGTCACATCCAGCAGGGCATCCAGCTGTTCGCCCAATGCCGCGAGCACAAACGCCACACCACCCGCCTTGGGCTTGAGCAGGTAGCGATACGGCGACTGCTGCTCCTGGCGCTTGGCTTCGGTAAACCGGGTGCCCTCCAGGTAATTGACCACGGTCACCGGCTGGCGCTTGAACAGCTCGCAAGCCGCCTTGGTGATTTCCAGGTCCTTGCCCTTGAGCTCCGGGTGCTTTTCCAGAAACGCCTTGCTGTAGCGCTTCATGAACGGGTAATCCAGCCCCCACCAGGCCAGGCCCAGCAACGGTACCCAGATCAGTTCCTTTTTCAGGAAGAACTTGAAGAACGGTGTACGGCGGTTGAGGCTTTCGATCAGCGCCGGGATGTCGACCCAGGTCTGGTGGTTGCTCACGGCCAGGTACGAGGTGTCTTTGCGCAGGTTTTCCACGCCGCGGATGTCCCACTGGGTAGGGATGCACAGGGCGAAGATGGCTTTGTCGATTTCCGACCAGGTTTCGGCCACCCACATCACCGCCCACGACGCGTAGTCGCGGCCACGGCCTGGCAACACCAGCTTGAGCAGGGCGAAGACCAGCAGCGGGCAGATCAACACCACGGTGTTGAGCAGCAGCAGGGTGGTAGTGAGAATGCCGGTCAGCAGGCGACGCATAAAGAGACTCTTGTTGTGGGAGATAAACGGTTGGCAATGATAAGCAGGGCGGTCGCCTACGCCAAATGTCCAATGCCCGGCGGCGGGAACAAATGTTTCACGTTATGTTGTTTAGTCTTGTGAAAGCGAACCTATCTTGCCAGTGCAGTCTAAGCACTGACCCTTTCCAAGGAAGCCTGCCTGTGAAACCACTGCTAGCCCTGTTGTCGTTGTTGGCGCTGCCGGTAATGGCCGCCGAGCCCACCCTCTACGGCCGTTACGAGAACATCGCCCTGCCCGAGCTGGGCGAAACCCTGAAAGCCAAGATGGACACCGGCGCCTTCACCGCGTCGCTGTCGGCCAAGGATATCGAGCTGTTCACCCGCGATGGCGACGAGTGGGTGCGCTTCCGCCTGGCAACCAAGGACTCGGACGGCAAGGTGTACGAGCACAAGGTCTCGCGCATCAGCAAGATCAAGGGCCGTGCCGATGAAGAGGACGAAGGGGATGCGCCAGAGGTCTCCAAGCGCCCGGTGGTCGACCTGGAGTTGTGCCTGGGGGATGTGAAGCGCACCGTCGAGGTGAATCTGGTGGACCGCAGCAACTTCAACTACCCGCTGCTGGTGGGTTCCAAGGCGCTGCGCGAGTTCAAGGCGGCGGTCAACCCGGCGAAGAAGTTCACTGCTGGCAAGCCAGGCTGTTGATCTGAAGCGTGCGCCATACAATGTAGAGCGGGCTTGCCCGCGAACACACATAATGTGGTCTCAGGCACCGGCTTCGCCGGTGTTCGCGGGCAAGCCCGCTCCTACACTGCCAACCTTCAAAATCGCAAGGCCGGACGCCATGCCGCATATCCTCATCGTCGAAGACGAAGCTGCCATCGCCGACACCCTGGTCTACGCCCTGCAGGCCGACGGTCACAGCACCGAGTGGGTAACCCTGGGCAGTGCCGCCCTCGACCAGCAGCGCCAGCGCCCGGCCGATCTGGTCATCCTTGACATCGGCCTGCCCGACATCAGTGGCTTCGAAACCTGTCGCCAGCTGCGCCGGTTCACCGAGGTACCGGTGATGTTTCTTAGCGCCCGGGACGGTGAAATCGACCGCGTAGTAGGCCTGGAAATCGGCGCCGACGACTACGTGGTAAAACCTTTCAGTCCTCGCGAAGTGGCAGCGCGCGTTCGGGCGATCCTCAAACGCATGGCCCCGAGGGCCGAGGCTGCCGGCGGAACCACCTTGTTCCAGCTCGACACCCTGCGCATGCAGATCACCTACCGCAGCCAGCCGCTCACGCTGACCCGGCATGAGTTCCGCCTGCTGCAATGCCTGCTCGAACAACCGCAGCGGGTGTTCAGCCGCGAACAGCTGCTCGACGCTTTGGGCGTGGCCTCCGACGTGGGCTATGAGCGCACCATCGACAGCCATATCAAGAGCCTGCGCGCCAAACTGCGCCAGGTAGCGGGTGATGCCGAGCCGATCCAGACCCATCGCGGCCTCGGTTACAGCTATAGCCCGGAGCACGCCTGATGCGCTTGGGTATCCGCATCTTCCTGGTGTACTTCCTGTTCGTCGGTTTGGCCGGTTACTTCTTGCTCAATACCGTACGCGAACAGATTCGCCCGGTAGTGCGCCAATCTTCCGAAGAAACATTGGTAGACACTGCCAACCTGCTGGCAGAAATCCTGAGGGATGACGTCAAGGCCGGCACCCTGAACCAGGGCCGCCTGCCCGAGGTGCTCGAGGCCTACGGATCGCGCAGCCCGGGCGCACAGATCTGGGGGTTGGCCAAGAACCAGGTCAGCCACCGCATCTACGTCACTGACGCCAAGGGCATCGTGTTGTTGGACTCCAGTGGCGAGGCCCTGGGCAAGGATTACTCGCAGTGGAATGACGTGCTGCTGACCCTGCGAGGCCAGTATGGCGCCCGCTCCACCCGCAGCGACCCCAACGACGAAAGCACCTCGGTGATGCACGTTGGCGCGCCGATCATCGACAACGGCAAGATCATAGGCGTCGTCACCGTCGCCAAGCCCAATAGCTCATTACAACCCTACATCGACCGCTCCGAGCGGCGCCTGCTCACCCTGGGGCTGGGGCTGATCGGCCTGGGCTTGCTGATCGGCGCGGCTCTGTCGTGGTGGCTTGCGCGCTCGCTGCGCAAGTTGGCAGGTTATGCGCAGGCGGTCAGTGAAGGTGAGCGTGCGGAGCTTCCGCATTACAAGGGCGGCGAGCTGGCGAACCTGGCACAGGCAGTGGAACGCATGCGCACCCAGCTGGAAGGCAAGGCCTATGTCGAGCGCTACGTGCACACCCTGACTCACGAGCTGAAAAGCCCGCTGGCGGCCATCCGTGGTGCTTCCGAGCTGTTGCAGGGCGAGGACATGCCCGCTGATCAGCGGGCGCGCTTTGCCGGCAATATCGAGCGCGAGAGCGAGCGTTTGCAGCAGATGATCGAGCGGCTGCTCAACCTGGCCAGGGTCGAACAGATGCAGGCGCTGGAGGACGAGCAGCAGGTGGCGCTGGCGGCGTTGGTCGATGAGTTGCTGCTGGCCCATGCGGCGCGTATCGAAGGCGCCGGTTTGCAGGTACGTCAGCGGGTGCCTGCCACTTTGCGTTTGCTTTGCGATCCGTTCCTGATGCGCCAGGCGTTGGCCAACCTGCTCGACAACGCACTGGACTTCACCCCGGAAGGGGGCACGCTGCTGTTCGACCTGGAGCGCGCTGGCGAACGCGTGGCGTTGAGTGTGTTCAACCAGGGGCAAGCGATACCGGCCTATGCCATCGGGCGGGTCAGCGAGCGGTTCTACTCGCTGCCGCGGCCCGGGAGCGGGCGCAAGAGCACCGGGCTGGGGCTGAACTTCGTGGCCGAGGTGATGCAGCTGCACGGCGGGGCCTTGGCGGTGGACAACGTCGATGGCGGGGTACGGGTGCGGTTATGGCTGCCGCTGCGGCGCATTAGCTGAGATAGCCGGGGCTGCACAGCAACCCCAAATACACGTAAATCACACACGCGCTCCACAAAGCCTCCACGCAAGGCGCAGACACTGCGCCCACTGCCACAGGAGGCCACATGAACAAGACCCTCGGTTTCAAACTCGGCATGATCGCCATGCTGATGTTGCTGTTGCTCATCCCGTTACTGCTGATCAACGGCCTGATTGACGACCGCCAGGCCATGCGCGACGGCGTGCTGCGTGATATCGCCCAGAGCACCAGCTTCGATCAGCAACTCAGCGGCCCGTTGCTGGTGGTACCGTACCGCAAGTACCAGCGCCGCTGGATCGAAAAGGACGGTGCGCGTACCCAGGAAACCAGCACCATCACCGGCCACTTGTACTTCCTGCCGGAAACCTTCGACGCCGACCTGGGTGTGGACACCGAACTGCGCGCCCGCGGCATCTACCAGGCGCGGTTGTTCCACGCCAAAGGCCGTATCAGCGGCCGCTTCAAGCTCCCGGCGCATTGGGGCATCGACAAGGACTTTGACGACTACCGCTTCGACAAGCCGTTCCTGGTGGTGGGCATCAGTGATATCCGCGGTATCAAAAGTGCTCTGGAGCTGAGCATGGACGAGCAAAAAGTGCCGTTTGAGCCCGGCACCCAGCTCGACTGGATGCGCGGCGGCGTGCACGCCAGCCTGCCGGGGCTGGACGGGCTACAGGCGCGAGCGTTCAGCTATGGCTTTGACCTGGCGCTGCAAGGTACCGGCCAGTTGCACGTGGTACCCGTGGGCCGTACCAGCAGCGTGAACATGCGCGCCAACTGGCCGCACCCGAGCTTCGTTGGCAGTTACCTGCCCAACCGCCGCGAGATCGATGCTCAAGGCTTCAGCGCCCACTGGCAGACCTCGTTCTTTGCTACCAACCTTGAAGACGCCCTGCGCCAGTGCGCTGTCGGTGGGCAGTGTGCAGACTTCAGTGAACGCACCTTCGGCGTGAGCTTCGTTGACCCGGTGGACCAATATCTGAAGAGTGAGCGGGCAATCAAATACGCGTTGTTGTTCATTGCCCTGACCTTTGCCGGCTTTTTCCTGTTCGAGGTAATGAAGAACCTGAGTGTGCACCCGGTGCAGTACATCCTGGTGGGCGTGGCGCTGGCGTTCTTCTATCTGCTGCTGTTGTCGTTGTCCGAGCACATTGGCTTTGGCCTGGCCTATGGGTTGTCAGCTTCGGCGTGTGTGCTGCTGATCGGCTTCTACCTGAGCCATGTGTTGCGCAGCCTGGGGCGAGGGGTGGGTTTTGCTGCGGGTTTGGCGGCGTTGTACGCGCTGCTCTACGGGCTGCTGAGTGCCGAAGACTATGCGCTGCTGATGGGGTCGCTGTTGTGTTTCTGCTTGCTTGGGGTGTTCATGGTGCTGACCCGGCGGCTGGACTGGGCGCGTGTGGGGAGGGCGGCATGAGGGAGGATAGAGAGATCGGGCGCTGGTTGGCGCTCAGGATCGGGCTGTTGTTTCCTGTGATACCGAGGTGAGGCCTTCGCGGGCACGCCCGCTCCCACAAGCCCACCACAGATAGCGAACACTGTGGAAAACCTGTAGGAGCGGGTTTACCCGCGAAGGGGCCCTGTCAGGCCACTGGCGCTGTAGCGACCATCGATGGCCGCTTGACCACCTCGGCATACCACGCCGCCAACCCAGGCTGGCGCTCACGCCAGCCAAACCCGGGCTGACGCAAATCCAGATAGCCCAGCGCACAGGCCACGCCAATCGCCGCCAGGTCGAAGCCGGAAATCAGCTCCGGCAAGTGCTCCTGCTCAAGGTTGGCCAGGCTCCGGCGGATCTTGTCACCCTGCGCCTGCAGCCAGCCATCCCAGCGCTTGTCTTCTGGCCGCAGGAAGCTCTCATAACGGCTCGACACCGCCGCATCCATGATCGCATCGGCCTGTGAGACCAAGGTCATGCGACGCCAGCGCGCCGAGCCTTCTCGTGGCAGCAGCGGCAAGCCAACGTGCTGCATGTCGAGGTACTCGCAGATTACCCGGCTGTCATGCAGCACGGTGCCGTCTTCCAGGCGCAAGGCTGGGATCTTGCCGATCGGGTTGTCCAGGTTGAGCTGCGGGTCGCCGCTCACCGGGCTGATGTTCACCGGCTGCAGCTGCACACGCTCAAGCTGGCCGGTCTCGTGCAACACCACCATGACCTTGCGCACGAAAGGCGACAACGGCGAGTGGAACAGGGTCATCGTGCTCATGCTTCAGTTACCTTGCAGGCTGGGTGGCAGGCACACGCCGGTGCCGCCGATGCCGCAGTAGCCGTCCGGGTTCTTGGCCAGGTACTGCTGGTGGTAGGCCTCGGCGAAATATACCGTCGGTGCCTGGTCGATTTCGGTGGTGATCTCACCGAAGCCGGCCTTGCTCAGCTCGGCCTGGTAGGCGTCGCGGCTGGCCTTGGCCTGTTCCAGCTGTTCCGGGCTGGTGCAGTAGATGGCCGAGCGGTACTGGGTGCCGATGTCGTTGCCCTGGCGCATGCCTTGGGTGGGGTTGTGCAGCTCCCAGAACATTGCCAGCAGTTCGCGGTAGCTGACCTTGTCCTTGTCGAACACCACCAGCACCACTTCGGTGTGGCCGGTCAGGCCCGAGCAGACTTCTTCGTAAGTAGGATGCGGGGTGAAGCCGCCGGCGTAGCCGACCACGGTGCTGACCACACCTTCACGCTGCCAGAAGCGGCGCTCCGCGCCCCAGAAACAGCCCAGGCCGAAGATGGCGAAGTCGATGGCGCCTTCGAAGAACGGGCCGAGCAGTGGGGTGTCTTTGAAGACGTAGTGGAACTCGGGCAGGCTCATTGGCGTGTCGCGGCCAGGCAGTGCCTGTTCCGCAGTGGGCATGACGTTTTTGTTCACCAGGATTTCCGAACGCAGGACCATGGCCGTTCCTCTGTGTTTATTCAGTGGGGTAGGGGTTTGGGCCTTCGCGGGCATGCCCGCTCCCACAGGTACAGCACAGGTTTCAAAGGTTGTGGTGTTTCTGTGGGAGCGGGCGTGCCCGCGAAAGGGCCCGAATGGCTTCTATAGTGCCCGAGGATTACGCAGCTGTCAGGCCACCGGGCCACGCGGATAGCGCTTCAGCCGCTCGGCCAGTTCGCGCCCGGGAATCGGCCGGTCGAACAGGTAGCCCTGGCCCACGTCGCAGCGGTGACGGCGCAGGAATGCCAGCTGCTCCGGCGTCTCGATCCCTTCGGCCACCACCTTCAGCTTCAGGTTGTGGGCCATGGCCACCACCGCCGAGGTGATTTCCATGTCGTCCTGGTTGTCGGGGATTTCGTTGATGAAGCTGCGATCGATCTTGAGGATGTCGATCGGAAACTTCTTCAGGTAGCTCAGCGACGAATAACCGGTGCCGAAGTCGTCCATGGCCAAGGTCAGACCCAGGGCCTTCAGTTCGTCCAGCTGGCGGTGGGTGTCTTCGCTGGCTTCCAGCAGCAGGCCTTCGGTCAGCTCCAGCTCCAGCAGGTGCGGGGGCAGGGCTTCTTCCTTGAGGATGGTGCTGATTGATGCCACCAGGTCCGGGTCGGAGAACTGTTTGGGCGACAGGTTGATGGCTACATGCAGGTTGCCCAGGCCGGCCTTGCGCAGTTGCTGGCTCATGCAGCACGCCTGGCGCACCACCCATTTGCCGATAGGGATGATCAGGCCGGTTTCCTCGGCCACGCTGATGAACTGGTCCGGGCGGATCATGCCGCGTTCGGGGTGGTTCCAGCGCAGCAGCGCTTCCAGGCCCAGCAGGCGACCGCTGCGCAGGCACAGCTTGGGCTGGTAGAACACGTCCAGCTCGTTCTGGGTCAGGGCACGGCGCAGGTTGTTTTCGACGAACAGCTTGTAGCTGGCTTCGGCATTGAGCACTTCGGTAAACACCTGTACCTGGTGTTTACCGTTGGCCTTGGCCTTGTGCAATGCAAGGCCGGCATTCTTCATCAGGCTGGCCGGGTCGACACCGTGCAACGGTGCACAGGCCAGGCCTACCGAGGCGGTGACGTTGATCAGCTGGTTGTCGACGAACATCGGTTTGTCGAGGGTGCACAGCAACTGCTGGGCGACGCCTTGGCCATCTTCAAGGCTGGTGTCGTCGAGCAGCACGGCGAACTCGTTACTGGCAAAGCGCGCCAGGATGCCACCGCTGTGCAGGCTGTTGCGCAGACGCCTGGCCAGGCTGATCAACAGCTTGTCGCCGGTCTGGTGGCCAAGGCTGTCGTTGATGCGCTTGAAGTTGTCGATGTCCACCAGCAGCAGGCACATCGAGCTTTCGCCATCGCGGGCGAAGCGCTCGTCCAGGCTGCGGATGAACGCCGGGCGGTTGCCCAGGTTGGTGAGGTTGTCGGTGTAAGCCAGGCGCTCGATGCGTTGCTGGGCCAGCTTGGTCTGGGTGACGTCTTCGTAGATGCCGATGTAGTGGGTCAGCTCACGGTTGTCACCGTACACCTTGGAAATCGACAACTGGCCCCAGTACGGCTCCAGGTTTTTGCGCCGGCTCTTGAACTCGCCCTGCCAACTGTTGCCCATGGCCAGGCTCGACGGCGAGTCGAACAGCAGTTCGCTGAGATTCTCCAGTGCCGGTAGCTCACCCAACTGGCGGCCCTGCACTTCGTCGGTACTGTACTGGGTGATGGCAGTGAAGCTGGGGTTGACGTACTCCACCCGGCCGTCGCGGTTCACCAGCAGGAAGGCACTGGCGCTCTGCTCGACCGCACGCTGGAACAGGTGCAGGGCGCTGGCCGCGGCCCGTCGTTTGTGGTTTGTGATCACTTGGGCGAACTGGTCGGCCAGCTCACCGGCAAAGGCAATCTCGTCCGACTGCCAGGCCCTTGGCTGGCCGCTTTGCTCCAGGCACAACACGCCGATCACCTGGCCATCGACGCGGATGCTGGCGTCGAGCATGGCCTTGTTTTCCGGGCGCATGCTTTGCGCCAGGGCGCGGGTGCGCGGGTCGTGGCCGGCGTTGTGAGCGTCGATGGCGCGACTTGCGTGCAGTGCATCCAGGTAGTCGGGGAAGCGGCTGGCATCAATGGCTTCGGGCTGGCGGTGCTCCTGTGCGTCGCGGTACCAGGCGATGATCGGTTCCAGGCGTTGGTCTTCCAGGTGCCAGATGCTGGCGCAGTCGACCTTGTAGATTTCGCAGGCGCTCTGGGTGATCAGCTGGGCCGCTTCGAGTAGCGAGTTGTCCGCGCTGTAGCGATGGCGGGCGAGGCGCAGGATAAGGTCCTGCTGGCCGCGCACCCGCTCCAGGTGCTCCAACTGTTCTTGCTGCGTGCGCTGGTTCAGCTGCAGGGCCAGCTGCAGGCGGTTGTTGCGTGACTCCAGGTCGCTGGCGCCGGTTTCGCCGGTCTCTTCCTGCTGGTCGTCGAGCACGCTCAGGTAGCCGCGCAACAGCTGACGGTTGTGTTGCTTGTAGGCTTCACCCGCTTCCAGCAGGCGCAGCGAGGTGCTCGGTGTGTGCAGGGTGTAGCGCACGCGGTAGTAGCCGCGCTGGGCCAGTTGCAACTGGATTTCGTCGTGCAGCCGGTAGCGTGCTTCGGGTTCCATCAGGCTGGCGTAGGGCGCGTCAATCAGGGCACACAGCTCGCCGGTTTGCAGGCCGAACTGGCGCTCACAGGCTGGGTCAAGGTAGAGCATGGCCCAGCTGGCTTCGTTGAGCCTTTCGAAACGCAGCATGCCGAGCCGCGAGGGCACGGGTAACTGTGTCACGACCTCGGCCGCCACACGGCTGGCGGCATCGGGTTGGCTTTTCATCGAAGACTCGCTTGAAGAGGGAACGCTGCCTTGTGGCTGCGGCGGATTTGGCAAGGTTGCATCATGTCCCGAGGACTGGCAAGCGGCCATGCTTGATGCTGTGGACAGGTTATCGGCTGACGTGGCCGATTCTGTAGTTTGGCTGGAGATTTTGGGGCCGCTTTGCGGCCCATCGCGACACAAGGCCGCTCCCACAATAGACTGCGATTGCCTGGGGGGCGGCCTTGTGTCGCGAAAGGAGGGCGAAGCCCTCCGAGCTTTTTCCAGGCAAAAAAAAGCCCCGCCATTCGACGGGGTTGAGGTACGAGCGTGGCAGCTCGAAAAGGGTACTGCCCCTCGCAAGGAGGGGCAGTGTGCTGGCTTACAGCAGCATGGTGCGGATATCGCCCAGCACGTCGCCCAGGCGCTTGGTGAAGCGCGCGGCGGCAGCGCCGTTGATCACACGGTGATCGTAGGACAGCGACAGCGGCAGCATCAGCTTTGGCTGGAAGGCCTTGCCATCCCAGACTGGCTGCATGGTCGCCTTGGAGACGCCCAGGATAGCCACTTCCGGCGCATTGACGATCGGCGTGAAGCCGGTGCCGCCAATGTGGCCGAGGCTGGAGATGGTGAAGCAAGCGCCTTGCATCTCGTCAGCCGACAGCTTCTTGGTGCGCGCCTTCTCGGCCAGTGCAGCGGCTTCGGCAGC
This sequence comes from Pseudomonas sp. Kh14, assembly GCF_900291005.1. Lineage (NCBI taxonomy): Bacteria > Pseudomonadati > Pseudomonadota > Gammaproteobacteria > Pseudomonadales > Pseudomonadaceae > Pseudomonas > Pseudomonas sp. Kh14. The sequence continues at coordinate 83,872 of NZ_OLKJ01000004.1, forward strand.
CAGTTGCAGCAGGCTCTTCTGGTCGACGTTCTTGATCACAGGGACCAGCAGGCCGTCCGGGGTGTCCACGGCGAAGCCGATGTGCACGTACTTCTTGCGGATGATGGCCTTGCCGCTTGGCGCCAGCGAGCTGTTGAAGTCCGGCAGTTCCTTGAGCAGGAAGGCGCAGGCCTTGAGCAGCAGTGGCAGCACGGTCAGCTTCACCCCAGCCTTCTCGGCCACGGCCTTCTGCGCAACGCGGAAGGCTTCCAGCTCGGTGATGTCGGCAGAGTCGAACTGGGTCACGTGCGGCACGTTGAGCCAGCTGCGGTGCAGGTTGGCAGCACCGACCTGCATCAGGCGGGTCAGGGCCACTTCTTCCACTTCACCGAACTTGCTGAAGTCCACGGCAGGGATCGGCGGGATGCCAGCACCACCGGTCGCACCGGCGGCTGCCGGCGCTTCCTTGGCCTTCTGCATCATGGCCTTGACGTAGACCTGCACGTCTTCTTTCAGGATGCGACCGTGCGGGCCGGTGGCAGCAACTGCACCCAGCTCGACACCGAATTCACGGGCCAGCTGACGAACAGCGGGGCCTGCGTGAACCTTGGCATTGCTGCCAGCGGCCGGTGCGGTAGCAGCCGGTGCAGGGGCAGCAGCCGGGGCGGCAGCGGCAGGTGCGGCAGCCGGAGCAGCCTCAGCCTTGGCTGGTGCAGGAGCAGCAGCCGGTGCCGGCGCGGCAGCCGGGGCGGCACCCGCCACTTTCAGCTTGAAGATCAGGTCGCCAGTGCCGACTTCGTCTTCCAGCTTGCACAGCACTTCTTCGACCACGCCGGCGGCCGGCGACGGGATTTCCATGGAGGCCTTGTCGGACTCCAGGGTAATCAGCGACTGGTCGGCTTCGACGGTGTCGCCGACTTTGACCAGCACTTCGATGATCTTGGCCTTGCCCGACGAACCGATGTCCGGCACATGGATGTCCTGCACGCTGGCGGCAGCCGGGGCTGCGGCTGGAGCAGCAGGAGCGGCTTCAGCGGCTGGCGCTGGCGCCGCAGCCGGAGCTGCGGCAGCGGCCGGTGCCTCAGGGGCTGCAGCAGCGGCGCCCTCGGCTTCCAGGACCAGCAGCTCGTCGCCTTCTTTCAGGCGGTCGCCCAGCTTGACCTTCAGCTCCTTGATGACGCCGGCCTTGGGCGCCGGGATCTCCATGGAGGCCTTGTCGGACTCCAGGGTCAGCAGGCTCTGGTCAGCCTCGATACGATCACCGACCTTGACGAACAGCTCGATGATTTCACCTTCACCGCTGCCGATGTCAGGTACGCGAATGAGTTCGCTCACTTAAAAATACTCCTCAGCAGTCCAGTGGGTTGCGCTTGTCCGGGTCGATACCGAACTTGACGATAGCGTCTGCGACAACCTTGGGTTCGATCTCGCCACGGTCAGCCAGGGCTTCCAGGGCAGCCAGCACCACGAAGTGGCGGTCGACTTCGAAGAAGTGACGCAGCTTCTTGCGGCTGTCGCTGCGACCGTAACCGTCGGTACCCAGGACTTTGAACTCTTTGCTCGGTACCCACTGGCGAATCTGCTCGGCGAACAGCTTCATGTAGTCGGTAGAGGCGATGACCGGGCCTTTGCGACCGTTCAGGCACTGCTCGACGTAGGTCTGCTGTGGCTTCTGGCCAGGCTTCAGGCGGTTGGCGCGTTCCACGGCCAGGCCGTCGCGGCGCAGTTCGTTGAAGCTGGTGACGCTCCACACGTCGGCACCGACGTTGAACTCTTCACGCAGGATCTTCGCAGCTTCGCGGACTTCGCGCAGGATGGTGCCGGAGCCCATCAGCTGTACGTGGTGTGCGGCTTCGCGGGTGTCCTCTTCCAGCAGGTACATGCCCTTGATGATGCCTTCCTCGACACCGGCCGGCATGGCTGGCTGCTGGTAGGATTCGTTCATCACGGTGATGTAGTAGAAGATGTCCTGTTGCTCTTCGGTCATCTTCTTCATGCCGTCCTGGATGATCACCGCCAGCTCGTAGCCGTAGGTCGGATCGTAGGTGCGGCAGTTCGGGATGGTGCCCGCCATCATGTGGCTGTGACCGTCTTCGTGCTGCAGGCCTTCACCGTTGAGGGTGGTACGGCCGGCGGTACCGCCGATCAGGAAGCCACGGGTGCGGCTGTCGCCAGCGGCCCAGGCCAGGTCGCCAATACGCTGGAAACCGAACATCGAGTAGAAGATGTAGAACGGCAGCATCGGCTGGTTGTGGCAGCTGTACGAGGTGCCGGCAGCGATGAACGACGACATGGCGCCGGCTTCGTTGATGCCTTCCTCGAGGATCTGGCCCTTCTTGTCTTCGCGGTAGAACATCACCTGGTCTTTATCGACTGGCTCGTAGAGCTGGCCGACCGACGAGTAGATGCCCAACTGGCGGAACATGCCTTCCATACCGAAGGTACGGGCTTCGTCCGGGATGATCGGAACGATGCGCTGGCCAATGTCCTTGTCCTTGACCAGCTGCGCCAGAATACGCACGAAGGCCATGGTGGTGGAGATTTCGCGGTCGCCCGAGCCGTCCAGGATCGCTTTCAGCGTTTCCAGTGGCGGGGTCGGCACGCTGAAGCTCTTGGCACGGCGCTGTGGCACGAAACCGCCCAGGGCGGCACGGCGCTCGGCCAGGTACTTGGCTTCGGCAGAACCTTCTTCCGGCTTGAAGAACGGCAGGTTCTCCAGGTCGGCATCCTTGACCGGGATGTCGAAGCGGTCACGGAAGTGACGCAGGCTGTCGACGTCGACCTTCTTGGTGTTGTGCGCGGTGTTCTTGGCTTCGCCAGCACCGGTGCCGTAACCCTTGATGGTCTTGGCCAGGATGACGGTCGGCTGCTCTTTGTGATTAACAGCCTGGTGATACGCCGCGTAGACCTTGTACGGGTCGTGACCGCCACGGTTGAGCTTCCAGATCTCTTCGTCGGACAGGTCTTCGACCATGGCCTTGAGTTCCGGGGTGTTGAAGAAGTGCTCGCGAACGTACGCGCCGTCTTTGGCTTTGTAGTTCTGGTATTCGCCGTCGATGACTTCGTCCATGCGGCGCTGCAGGGCACCGTTGGTGTCCTTGGCCAGCAGTGGGTCCCAGAAGCGGCCCCAGACGACTTTGTTGACGTTCCAGCCACCGCCACGGAACACGCCTTCGAGCTCCTGGATGATCTTGCCGTTGCCGCGAACCGGGCCGTCGAGGCGCTGCAGGTTGCAGTTGATGACGAAGATCAGGTTGTCCAGCTTCTCGCGGCCGGCCAGGGCGATTGCACCCAGGGATTCCGGCTCGTCGCACTCACCGTCGCCCATGAAGCACCAGACCTTCTGCTTGCCGGCCGGGATGAAGCCACGGGCTTCCAGGTACTTCATGAAGCGTGCCTGGTAGATCGCCTGGATTGGGCCCAGACCCATCGAAACGGTCGGGAACTGCCAGAAGTCAGGCATCAACCATGGGTGCGGGTACGAAGACAGGCCGTTGCCGTCCACTTCCTGACGGAAGTTGTTCATCTGGTCTTCGTTGATACGGCCTTCCATGAAGGCACGGGCGTAGACGCCTGGCGATGCGTGGCCCTGGAAGAAGATCAGGTCGCCGCCGTGTTCTTCGGTAGGGGCCTGGAAGAAGTAGTTGAAGCCGATGTCGTACAGGGTGGCACTGGAGGCGAAGCTAGAGATGTGTCCGCCCAGGTCCGAGTCTTTCAGGTTGGTACGCATGACCATGGCCAGCGCGTTCCAACGCACCATCGAGCGAATGCGGCGTTCCATGAACAGGTCGCCAGGCATGCGTGCTTCGTGGGTGACAGGGATGGTGTTGCGGTATGGCGTGGTGATCGCATATGGCAGCTGGGAGCCACTACGGGTGGCCAGCTCGCCCATACGGGTCATCAGGTAATGAGCGCGGTCTTCGCCTTCTTTGTCGAGGACCGACTCCAGGGCATCCAGCCATTCCTGGGTTTCGATTGGATCGAGGTCTTGCATGGCTTGCTCCAGGGCGGAAAGGCAACCAGAATCGATTGCCTGAGATTGCGACTGGCCTTATGGGCAGACGTCGTGAATTCTTGGATTACCGGGGTGTCTTCCGGCGCGTTGTAGTTTTACTACATTTGCTTTCGCATTTCATGCTTTTACACGACACGAGTAGTAGTAAAACTACATTTGTGCGACGTTTGGTCGCACCTTGGCTTGTGAGGAAAAACGTTCATGTTGGTTGGCATTGTGTCGCGAACGGGTGGTTCTTGATGTTTGTTGCCAAGTTTTCGTTTTTTTCAGCTATTTCCAACTTTTGTACGACAGTCCAACCGTGGTCCGGCTTCCCCTTGGCCGCTTTTTCCCCTCTATTTCACGCCGATCAAGGATAGACCATGCGCCTACCTTTGCCCTCCGATCTGCCTGCCACCTTGCAGCCGCTGGTCACTCGCAACCAGCAGTTCATCAGCGACGCCGTGGCCGGCCACCCCGAACTCGACCTGCAGGCCTGGAGCCCGCTGCACCGGCAGCAGTTCGACCAGGTGGCTGCTGCCAGTGAATTCGTGCTCAGTTTGGCCCAGCGCGAGCCCGCCATGCTGTTCGCCCTGCTGGCCAGCGGCGAGCTGGAGCGGCGTTACGCCCCGGGCGAGCTGCGCGGGCAAATCGCCGCAACAGCGCAGGCGGCACAGAGCGAGGACGAGTTGGCGCGCAATCTGCGCCGCGCGCGCAACCGCCAGCAGCTGCGCATTATCTGGCGCGACATTACCCGTCAGGCGGAACTTGGCGAAACCTGCCGTGACCTGTCGGACCTTGCCGATGCGGCCATCGACGAAGCCTACCAATGGCTGTACCCGCGCCATTGCCAGCAATTTGGCACGCCCATCGGCAACCGCAGCGGCCAGCCGCAGCACATGGTGGTGCTGGGCATGGGCAAGCTGGGAGCGGTAGAGCTTAATCTGTCGTCGGACATCGACCTGATCTTCGGTTTCCCCGAGGGCGGTGAAACCGAAGGGGTGAAGCGCTCGCTGGACAACCAGGAGTTCTTCACGCGCCTGGGCCAAAGGCTGATCAAGGCACTGGACCCGGTTACCGTCGACGGCTTTGTGTTCCGCGTAGACATGCGCCTGCGTCCCTATGGTTCGGCGGGTGCCCTGGTGCTCAGCTTCAATGCACTGGAGCAGTACTACCAGGACCAGGGCCGTGACTGGGAACGTTACGCGATGATCAAGGCGCGGGTGGTGGCCGGCGACCAGGCGGCCGGCGCGCAGTTGCAGGAGATGCTGCGCCCGTTCGTGTACCGCCGCTACCTGGACTTTTCCGCAATCGAAGCGCTGCGCACCATGAAGCAGCTGATCCAGCAGGAAGTGCGGCGCAAGGGCATGGCCGAGAACATCAAGCTGGGTGCCGGTGGTATTCGCGAAGTGGAGTTCATCGCCCAAGCCTTCCAGCTGATCCACGGCGGGCGTGACCTCAGCCTGCAGCAGCGGCCGTTGCTCAAGGTGTTGGCCACCCTCGAAGGCCAGGGTTACCTGCCGCCGGCAGTGGTCGCCGAGCTGCGCGAGGGTTATGAGTTCCTGCGCTATACCGAGCACGCCATCCAGGCCATTGCCGACCGCCAGACGCAAATGTTGCCGGAAGGTGAGACCGATCAGGCACGTGTGGCCTATGTGCTCGGTTTTGCCGACTGGCAGAGCTTCCACGACCAGTTGATGTACTGGCGTGGCCGTATCGACTGGCATTTCCGCCAGGTCATTGCCGACCCGGATGATGAAGACGGCGAAGGCGAACTGGTGGTGGGTGGTGAGTGGTCGCCGTTGTGGGAGCAGGCGCAGGATGAAGAAGCCGCCGGCCGGCAATTGCAAGAGGCTGGCTTCAAGCAACCCGCTGAAGCCTTGAGGCGCCTGGCCGGGCTGCGCTCCAGCCCGCAGTTGCGCTCGATGCAGCGCATCGGCCGTGAGCGACTTGACGCATTCATCCCACGGCTGCTAGCCCAGGCGGTGGAGCATGACAACCCCGACCTGGTGCTTGAGCGGGTGTTGCCATTGGTCGAGGCTGTGGCAAGGCGTTCTGCCTATCTGGTACTGCTGACCGAAAACCCCGGTGCCTTGCGCCGTTTGCTGACACTGTGCGCCGCCAGCCCGTGGATTGCCGAGCAGATTGCCCTTTACCCGCTGCTGCTCGACGAACTGCTCAATGAGGGCCGCTTGTTCAGCCCGCCCTTGGCGCCAGAATTGGCCAGCGAGCTGCGCGAGCGCCTGACGCGCATCCCCGAGGACGACCTGGAACAGCAGATGGAGGCGCTGCGCCATTTCAAGCTGGCCCACAGCCTGCGCGTGGCCGCCTCGGAAATCAGCGGCAACCTGCCGTTGATGAAAGTCAGCGACTACCTGACCTGGCTGGCGGAAGCCATCCTCGATCAGGTGCTGGCCTTGGCCTGGCGCCAGACCGTGGCTCGCCACGGCCAACCCAAGCGCAGCGACGGCAGCCTGTGCGACCCGGGTTTCATCATCATCGGTTACGGCAAGATGGGCGGCCTGGAGCTAGGCCACGGTTCGGACCTGGACCTGGTCTTCATCCATGATGGCGATCCGCAGGCGGAAACCGACGGTGCGAAGCCTATCGACAGCGCGCAGTTCTTCACGCGTCTGGGGCAGCGCATCATCCACCTGCTGACCACCCAGACCAACTCGGGCCAACTGTACGACGTGGATATGCGCCTGCGCCCGTCCGGCGCCTCGGGCCTGCTGGTCAGCTCGCTGGGCGCCTTCGAGCGCTACCAGCAGAACGAAGCCTGGACATGGGAGCACCAGGCGCTGGTGCGGGCCCGTGTGCTGGTGGGTTGCAAGCAGGTGGGTGCGGCATTCGAAGGTGTGCGTGCCAAGGTACTGGGCCAGGCCCGCGACCTGGAAAAACTGCGCGCCGAGGTGAGTGAAATGCGCGCCAAGATGCGTGACAACCTCGGTACCAAGGCTACGGCTGCCGGTACCGCGGCGAACGCCTTCGACGCCGGCGTACCCTTCGATATCAAGCAGGATGCCGGCGGTATCGTCGATATCGAATTTATGGTGCAATACGCCGCTTTGGCCTGGTCCCATGACCATCCGGCCATACTTCGATGGACCGATAACATCCGCATTCTGGAAGAGCTGGAGCAGGCGAACTTGATGCCGGCCAGTGACGCGGTGCTGTTGCGTGAAGTGTACAAGGCGTTCCGCTCGGCCTCCCACCGCCAGGCCCTGCAGAAGGAGGCCGGGGTGATCGATGCGGCGCAGTTTGCCGATGAACGCCGTGAAGTGCGGCGGATCTGGGGTGAGTTGGGTTTAAGCTGATACCGTGTTGGCTTATTCGCGGGCAAGCCCGCTCCCACAGGTACTGCACAGGCCCTGAGCAGTGTGCAATCCCTGTGGGAGCGGGCTTGCCCGCGAATAGGCCATGTGAGTGGTACACTGTCCGCCACATAGCCTGAATATAAAGAGGGGAGGCCAGGCTGTACCGCAGCCTGTAGCCTCCCCGAGCGTTTCTGGACTAAGCATGAGAATACTGATCATTGGCCCCAGCTGGGTCGGCGACATGGTGATGGCGCAGACTCTGTTCCAGTGCCTGAAACAGCAGCACCCCGACTGCGTGATCGACGTGCTGGCCCCTGAATGGAGCCGGCCGATCCTCGAACGCATGCCTGAGGTGCGTCAGGCCTTGAGCTTCCCGCTCGGCCACGGCGCGCTGGAGCTGGCCACGCGGCGGCGCATCGGCAAGTCCCTGGCCGGCCAGTACGACCAGGCCATCCTGCTGCCCAACTCGCTCAAGTCGGCGCTGGTGCCCTTTTTTGCCGGCATTCCCAAACGCACCGGCTGGCGTGGTGAAATGCGCTTCGGCCTGCTGAACGATGTGCGCAAGCTGGACAAGGCCCGCTATCCGCTGATGATCGAGCGCTTCATGGCCCTCGCTTACGCACCCGGCGCCGAGCTGCCGCAGCCATACCCGCGCCCCAACCTGCAGATCGAAGCGCAAAGCCGTGACGCCGCCCTGGCCAAGTTCGGCCTGGAACTGGACCGTCCGGTACTGGCGCTGTGCCCTGGCGCCGAGTTTGGCGAAGCCAAGCGCTGGCCGGCAGAGCACTATGCCGCTGTGGCCGATGCGATGATTCGCCAAGGCTGGCAAGTGTGGCTTTTTGGCTCGAAGAACGATCACCCGGTCGGTGAGCAGATCCGCGACCGGCTGATTCCGGGGCTCCGTGAAGAGTCGTCCAACCTGGCCGGTGAGACCTCGCTGGCCGAGGCCATCGACCTGATGTCCTGCGCCCATGCCGTGGTGTCCAACGACTCCGGCCTGATGCACGTGGCCGCTGCGCTGAACCGTCCGTTGGTGGCGGTGTACGGCTCGACTTCACCCGGCTTTACCCCACCGCTGGCTGAACAGGTGGAAGTGGTGCGCACCGGTATCGAGTGCAGCCCGTGCTTTGACCGCACCTGTCGCTTCGGCCATTACAATTGCCTGCGTCTGCTGGAACCGGGCAAAGTGATTGCCGCCCTGCACAGCCTCAGCGGACCGGACCTGATCGATACCGTGGCCGAGGTCGACTAAGTGCGGGTACTGATCATCAAGACCTCGTCGCTGGGGGATGTCATCCACACCCTGCCGGCGCTTACCGATGCCGCCCATGCCATTCCCGGCATCCGTTTCGATTGGGTGGTGGAAGAAGGCTTCGCTGAAATCCCCAGTTGGCACCCCGCGGTCGACCAGGTCATCCCGGTGGCGATCCGTCGCTGGCGCAAGAACCTCTGGCAAACCATCAAGAGTGGCGAGTGGAAGGCGTTCAAGCAGCGCGTGCGCGAGCGCAAGTACGACCTTGTGATCGACGCCCAGGGCCTGGTCAAGTCGGCCTGGTTGACCCGTTACGTGAAGGCGCCCGTAGCCGGCCTGGACCGCTACTCGGCGCGCGAAGGCTGGGCCAGCCGCTTCTACGACCGGCCTCTGTCGGTCGCTACCGGCCAGCACGCGGTGGAGCGGGTACGCCAACTGTTTGCCATGGCCCTGGCCTATGACCTGCCAGAAGGCATCGGCAACTACGGCCTGGACCTCGACCGCCTGCAACTGCCGCCGGCCGCGCCCTATGTGGTGTTCCTGCATGGCACCACCTGGGCGACCAAGCATTGGCCCGAAGCCTACTGGCGCGAACTGGCCGAGCGCATGGGCCGGCGCAAGCTGGAAGTGCGCCTGCCTTGGGGTAATCCGGCTGAGAAGGCGCGGGCCGAGCGAATTGCCCAAGGCTTGAACAACTGCCAGGTGCTCCCCAAATTGAACCTTGCCGGCGTCGCTCGTGTTCTGGCGGCGGCAAAGGCCTGCGTGGCGGTCGATACCGGCCTTGGCCACCTGGCGGCGGCACTCGATGTGCCCACCATTTCGCTGTTTGGCCCAACCAACCCGGGCCTGACTGGCGCCTACGGACGGACCCAGATTCACCAGGCCAGTGACTGGCCTTGCGCTCCCTGCCTGCAGAAGAAGTGCACCTACAAACCGCGCGCCGATGACCTGGCCCGGTTCGATCTGAAACGCGAGTGGCCGCTGTGCTTCACTCGCCTGAATCCCGAGCATGTGGCGAGCCGTTTGAGCGCGTTGCTGCTGGCTGAGGATGTCCGTTGATGCAACTGGCTTTCGTGCTTTACAAATATTTCCCCTTCGGCGGGCTGCAGCGCGATTTCATGCGCATTGCCCTGGAATGCCAGAAGCGGGGCCACCAGATCCGTGTGTATACGCTGATCTGGGAGGGTGACATTCCGCCGGGCTTCGAAGTGCTGGTGGCGCCGGTGAAGGCGATTTTCAACCACCGCCGCAACGAGAAGCTCAGCGCCTGGATGGCCGCCGACCTGGCCAAGCGCCCGGTCGACCGCCTGATCGGCTTCAACAAGATGCCAGGGCTGGACGTGTACTACGCCGCCGACGGCTGCTTCGAGGACAAGGCGCAGACCCTGCGCGGTGGCTTGTACCGTCGCTGGGGCCGCTATCGGCACTTTGCCGAGTACGAGCGTGCGGTGTTCGCCAAGGACGCCCATACCGAAGTGCTGATGATTTCCGAAGTGCAGCAGCCGCTGTTCATCAAGCATTACGGCACCCCGGTAGAACGCTTCCACCTGCTGCCGCCAGGCATTTCCCAGGATCGCCGTGCGCCGGCCAATGCCGCCGAGATCCGCGCTGAGTTCCGCAAGGAATTCAACCTGGGCGATGACGACCTGCTGCTGGTACAGATTGGTTCAGGCTTCAAGACCAAAGGCGTGGACCGAAGCCTCAAGGCACTGGCTGCGCTGCCGTCGGCCCTGCGCAAACGCACCAGGCTGATGGTGATCGGCCAGGACGACCCCAAGGTATTCCAGCTGCAAAGCGCTACCCTGGGCTTGGGCGACCAAGTGCAGTTCCTCAAGGGCCGCAGCGACATCCCGCGCTTCCTGCTGGGCGCCGACCTGCTGATTCACCCGGCGTACAACGAGAATACCGGTACGGTGCTGCTCGAAGCATTGGTCGCCGGCTTGCCGGTGCTGGTGTCCAAGGTGTGCGGTTATGCCCACTACATTGCCGAGGCCGACAGCGGCCTGGTGCTGGACGAGCCGTTCGAACAAGACCAGCTCAACGGCTATCTGCAGCGCATGCTCGAAGACCCGCAGGCGCGTGCCAGCTGGTCGCGCAATGGCCTGGCGTTTGCTGATAGCGCCGATCTGTACAGCATGCCGCAGCATGCTGCCGACGTGATCCTGGGGCAAAAAAACGCATGAAGCTGATATTGGCCGAACCCTTCAAACGCCTGTGGGCCGGGCGTGATGCATTCGACGCCGTGGAGGCGCTGCAAGGCGAGGTCTATCGCGAGCTGGAAGGGCGCCGCACGCTGCGCACCGAAGTGGCTGGCGAGGGCTTTTTCGTCAAGATCCACCGTGGCATCGGCTGGGGCGAGATCTTCAAGAACCTGTTCACCGCCAAGTTGCCGGTGCTCGGAGCCGGCCAGGAATGGCGGGCGATCCAACGCCTGCATGAAGTGGGCGTGCCGACAATGACCGCAGTCGCCTACGGCGAGCGCGGCAATAACCCGGCCGCGCAGCACTCGTTCATCATCACCGAAGAGCTGGCGCCGACCATCAGCCTGGAAGACTTCAGCATCGACTGGGTCAAACAGCCGCCCGAGCCGCGCCTGAAGCGTGCACTTATCGCCGAGGTGGCGAAGATGACCGGCGGCATGCACCGCGCCGGGGTCAACCACCGCGATTGCTACATCTGCCATTTCCTGCTGCACACCGACCGACCGGTGACGGCGGATGACTTCAAGCTGTCGGTGATCGACCTGCACCGCGCGCAAACCCGTGCCAGAATCAGCCGCCGCTGGCGCGACAAAGACCTGGCTGCGCTGTACTTTTCGGCCCTGGACATCGGCCTGACCCAACGCGACAAGCTGCGCTTCCTGCGCGGTTACTTCCAGCGTCCGCTGCGGCAGGTGCTGAAGGACGAAGCCGCGCTGCTCGCCTGGCTGGAGCGCAAGGCCCAGAAACTCTACGATCGCAAGCAACGCTATGGGGATGCACTCTAATGGCGAGTTGGACACTGGCGCCGGGGTACGAACACCTGGCGGCGGACTTCGGCAGCCTCGACGCGGTGTTCGCCCTCCAGGGCGAACGGCTGACCCGCGACCCGCTCAGTGAGGTGGTACGCATCGAGCGTGACGGGATCAACTACTACGTCAAGCGCTACACCGGGGCCGGCAAGCACATGCGCCGGTACCTGGGACGGCCACGCATCAAGGCCGAATGGCAAAACCTCAAGCAGTTCGCCAAATGGGGTATCCCCACTGCCGAAGTCGTGGCCTGGGGCCTGGAGCGCAACGGCCTGGCCTTTGGCCGTGGCGCGATGATCACCCGTGAACTGCCGCGCACCGAAGACCTGTCGGCCCTGGCCGAACACAACGATGCGCGCTTGGCCGACCGCGCCTGGGTTGACCATGTCAGCCGTCAACTGGCGCGCCATACCCGGGTCATGCACGAACACCGCTTTGCCCATAACGACCTGAAGTGGCGCAACCTGCTGGTCGATGACCAAGGCACGCTATTCTTCATCGACTGCCCCACCGGCGACTTCTGGCGCGGTTTCATGTGGCGCCACCGGATGATCAAGGACCTGGCATGCCTGGACAAAGTGGCCAAATACCACCTGTCAGCTACTCAGCGTCTGCGCTTCTATCTGCAATACCGTGGCCGCGACCGCCTGAATGTGCGTGACAAGAAGCGCATTCATCGGGTACTGGGCTTTTTCGAGGGAAGGGAATGACCGATTACCTGGCCAGCGCGGACCTCGCGCTGCTCAAGCGCCATGGCCTGGACAACTTCGAGGCGCTGTGGGCACTGCAACTTGATGCTGTGGACGAACCCAACACCGGCCGTGGTGGCTGGAGCAGCGTCTTCCGTCTGGAACTCGAAGGCAAGGGCTACTACCTCAAGCGCCAGAGCGACTACCTGACCCGTACCTTGCACCGGCCGTTCGGCGAGCCCACCTTCGCCCGCGAATTCCGCAACATCAGTCGCTACCAGAGGCTGCGCATTCCGGCATTGCAGGCGGTGTTCTACGGCGAGCGCAAGCAGGGCGGCAAGCACCGGGCCATCCTGATGACCCGCGCTCTGGACGAGTGGGCCGACCTCGACAGCCTGCTGGCGCAGTGGCCGCGGTTGGGTGAAGCCGAGCGCACTGGCATCCTGCAGGCCTGTGGTCAGCTGGCGCGTACCCTGCACAGCGCCGGCCAGGTGCATGGCTGCTTCTACCCCAAGCACATTTTCCTGCGTCAACGCCGCGAGGGTTGGGACGCGCAATTGATCGACCTGGAAAAGACCCGGCCGCTGCTGTTCGGCATGCGTGACCGCCTCAAGGACCTGGAACCGCTGCTGCGCCGCGCGCAGGCCTGGCGCGTGCAGGATGTACGTACTTTGCTGGCTACCTACCTGGGGCAGCCGGCTGACGGCGCGCTGGTCGACACCTGGCTGCAACGGCTGACGCAACGCCGTCGTGAAAAAGAGGCCCGCTGATGCGTTTGTCTGAACTGAAGGATGCCGGGCGCAGCCCGGCGCTGCCCCTGAGTATCACGTTGGTTGATGCCGCCGGCAGCGCCGACTTGCAATTGCTCAGCCTGCTGCGCGTGCTGCCGGGCCAGCGTTATGTGGGCGCTGGTGTCTGGCGTGGCACACCGGTGCTGGCGAAGTTGCTGGTCGGGGGTAACGCCGCGCGGCATTTCCAGCGCGAACTGCAGGGTGTGAAATTGCTGGCCGAACAAGGCCTGACCACACCGACGCTACTGGCCGACGGCCTCAAGGAAGGCGAGGGCGGCTGGCTGCTGTTCGAGTTCCTTGACGGTGCCCAAAGCCTGGCCGATGCCTGGGCCGCAGTGGAAAACCTGCCAGTGCTGGCGGACGAGCAGCACCTGGTACTGGGCGAAGCGCTCACGGCCGTGGCGCACATGCACGCCCAGGGCCTTTGGCAGGAAGACCTGCACCTGGACAACCTGTTGCGCCATGCCGGCAAGCTGTACTTGATCGACGGTGCAGGCATCAGGGCCGAAACGCCCGGTCAGCAGTTGTCGCGTCCACGCGTGCTGGAAAACCTCGGGGTGTTCTTCGCCCAGTTGCCCAAGCGCCTGGAGCCGTTCATCGAAGAGCTGCTGGTGCATTACCTGCTGGCCAATGCCGAGCATGCGTTGCCGCTGGAAGCGCTGCAGAAACAGGTGGACAAGGTGCGCAACTGGCGCCAGAAGGACTATCTGGACAAGGCTGGCCGCGAGTGCAGCCTGTTCAGCGTCCAGCGCACCCTCTCGGGCTTGCAGGCGATCCGTCGCAGTGAGGTCCAGGCCATGCAGCCTGTACTGGAGCAGGCCGATGCGCTGATCGACAAGGGCCATTTGTACAAGACCGGTGGCGCTGCCAGCGTGGCGCGCATCGAGGTCAATGGTCGCCAGTTGGTGATCAAGCGCTATAACATCAAGAACACCGCACATTGGTTCAAGCGCTTCTGGCGCCCGAGCCGAGCCTGGCATTCCTGGATTGAAGGCCACCGCCTGGAATTCCTCGACATCGCCACGCCACGCCCCCTCGCGGTGCTGGAGCAGCGGGTGCTGGGCCTGCGCAGCCGTGCTTACCTGGTCACCGAGTTTGTCGACGGCCCGGACCTGACGGCATGCTTCGCGCCCTACGTCGAAAGCGGCGATGCGCCCGAGGAGCAGGTGGATGCCTTGGTGCACGTGATGCAGCAGCTGATTCGCGAACGCATCAGCCACGGCGACTTCAAAGGCCATAACCTGTTCTGGCACAACGGCCAGTGGTCGCTGATCGACCTCGATGCCATGTGCCAGCACGCCACCCAGCTCAGCTTCGCCCCGGCCTATGCCCGTGACCGGGCACGGCTGCTGCGCAACTGGCCCAATGGCAGTGCCTTGCATCAGCGGCTGGATCGGTTGTTGCCAAAACTGGTCGACTGAGGCCGCCGGTTCCGGCTGTCAGTGGGCCGGCGGTGGTTGATCTGGCAGTGTCAGCCAGTCACTGCTGCGCCCTGCCTGGCGAACGCGTATCAGCCACTGGCCGTTTTCGTGGCGCAGCACCGCCCACGGCACCACGCCGGCGTTGCTGGCAACGGCAATCTGCAAGTGGTAATGATCCGGCAGCAAGTGGCGGCGCACAGGCAACTGCCCGTTCTCGAGCGCCAGGTACAGCTGCTCGTCAGCCTGAAAAAGCCCTTGTTCGATGTTTACCGGCAAGCCGGCTACAGGCGTTTGCAGATAGCAGTCCTGCAGTAATTGCGTCAGGTCGGGCAGCCCGTCGTACCAGAGCACCGGTGAGTCGATGACCCACTGCCCGTCGGCTTTGCGCTTGAGCGGTTGCTGCAGATAGGCATCTGGCTGGTCAGGGTCGATGGCCCGCCAGCGGTAGCCGTCGAAGCTGACCTGGTAGTAGCGGTTGTTGCTGTCCTTGACGAAATACAGCGACAGCCCACCAAACGCCGAGCTTTGCTCGTATACACCCTCACCGTAGATACCGTCTATGCGATACCGGAGGCTGCTGCTGTCCGGTTGAGCCTGGAAGCGTGCGGGCAGCGGCAGTGGCGGTTGTTTGGGTATTCCGCGCAGGGACCGGCGTAGCACTCTGGAACCGAGAAAACTGGTACCTGCATCGTTGAGGTGGCTAAGCGCCTGATAGGAATGCCGCATCACCCCTTCAACATCCTCTTGGTTGAAGGCCTCGATGCCGTCCAGGATATCGATTGCCATGCGGCCAATCGACAGCACCAGCAACGCGCGGTTGGGCAGCAGCAGGCTGATGAAATCCAGCAAACGCCAGCTCAGCGCCATGACCGACTCCGCATTCACTTCGCTGGTCGTCATGCTGTCGGCATCGGCCTGGGCGATCAGCGCCCGGGCCTCGGCCATGTAGTAGTCGAAGAAAAGGTCGTCTTTGACCTCGGGCGTGGTCAAATGCGTGCTCAGGCGCCCCTTGTCCAGCAGCCGCTGCACCGTGGCGGCAGGCAGCAATGGCAGGCGCTGGGCTACGTATGCTCTCAACGCGGGCTGTTGGCGCAATGTGCGAAGTAGTTCGCGGGTTGTGCGAAAACGGCGCCAGGCCCTGCGATCCGGGGCATCCGGGGTGTACAGCACGCATGCCGGAGACTTGTAGGGGAGGCTGTTGAGCAGAAGCACGCCCTGCAGGGTATGGCCCATGATGTTCAACTGCCGAACAGTGACCGGGTAGCCTGCTACTGGCGCACGCAAGGCATTGTGTGGTTGGTCCAGCACTGCGCGCACCCAGTTGTAGCCATGTTCGAAAGGGTCTTCGCCAAAGTGTCCGGCGTAGCGCGCCTTGACTGCTTCAGCGTGCATGCGTGCACGGTTGACCTTGCTATGCGCAGTCAGGCGCCATTTGCCCGCTCTGGAACTGATGAGTTGGGTGTGCAGGTACTTTGCGTAGCTGTCACCCACGTTCAGTTCCCGGACCATGTGCTTGACATACTGCGGCGTGAGCCCGGCGGGCATGGCTTTGCCGTGGGCATGGATTACCCGGGCAGTCAGCCAGTAGTCGGTGTCGAACCACGGCAAGTTCTTGAGGGCGATCTCTTCGAGGGTGTTGATTTCCTCGACCATTTCCACCATCTCGTGGCCCACGCGTCGCATGCCTGCATAGGTGACATAGGATGAGAGGGCGAAGGGATGCATGATGGCGCCCGTGCGGCGGGCGCGTACGACGACGATCTTGATCTCGCGAGGATCTGTGTCGTACCCCAGGTCATGGCTCAGGCGCTCGCGAAGGCGTGCGTTGGCCCAGGCCAACAGGCTATTGCGTTGCTTGAAGTCGTTAAGGCTCAGCACTCCCGGGGCAGCAGCCTGCTCGGCGATTGCCACCAGCGTTTGCATGGCCTGCATCATATGGCTCAGGCCTTGCGCAGATGTATTGCGCAGCCAGTTGGGCAGATTCTTCTCAAGCAATTGGGAGTAGCGTGTTTGCAGGATGGGTTTGGCGCCGACTTCGGGCCATAGCGCCAGGGCTTTATGTATTCGGGTGTGCTGGTCGGGTGAGCCGTTGCTCCACAAGCTGGTGTCACTCAGGCGTTGGCGTTGGGTTTCTATCACACTGTCGATCTGGGCCTCCAGCAGGCTGTCGGCGTACCAGTCATAGCGCAGGCGCTGTGACCGGCGAGCGCGGTCCGCCTGCGTGTCAGTGTACAGATGCAGCAGCGGTCTGCTCTGGAGTGGGTCTTCCAGGCGTTCGCAAAGCTCCTGGTGCAGTGCGCCAAGGGAGTCGAAAGCCTCTATGCCTTGTGACAGGCTGCACAGCAAGGCAGCGCCTGCGGCATCCTGAGGCGTAAGCATATGGCCTTCGGCGGTACCGGCAACGATGATCAGTGTGCCTGGCAGGTAGCTTCGCCAGTTGGGCCTTAGGCCTTCCAGCAGAACGCGGTAGACCTGTGGCCTTTTGGCCAGGGGCATATGCCTGCGCTGGGAGGGGAGTGGCTGTTGCAGGCAGGCCCATAGTTGATCGGCTGAGCGGTAGCCCAAGGTCTCGTCGCCCAGGCGCAGTTCAACCTCGGCCAGCATCAGCGCCTTGCGCAGTGCCAGCAGTTTTTGTCTGGGGGTTTCACCATGCTCATCGGCCGTGGTCCAGAAGCTGGCCAGTTCGCCGTGCAGCCAGGTGCGTGTGTCGGGGTTGATGGGGTGTTGAAGGGCGAGGGTCGGAATGCCGTCGAGCAGGTCACCGATTTGTCGGTCGATCTGTTCCAGTTGTTCGAGGGGGCGCATGGGGTGGTTCCTTGGTTGAGGAAAACCCCATGCTTGGCAATACCTGCGGTTGCGGGGTGGTAGCGGGCTAGCGCCCCCGACGCCAGAGCAGCCCGCGCAGGCTCAGCAGGGCCGGCAGGCCCAGGCCTGCCCATGCCAGAACGTCCCAGCCACCGTCGCCGAGCAGTGCGGCGAACAGGCCCAGGAAGCCAAGCAGGGCAATCAACGCTGGCCAGGCGAAGAGGCGTGCAGTGGCTTGTGACCTGTGGCTCATGCGCGTGCCTCCCTGGGTTTGCGCTGCTTGCCCCACCACAGATAGAGGCCGCTGCCGAGCACGATGATTGTCAGCACGTCCAGTAACGCCCAGAGGATCTGCATCGGTCGCCCGCCGTAATCGCCGAAATGCAGTGGCTGCGACAGGCCCATGGCATCCATGTACCAGGGACGGTTGCCTACGGCAGTCACTGCAAGGGTGCGAGCATCGATCAGTACCGGCGTGAACAGGTGCGAACTCAGGTGGGTGGCACCGTTCATGAACACCGCATAGTGGTGCTCGCTGGAGAAACGCGTGCCAGGAAACGCGATGAAGTCCGGGCGCATGCCCGGCGCGGCCTGTTCGGCAATGTCCAGCAGGCGAGTGGCTGGGGCGCGCTCGACGAGCGGCGGGGCGTCGCGGTAGGGGGCAACCATCGCAGCCAGGCTGTCGTTGCGCCAGGCCGCGATGACCAGGTCGGACAGGGCGCTGATTACCCCGGTCACGCTCACCGTCAATGCCCAGGCCAGGGTGACCACCCCGATCAGGTTGTGCAGGTCGAGCCAGCGCAGGCGGCGGGATTTCTTGTGGCGTACGGTGCCGAATTCCAGGCGGCGCATGAATGGCGCATAGAGCACGGTGCCGGAGACAATCGCGACAATGAACAATACGCCCATGAAGGCCAGCAGCAGCTTGCCCGGCAGGCCTGCGAACATGTCCACATGCAGGCGCAGCATCACCATCATGAATCCACCATTGGCGGCCGGCATGGCCACCGCCTCGCCGGTGCGTGCATCGAGCATGAAGGTGTGCGACAGGTTGGGGTCGGTGCCGGCCGTGGCGGCGGTAATGGCGACCACGCCGTTGGGCTCGTCTTCATCGTAGCCGAAGTACTGCATGACCTCGCCGGGGCGATGTTGTTCGGCCTTGAGCACCAGTTGCTGCAGGTCGAGGTGCGGGGTGCCTGCCGGCATCTCACGCAATTCAGGGGCGTCGCCTAGCAGGTGTTCGAGTTCGTGGTGGAAGATAAGGGGCAGGCCGGTGACTGCCAGCAACAGCAGGAACAGGGTACAGACCAGGCTGCTCCAGGTGTGGATCAAGGACCAGCGGCGGATGGTGGGGCTCTTCATCACGGTACCGATTGTTGTCGGTTGGAACCCGGGGCCGCAAGGCGACCCCAGCTCACTCAGAACTTGTAAGTGGCGCTGGCGACAACGCTGCGCTCATCGCCGTAGTAGCAGTAGTACGAGTCACAAGTAGAGAGGTAGTCCTTGTTCAGCAAGTTGGTGGCGGTGACTGCTACCGACGCGCCCTTCAGGCTGCCGTTCAGGCGACCCAGGTCGTAATGCACCGACCCGTCGAAGACGGTGTAGGCCTTGGCCTTGCCCAGGTAGGTATTGCCTTGGTCACCGTAGGTATTACCGGTATAACGCGCGCCCAGGCCGATGCCGAAGCCGTCGAGTAAGCCTGAGTGCCAGGTGTAGTCGCCCCAGATGGACGCTTGCTGGTTAGGCATCAGTTGCAGGCGGTTACCTTTGAAATCGCCATCCTGCACCTCGGACTTGGCCAGGGTGTAGGCGGCAATGACCTTCAGGTTGTCGGTTACATCGGAAACCGCTTCCAGCTCAAGGCCGCGGACTTTCACTTCACCGGTCTGGCTGGTGATGGTCACACCACCGACCGTGTTGGTGACCGAGACGTTTTTCTGAGTCAGGTCGTACACGGCTGCCGACAACAGGGTGTTGGACCCCGGCGGCTGATACTTCACGCCCAGCTCCCACTGTTTGCCTTCGGTGGGCTTGAACGAGTCCGAGGCCGACACACTGGCATTGCTGGACGGCTGGAACGACTCGGCATAGGACAGGTACGGCACAAAGCCCGAGTCGAAAACATAGCTGATGGCTGCGTTGCCGCTGAACTTCTTGTCCCGCTGGGTATTGGTGGCATCGCCCTGGTTGAAGAACTTGGTGCCGGTGTGCACCCAGTCTTCACGACCGCCCAGGGTCAGGCGCCAGTTACCAAGCGCCATCTGGTCCTGCACGTACAGGCCGGTCTGACGGGTTTTCTGGTTGTAGTCGTAAAACGCGGTCGAGCGATCCGGGCGAGTGATCGGCAGCCCGTAGACCGGGTTGTTGACGTTGCTGTCCGGCACGTTGAAGTCGAAGATCGACAGGTAGTTGGTGTTGATGCGCTGGTGGTCCAGGCCGATCAACAGCGTGTGGTCGATATCCCCGGTAGCGAAGTCCGCCTGGAAGTTGTTGTCCACCGCGAACTGGCTGATGTCTTCATCGGTGTTGGTGGACATGCGGCTGACAGTGCCATCGTCCTGCACCGGCGGCGAGCTCTTGTTGTAGCTGCCAGGGGTGATGGTCTGGAACGACAGGTCCGACTTGGTGTAGCGCAGGTTCTGGCGGAATTGCCAGACGTCATTGATGCGGTGTTCGAAGGCGTAACCCAGCGCGTAGTAAGTGCGGTCGTAGAACTCGTAATCCGGGTCACCCAGGTTCTTGTGGTGCGAGATCTTGCCGAACGGCATGTCGATCTTGGTGCCCTGGATGGGCCGGAACTGGCTGGTGGCACCGGTATCGTCACGGGTGAACTGGGTCAGGAAGGTCAGCGTCGTGTCTTCGTCTATGTTCCAGGTCAGGCTTGGGGCAATGTTGTAGCGCTTGTTGTCAATGTGGTCAATTTGCGTGCCACTGTCACGGATAACGCCACTGACGCCATAGAGAAAGCGACCTTCATCGTCGATCTTGCCGGTGCTGGCGAAGTTGATCTGGCGATGGTTGTCGCTGCCGTATTGAAGCTCGATTTCGTGAGCGCTTTCCGCTTGCGGGCGGCGGCTGACCATGTCCAGCAGGCCGCCAGGTGGGGTCTGGCCGTAGATCGAAGAGGCCGGGCCGCGCAGCAGGGCGAGGCGGTCGAGGTTCCAGGTTTCGGCTTTCGGGTTGGCGTACACGCCGCGGGGCAGCGGCAGGCCATCGAGGAACTGCGTTGGCTCGAAGCCGCGCACGCGCATCCAGTCATAACGGGTGTCGCTGCCGAAGCTGGCGGAGACGATGCCTGGCATGTAGCGCACTGCATCATCCAGGCTGTGTACACCGCGGTCTTTCATTTGCTCGCGGGTGGCGACAGAGATGGAGCGGGGGACTTCTACAAGTGCCGTGTCAGTCTTGGTGCCAGCAGCGGTGCGCTTGGCCACGTAGCCTTCAACCGGGCCCCAGGCGCTTTCGCTGGTGCTGGTGGCATTCACGGTGGTTTCCGGCAAGGCCAGGGTGCCATCCGGCACGGCCACCAGGCTGTAGCTGCCCGCAGTGCTCTGCTGCAACTGTAGGCCGGTACCGCTCAGGGCGGCTTGCAGGGCGCCCAGGCCGTCGTATTGGCCGCTGACCGGGGCCGAGGTGCGGCCGCTGACCAGTGCCGGGTCGATGGCCAAGGCAATGCCGGCCTGGCTGGCGATCTGGTTGAGGGTGGTGGCCAGTGGCGCGCTGGGCAGGTTGTAGGCGCGCGAGGTGGATTGCTCGGCGGCGAACAAGGCAGGGCTGGTCAGCGGGGCAGCCAGGCCGATGGCCAGGGCCATCAGGCTGGGGCGCAGGATATGATCAACGGCACGGGACATGCGGCGGTTCCTCGACGGGTAAGTGCTTGCTGCTTCCTTGCCGAGCGAGATCTGAAAAGTGTCAGGGTGAATCTGAAAAATATTGAGAATTATTAAAAAGGTATTTTGCCAGCACCGGCCTCTTCGCGGGTGAACCCGTTCCTACGACGACCCCGATGTGTGCCCACCACCGTGGTAGGATCGGGTTTACCCGCGAATACGGTGGCGGCGGCAACGCTGAACGGCTAGTGGAGATTGGCCAGCAGGCCCGGCCTATTTGGACGTGACGTTCACCCACCACTGGGTATGCCGCTCGATCTTCACCGGCAACGCTGGCACCAGTGAGGCGAGTGCCAGGTCGGTGTTGGTCAGCGGGAAGCTGCCGGTCACGCGCAGGTCGGCGACCTTGGCATCCACCCCGAGGTAGCCGCTGCGGTACTGGCCCAATGTGGCGAGCAGGTCGCCCAGCCGTACGTTGTCGACCACCAGCATGCCGCGGGTCCAGGCATCGGCACCGGCAGGCACCGTGCCAACCTCGCCGAGGCCGTTGGCGTTCATCAACACCTGCTGGCCTTCGCGCAGCACCTGTTCGTCGCCGCTGTCATGCGGCATGGCGGCGACCGAGGCCTGCAGCACTTCCAGGCGCGTACCGCCGGCTTCGCGGCGCACCAGGAAGCGCGTGCCCAGTGGCCGCAAGCGACCGTCTTCAGTGCGTACCAGCAGCGGGCGCGGGTCCTGGTGGCCGGTTTCGACCGAGATTTCGCCCTGGTGCAGCACGATCACCCGTTGCGCGCCGGCGTAGTCGATGTCCACGGCGGTGTGGGTGTTCAGGCTCAGCAGTGTGCCGTCTTCCAGGCGCAAGGTACGCAACTCTCCCGTGGCGGTGCGCTGGTCGGCCAACCAGTAGCTGGGTGCCAGCGACGGGGCGCCGACCCATGCCAGCAGCGCGCCGAGCAGAAACGTACCGGCCAGCCCGCCGCCAACCTTGCCAATGCGTCGCCGCAGGCTGGCGCGCGATTGCAGCAGCGCCTGGCGTGCCGGGCCAGCCGCCGCGCTAACGCGCTGGTCCATGGCGCCGAGCTGGCGCCAGGCACGTGCGTGCTCTTCGCTGGCGGCATGCCAGCGCATGAATTCACTGCGTTCATCAGGCGTGCCGCTGCTGTCGCCGAGGCTGAGTTTCCAGGCAATCGCGGCTTCCAGGACCCGGGACGAAACCGGGAGGTTGCTCACGTCGGCTCCCCGTACAAGGCCACGTAGCACTGGCGCATCCCTTGGGCGATGTACTGGCGCACCCGCGATACCGAAACGCCAAGGCGCTCGGCAATTTCGGCATGGCCCATGCCGTCCAGACGGCTGTGCAGAAACGCCGCGCGAGCCTTGCTCGACAGCTTGCCGAGCAGGCGGTCAATGGCTTTGAGGTCTTCAAGGATCAGGTGCTGCATTTCTGGCGAGGGCTGTTCAGCTTCAGGGATCAGTGCCAGCTCGGCCAGGTAGGCCTGCTCCAGCGCAGCGCGGCGGAAGTGGTCGAACATCAGCCCCTTGGCCACGGCGGCCAGAAACGCGCGGGGTTCGCGGGGGGTGTCCAGTTGCTCACGACCAAGCAGGCGCACGAAGGTGTCCTGGCTCAGGTCTTCAGCACGTTGGCGGCAGGCCATGCTGCGTTGCAGCCAGGCGAGCAGCCAGCCGCGGTGGTCGCGGTACAGCGCACCGACCAGATCGGCGTGTGGGCTTTGTGCAGAAGACAAGCAGCGTCCCCCCGGAACGAATGCATTAACTAACGATAATTATTCGCGATTGTTGCAGAGGGGAGGGGGTGGGTGCAATGGACGCTTATCGGATTGCCATCATGGAAAAGGCTGAAGGGTATGCCTTGGAATTTTCAGTGCCTATCCCTACAAACCATGACTCTGCATCTTGCGCCGTCGCCACCCGCGCAACCGTTGCTCCAGCTGCAGCGGGCTGTCCAGTTGCTGGCGCCGGGCCTGGCTGAACAGGATCAGCGCCAGTTCTGCGGTCACCTGGGCATCGGCACTGGCATGATGGCGTTCTTCAACCTGCAAGCCAAACCGCGCTACCCAGTCATCCAGCCCGGCCTCGCGCAGCACTGTGTCGGGGTTGAGCATCGGCGCCAGTTCGGCAATATCGAGAAACGGCGACTGCAAGCGGTAACCCAGGCTCTCTTTCAGCGCACGGGCCAGCATGCGTTGGTCGAATGGCGCGTGAAACGCCAGCACCGGGCTGTTGCCAATGAAATCGAGCAAATCCAGCAGGGCCTCGGCCGGGTCGCAACCGGCAGCCAGGGCGCTGGGGCCCAAGCCGTGGATCAGTACGCTGGCGTTGGTCTTCTGCAAAGGGCGGTGCAATGTGCGTTCGAACTGCTGGGCAAAGTCGATGGCACCGTCTTCGATGGCCACCGCCCCGATCGACAGTACCTGATCACGGTTGGGGTTGAGCCCGCTGGTTTCCAGGTCCAGCACCACCCAGCGCTGCTCGCGCAGGGTACATACCCCCAGCGGCACGGGCTTGGGCAACCGGGCCAGGCGCTGGCGTGTGGCGTGGTCCAGCTCGGGCGCGCTGGGGCGCAGCCAGGCGAACAGGCTCACAACTGGTACCTCAAGGCCAGGCTGCTTTGCAGGCGCTGGGCCTGGCGCAGCGACTCGCGCAGGATGCGCCGGTCCAGGTGGTTGAGGCTGTCCGGGTCGAGCCGGTTGGAGTAAGGCAGGTTGTCGCGTATCTGGCGCTGGTGCTGCTGCATGCGGGTTTGCTGGATGAAGTGGTAGGCCTCTTCATAGGCGGCGCCGTCCAACGGTTCGATCACGCCCTTGGCTACCAGTTGGCGCAGGCGCTCCAGGGTATTGCAGGCAGCTATGCCATTGGCCAGAGCGAGCAAACGGGCACCATCCACGAAGGGCGTCAGGCCCTGGACCTTGAGGTCGAGAGTCGCCGCCTTGTCGTTGCCCTGGCGTGTCAGCACGAACTCGCGCAACCGGCCCACCGGCGGGCGTTGGCGCAGGGCGTTGTCAGCCATCATGCGCTGGAAGATGCGGTTGTCGGCTACCTGTGCCAGCAGGCCCTGGCGCAGTTGCTCGCAGCCTTGCTCGTCGCCCCACACTACCCGTAGGTCGAAGTAGATGCTCGAGCCCAGCAGGTTCTCCGGGCTGGCTTCGCGAACAAACCCGGCAAAGCGTCGCGCCCACTCGCTGCGCGACAGGCACAGTTCTGGGTTGCCGGCCATGACGTTACCCATGCACAGGGTAAAACCGCACTGGGCCAGGCACTGGTTGATGTATTGCGCCAGCGGCAGCAGGCGAGCGCGGATGGCGTCGGCCTCGGCGCTGTCGACTGCTTCGAAGAGGATGCCGTTGTCCTGGTCCGTGTGCAGGGTCTGCTCGCGTCGTCCTTCGCTGCCAAAGCACAGCCAGCTGAACGGCACGCCCGGGTCGCCACGTTCGGCCAGGGCCAGTTCGATGACTCGGCACACGGTATGGTCGTTGAGCAAGGTAATGATCTGGGTGATCTGCGTCGACGATGCGCCATGGGCCAGCATGCGTTCTACAAGCTGGCTGATTTCGCCCCGCAGTGAAACCAGCGTATCCAGGCGGGGCGCATGGCGTATGGTGCGTGCCAGGTGAACCAGATCGACCCGTTGCAGGGAAAACAGGTCGCGCTCGGAAACCACCCCGCACAGGCGCCGGTTTTCCACCAGGCATACATGGGCAATATGCCGCTCGGTCATGGCCATGGCGGCATCAAAGGCGCTGGCCTGGGGTGGGAGGTAGAACGGTTTGGCCGTCATGTGCCGGTCGATGGCGGCGCCCAGGTCTGCATCTATTGTCGCCACCACCTGGCGCAGGTCGCGCAAGGTGAAGATACCGATGGGGTAGCGCTGCGGGTCGACCACCACGATGCTGCCCACCTGTTGCTCGTGCATCAGCCGCACGGCCTCGCGCAGGGGCGTATTGGCGCTGCACACCACCGGGTGACGCATGGCCAGTTCACCCAGGGGGGTGTTCAGCGAGTATTGGGTGCCGAGGGTTTCCACAGCGCGCTGGCGTACTTGCTGATTGACCTGATCAAGCAGGCTGCTGACACCGCGCAGGGCAAAATCCCGAAACACTTCAGACATCGAGAACACGCGGATGAATGCGGCCTTGTTCAGTTGCAGGCAGAAGGTGTCTTCCCCGGCCAGGTGCTCGGTGCGGGTTGCTCGCTCACCCAGCAGGGCTGCCAGCGGGAAGCACTCGCCGCTGGTGATCTCGAACGTGGTCTCGACACCTGGTTTGGCCAGGTGCTGGCGCTCGCCAACCACGCGGCCCTGCTTGACGATGTAGAAGTGCTCGACCGGCCCGTCGGCAGGTTTGACGATGCTTTCACCGCAGGCGTAGAAGCGCAGCTGGCACTGCTCGACCAAGAAGGCCAGGTGGCTGTGCTCCATCTGGTTGAACGGCGGAAAGCGCTGCAGGAACTGCAATGTGCCTTGAATGTTTTGCAGTACCGCTGTCTTGCCCGCCTGGCTGTAGGCGTCCTTTTTGCTCATGAAACTGACCGTATCGCTATGCCGAACTATATATATCTATATATAGGTACCGGCCATGTTGTTCTCTGCCTCCATGGTCGGCTTGCGGCGGGGTGGTGCCCATTGGACGTAAGTCTATGAGCGCCCTTGTCAAAGACCCGACGAAAGGCGAAACGGGTTACGCGAGTAATGCGGTCCTAATGCTGAAGCGGAATTTTTTTGACGAGATGAGCATGCCTGAGCACACCGACATCCTGAGCGACGCCGAGCGCGAGGCCTTGGCTGTGATAAACCAAAATGCGCCTGTGGCAGCCAGACCGTTGGTGCTGGTGGTGGATGACAACGCGGTTAACCGCGAGGCGCTGATTCTGTACCTGAAAAGCCGGGGCATCGATGCGGTGGGCGCGGATGGGGCCGAGGAAGCCAGGTTGTACCTGCACTACCAGAAGCGTATCGGCTTGATGATTACCGATTTGCGCATGCAGCCTGAAAGTGGACTGGACTTGATCAGGACGATTCGTGCGTCGGAGCGGGCGGCGTTGTCGATCATTGTGGTGTCGGGCGACACCGATGTGGAAGAGGCAGTGGATGTGATGCACCTGGGGGTGGTGGACTTCCTGCTCAAGCCGGTGGATCTGGGCAAGCTGTTGGAGCTGGTGAACAAAGAACTGAAAATTGGATGATGCGCAGGGGGGACCGTAAAACGGCCCCCCTGGCGCAGATGCTGCTTACAACCCGTTACGCGCCTTGAACTCGCGGCGACGGCGGTGCAGTACCGGCTCGGTATAACCGTTCGGTTGCTTGCCACCTTCCACTACCAGTTCCACAGCCGCCTGGAACGCCACGTTGTCGTCGAAGTTCGGCGCCATTGGGCGGTACAGTGGGTCGCCAGCGTTCTGCTGATCGACCACCACGGCCATGCGCTTGAGGCTTTCCAGCACCTGTTCCTGGCTGACCACGCCGTGGCGCAGCCAGTTGGCCAGCAGCTGGGCGGAGATGCGCAGGGTGGCACGGTCTTCCATCAGGCCGACGTTGTTGATGTCCGGCACCTTCGAGCAACCCACGCCCTGGTCGATCCAGCGCACCACGTAGCCGAGAATGCCCTGGGCGTTGTTGTCCAGCTCGTTGCGGATCTCTTCGGCCGACCAGTTGGTGTCGGCAGCCAGCGGAATGGCCAGAATGTCATCCACCGACGCCGGGGTACGTGAAGCCAGTTCACGCTGGCGCGCCTGTACGTCCACCTTGTGGTAGTGCAGGGCGTGCAGGGTGGCGGCAGTTGGCGACGGTACCCAGGCGGTGTTGGCACCGGCCAGTGGGTGGGCGATCTTCTGCTCGAGCATGGCGGCCATCAGGTCAGGCATGGCCCACATGCCTTTGCCGATCTGCGCACGGCCTTGCAGGCCGGTGGCCAGGCCAACGTCGACGTTGTTGTTTTCGTAGGCGCCGATCCACTTCTCGTTCTTCATGGCACCTTTGCGCACCACGGCGCCGGCTTCCATCGAGGTGTGGATTTCATCGCCAGTGCGGTCAAGGAAGCCGGTATTGATGAACGCCACGCGCTCGGCGGCTGCCTTGATGCAGGATTTGAGGTTGACCGTGGTACGGCGTTCCTCGTCCATGATGCCGACCTTGACGGTGTTGCGTGGCATGCCCAGCAGGTCTTCGACCTGGCTGAAGATCTCGGCGGCGAAGGCCACTTCCTCAGGGCCGTGCATCTTCGGCTTGACGATGTACACGCTGCCGCTGCGGGTATTCTTGCGGCTAGTGTTACCGTTGAGATTGTGCAGGGCGATCAGGTTGGTGAACAGCCCGTCCTGGATACCTTCGGGGATTTCGTTGCCCTGGGCATCGAGGATCGCCGGGTTGGTCATCAGGTGGCCAACGTTGCGCACGAACAGCAACGAACGACCGTGCAGGGTCACGCTGCCGCCGTTAGGCGCAGCGTACTCGCGGTCCGGGTTCATGGTGCGGGTGAAGGTTTTGCCACCCTTGCTCACGCTTTCGGCCAGGTCGCCTTTCATCAAGCCCAGCCAGTTGCGGTAGACGATGACTTTGTCGTCAGCGTCGACGGCTGCAACCGAGTCTTCGCAGTCCATGATGGTGGTCAGTGCCGACTCCATCAGGATGTCTTTGACGCCAGCGGCGTCGGTGCTGCCGACCGGGGTGCTGGCATCGACCTGGATTTCGAAGTGCAGGCCGTTGTGCTTGAGCAGCACAGCAGTGGGCGCGGCGGCGTCGCCGTGGAAGCCAATCAGTTGCGCATCGTCGCGTAGGCCAGTGTTGCTGCCGCCTTTCAGGGCAACAACCAGCTTGCCGCCTTCGATGCGATAGCCCGTGGAGTCGACGTGCGAGCCGGCGGCCAGTGGCGCGGCTTCGTCGAGGAAGGCGCGGGCGAAGGCGATGACCTTGTCGCCGCGTATCTTGTTGTAACCCTGGCCTTTTTCGGCGCCGCCTTCATCGCTGATGGCGTCGGTGCCGTACAGGGCATCGTACAGCGAACCCCAGCGGGCGTTGGCGGCGTTCAGGGCGAAGCGGGCGTTCATCACCGGCACGACCAGTTGTGGACCGGCCATGTGGGCGATTTCTTCGTCCACATTCTGGGTGGTGGCCTGGAAA
This sequence comes from Pseudomonas sp. Kh14, assembly GCF_900291005.1. Taxonomy (NCBI): domain Bacteria; kingdom Pseudomonadati; phylum Pseudomonadota; class Gammaproteobacteria; order Pseudomonadales; family Pseudomonadaceae; genus Pseudomonas; species Pseudomonas sp. Kh14. The sequence continues at coordinate 112,092 of NZ_OLKJ01000004.1, forward strand.
TCGTCGGCTTGTGGCAGCAGGTAGCCGATTTCCTGGAGGAATGCTTTGTAGGCTGCGGCGTCGTGGGCCTGGCCTTTGCGTGCCTGGTGCCAGGCGTCGATCTTGGCTTGCAGCTCGTCGCGCTTGGCGAGCAGGGCTTTGTTCTTTGGAGCGAGGTCATTGATGATCTTCTCTGCACCCGCCCAGAACTGCTCGGCGACGATGCCGGTCCCGGGGATGGCTTCGTTGTTCACGAAGTCGTACAGGACCTTGGCGACCTGAAGGCCACCGACTTGAACGTATCCAGTCATTGCTTGCCTCACTCTGCTCAGCTATTTCGCTCTTCTGTATTAAGCCTGTAGCGCTTCTCTAAACACGGCACCAGTGCATGCCTCCGGGGTTGCTCGGGGGCGGCTGGGTGCGGCCTGCCAGACAGGCTGGCGGGCAGTGTGCGTATTTTCACAGGCGCCTTGGCAGACATCCAAACGACGTTTTGTAGTCCGCGCCACGGGATACTACATGAAGCAGTAGGCGGGGCAAAATCAGACTAAAAGCGCCGTTATGCGACCCGTTGGTCGCGTATGGTCACGCTGGGAGTAGGTATGTTCGCAAAAAACAGGTGGATTGTTCCAGATAAATCTTGAAACAGTACACGATTGGCTGTGCAGATTGCCCTGCGGCAGGTTGCCGCGCCTTGCCTATACTGACTCGATCCCCCGATTTTCTGCCGCCCGGCGCGGTCCGACACGAGGAAGGGCTTGTGGATCATCTTGTACTGACTGTAATTGCCCCTGACAAGGCCGGCCAGGTCGAACGTATTGCCCAGTGCATTGCCGACCACAGTGGTAACTGGCTGGAAAGCCGCATGTCGCGTATGGCCGGGCAGTTTGCTGGGATTCTGCGGGTGGCGGTGCCGGCAGAGAATTACGCCGAGCTTGTGGCCTCGCTGCAGGGGCTGGCCAGGTATGACATTCGCGTGCTGATTGCCGAGAGCGGGATCGAGCCGTCGTGCACCTGGAAGCCGATTGCCATGGAGCTGGTGGGTAACGACCGGCCGGGTATCGTGCGGGACATTACCCGCTTGCTGGCCGAGTTGCAGGTAAACGTCGAGCGGTTTTCCACAGAAGTGCGGCCGGCGCCGATGAGCAGTGAGCCGTTGTTCCACGCTGACGCGTTGCTGGCGCTGCCGCTGACCTTGCCGCTGGATGAACTGCAGCAGAAGCTAGAGAGCTTGGCGGATGACTTGATGGTGGAGTTGAAGCTGCGGGCAGAGGATTGAACAGAGGCTGCCGAGGCCGCTTTGCGGCCCAATCGCGACACAAGGCCGCTCCCTCAGGTTCCTGTGTACACCGGACAAATGTCGGTCTTGTGTCGCGAAGCGGCCATCTGCGGTTATCCCGATATCACGGGGAAGGCCCTGTGGATAACCTGGGGGTGTACCTCTCCAGCCCAGGTATCACGTGCCTTGTACTGTTTTGCTCAAAAAATGCCCAATTATCAGCGGCTTGTGCACAAAGTGCGGGGACGAGGGTGTGGATAACCTATGGAGATGTCTCTGCAGGCCAGGCGCTACATGACCTGCAGAGTTTTGATCGTTTTCTGATCAGCTACGTTTGCGCAAGTTCAGCCATGCATCGACGCTGTAAATCGCCAAACCTGCCCAAATGAACATGAAGGCCGCCAGGGTGCTCGACGACAAATGCTCGTCGAACAGCACTACGGCCTGCAACAGCACCAAGGTCGGCGCCAGGTACTGCAGGAAGCCCAGCGTGGTGTACGGCAGGTGCCGTGCGGCGGCGTTGAAGCATACCAGCGGCACCAGCGTCACCGGCCCGGCCGCCATCAGCCACAGCGCCTCGCTGCTGGTATAGAACGCGCCCTGGGCACTCATCGCTGCCGGGTGCAGTAGCAGCCAGCCAAGGGCCAGCGGTACCAGCATCCAGGTTTCCACCACCAGGCCGGGCAGCGCAGCCACCGGCGCCTGCTTACGGATCAGCCCATAGAAGCCGAAGCTCAACGCCAGCACCAGCGACACCCACGGCAGGCTGCCCACTTGCCACACCTGCTGCGCCACACCCACGGTAGCCATGCCCACCGCCAGCCATTGCAGGCGGCGCAGGCGCTCACCAAGAATCAGCATGCCCAGCAGTACATTGATCAGCGGGTTGATGTAATAGCCCAGGCTGGCCTCGAGCATACGGCCGTTGTTCACCGACCACACGTAGGTCAGCCAGTTACCGGCGATCAGTGCCCCGCTCAGTGCCAGGATGCCCAGCCGGCGCGGGTTGTTGCGCAGTTCACGCCACCAGCCGGGGTGTTTCCACACCAGTAGCAGCAGCGAGCCGAACAGTGCTGACCAGAGCACCCGGTGGACAATGATCTCCACCGCCGGGACGCTCTGGATTGCCTTGAAGTAGAGGGGGAAAAGGCCCCAGATGATGTAGGCGCTCAAGCCCAGTATGTACCCGCGACGCGGGTTTGCGGCGTGCATGCAGAATCCTTGCTTAGGTTGCTAAATAAAGCGACGCCTATTGTAGACAGAGGCGGGCGTGCTTCTAGAACAATTTCAGCGGAGCTTCATCCAGCGCAGCCATCTGTTCGCGCAAGGCGAGAATCTGGTCGCCCCAGTAGCGTGGCTGGCCGAACCAAGGGAAGCTGGGCGGGAACGCCGGGTCGTCCCAGCGCCTTGCCAGCCAGGCGCTATAGTGCAGCTGGCGCAGGGCGCGCAGGGGCTCGATCAGGGCCAGTTCGCGCGGGTCGAAGTCGTGGAACTCGTTGTAGCCGTCGATCAGCTCGGCCAGTTGCCCCAGGCGCTCCTCACGGTTGCCGGCCAGCATCATCCACAGGTCTTGCACCGCTGGGCCCATGCGGCAATCGTCGAGGTCGACCACGTGGTACACCTCGTCACGGTGCATCAGGTTGCCGGGGTGCAGGTCGCCGTGCAGGCGGATGAGCTGGTGTGGTGTGCGAGCGTAGATGTCCTCCACCCGCTTGAGCAGATCGCGGGCCACGGACTCGAACGCCGGCTGCAGTTCACGCGGGACAAAATTACCCTCCAGCAAGGTGTTCAGCGAGGCGTGGCCAAAGTTGTCCACAGCCAGTGCCTCACGGTGCTTGAACGGCTTGCTGGCGCCCACGCCATGCAGGCGGCCAAGTAACTGGCCCAGGCGATACAACTGGTCGAGGTTGCCAGGTTCGGGGGCGTGGCCGCCGCGACGGGGGAACAGCGTGAAGCGGAAGCCCTTGTGTTCGAACAAAGTGCGGTCATTGTGCTGCATGGGCGCAACCACCGGGACTTCGCAGTCGGCGAGTTCGGCCGTGAAGGCGTGTTCTTCGAGGATGGCTGCATCGCTCCAGCGGCCTGGGCGGTAGAACTTGGCAATCAACGGCTGCGCGTCTTCGATGCCCACCTGGTACACGCGGTTCTCGTAGCTGTTCAGCGCCAGCACCCGAGCGTCGCTGAGAAAGCCCAGGCTTTCCACTGCGTCCAGGACCAGGTCGGGGGTGAGGGTGTCAAAGGGGTGGGACATGGTGGCTCCGGAGGGTAAGCGGCGTGGGGCCATGGTAGCGCGTTATGCCTGTGCCGGCTTCTTCACAGGCAGGCCCGCAATCCGCTTGCCGTGTGGCCAGGCTATGCCGGTATCCCGATCAGCACATAGGACGGATGGAACTGCACCCGCACCGAGCTGCCGGCCGCCAATTGTTGCCCAGCCAACCACTGCGCCTCTGCAATGGCACACAACGTCTGGCCATTCCCCAGCGCCAGCCTGACCTCGCTGGGGCCATCCTCCTCGGCCAGCACTTCTTCCACCGTTGCGCTCAAACAGTTGCTGCCTCCCTCGGCTTCTTCCTCTTGCGCCAGCAACCGCACCCACCCGGCCTTTAGCAGCGCCACCACCATCGTTCCCAGGGTCAGCTCCAGGCGCGCCGTGCTGTCGTGGGTGATCAGCGCATCGATCTCCAACCCGCCACCCAATGCCAGGCTGACGCGGTCATACCGGCCTTCAGGGCGCAGGCCGCTGACCTGGCCCTGCAACTGGTTGCGCGCACTGGTGCGCAGCATCAGGCGCCCGAGCAGGTCGAGGTCGCCGGATTCTTCGGCGGCCTCAAGGATTTGTGCCTGCAGGGCCTGCAGCCTTTGGTACAGGCGCAACACCCGCTCGCCTTCCGGCGACAGATGCGCACCGCCACCGCCACGGCCACCGGTGCTGCGCTTGACCAAGGGCTGGCTGGCCAGATTGTTGAGCTCGTCGATGGCATCCCAGGCCGCCTTGTAGCTGATACCCGCGGCCTTGGCGGCGCGGGTGATCGAGCCTTGTTCGGCAATGTGCTGCAGCAGCGCGATGCGCTGTGGGCGGCGGGCGATGTGCTGGGTGAGAACGGGGGGTAGGGACATGGGTATTCCGTATACAAGGGTGCTTTACAAATGGGCAGGTCGCGCCTGGTCATACATACCCCGGTTTGGGCGTACGTGCCAGGCAATACACATCCACCCGCCGCGCACCTGCCTTGCGCAGTGCCTGGGCGATAGCCTGCGCAGTGGCACCGGTGGTCAACACATCATCGACGATGGCGACATGCTTGCCTTCCAGTTCGCCCTTTACCGCGAACGCCTGGCGTAAATTGCGCTGCCGTGCCTTGGCGCCCAGATGTTGCTGTGCCGGTGTCTCGCGTGTGCGGACCAGCAAACGCTCGTTGCAGGTTACGCCGACGTGCGATGACAACCACCGCCCAAGCATCCCTGCCTGGTTGAACCCCCGCTCGCGCAGTCGACGCCTGGCCAAAGGCACAGGCAACAGCAGGTCAGGGCGAGGCAACCCTTCGGCATAGCGATACAGCAGCCCCTGCCCCAGCAGTTCAGCCATCAGGCGCCCCAAAGGCCATTGGCGATTGTGCTTGAAACGGCTGATCAACGTGTCCACCGGAAAGCCGAAATGCCACAGGGCAATGACCTGATCGAAGGCCGGCAAGCAGCGGCCACATGGGGCGCAGGTCAAGCCGGCCATAGGCAGGGGCAGGGCGCAATGCCGGCACTGATCACCCAGCCAGGGCAGCGCCTGTTCGCAGGTGATGCACAGCGGGTAATGCTGTTCGGCAGGCTCATCGCATAACAAGCACTTCTGATTAATAAGTGAGCACTTGTAAACCAGTCGCTTCCAGTGCAGTTGACAGTTCATAGGCCTTCCATGACTATGCGAGCTATCCGTGATGCGCTGGCGGGCTTTCCTGTCCCGGCGCCAGCTACAGCCTAAACAAGGAAACGCCGATGAGCGCCAGCACAACTGCAACAACACGTCACGACTGGTCCCTGGCCGAGGTCAAGGCGCTGTTCCAGCAACCGTTCAATGACTTGCTGTTCCAGGCGCAGACCGTGCACCGCGCGCATTTCGACCCCAACCGCGTGCAGGTTTCGACCTTGCTGTCGATCAAGACCGGCGCCTGCCCGGAAGATTGCAAATATTGTCCGCAGTCCGGTCACTACAACACCGGGCTGGAGAAACAGAAGCTGATGGAAGTGCAGAAGGTGCTGGAGGAAGCTGCCCGCGCCAAAGCCATCGGTTCTACCCGTTTCTGCATGGGGGCGGCGTGGAAACACCCGTCGGCCAAAGACATGCCCTACGTGCTGGAGATGGTCAAAGGCGTCAAGGCCATGGGCCTGGAAACCTGCATGACCCTCGGCAAACTCGACCAGGAGCAGACCAAGGCCCTGGCCCAGGCTGGTCTGGACTACTACAACCACAACCTCGACACCTCGCCGGAGTTCTACGGCAGCATCATCACCACGCGTACCTACAGCGAGCGCCTGCAGACCCTGGCCTACGTGCGCGATGCCGGGATGAAAATCTGCTCTGGTGGCATTCTGGGCATGGGTGAGTCGCTGGATGACCGTGCCGGCCTGCTGATCCAGCTGGCCAACCTACCGGAGCATCCGGAGTCGGTGCCGATCAACATGCTGGTCAAGGTGGCCGGCACGCCGCTGGCTGAGGAAGAGGACGTCGACCCGTTCGACTTTATCCGTATGCTGGCCGTGGCCCGGATCCTCATGCCCAAGTCTCACGTGCGCCTGTCCGCCGGCCGCGAGCAGATGAACGAGCAGATGCAGGCCCTGGCCTTCATGGCGGGCGCCAACTCGATCTTCTACGGCGAAAAGCTGTTGACCACCGCCAACCCCCAGGCCGACAAGGACATGCAGCTGTTCGCACGCCTGGGCATCAAGCCCGAAGCGCGTGAAGAGCACGCCGACGAAGTGCACCAGGCAGCCATCGAGCAAGCGCTGGTCGAGCAGCGCAGCAGCGAGATGTTCTACGAAGCCGCGACAGCCTGACATGGCTTTCGACCTGGCAGCGCGCCTGGCCGAACGGCGCGCCGCAGACCTGTATCGGCAGCGGCCATTGCTGGAAAGCCCGCAAGGGCCGGAAGTGGTGGTCGACGGCCAGCGGTTGCTGGCCTTCTGCAGCAATGACTACCTGGGCCTGGCCAACCACCCCGAGGTGATCGCCGCCTGGCAGGCCGGCGCCGAGCGCTGGGGTGTGGGAGGTGGTGCCTCGCACCTGGTGGTTGGCCACAGCACCCCGCACCATCAGGTTGAAGAGGCACTGGCTGAACTCACCGGCCGCCCGCGCGCCCTGTTGTTCTCCACCGGCTATATGGCCAATCTGGGCGCCATCACCGCGCTGGTGGGGCAGGGCGACACGGTACTGCAAGACCGCCTCAACCATGCCTCGCTGCTGGATGGCGGGCTGCTCAGTGGTGCCCGCTTCAACCGCTACCTGCATAACGACCCGGCCAGCCTGGCCAGCCGCCTGGACAAGGCAGTCGGCAATACCCTGGTGGTGACCGATGGCGTATTCAGCATGGACGGTGACCTGGCCGACCTGCCGGCGCTGGCTGATGTCGCCCGTGCCCGCGGAGCCTGGCTGATGGTTGACGATGCCCATGGCCTGGGTACCTTGGGCGCACAGGGCGGCGGCATCGTCGAGCACTTTGGCCTGGGCGTGGATGACGTACCGGTGCTGATCGGCACGCTGGGCAAGGCTTGCGGCACTGCGGGCGCCTTTGTTGCTGGCAGCGAAGCGCTGATCGAGGCGCTGGTACAGTTCGCCCGCCCCTATATCTACACCACCAGCCAGCCACCGGCGCTGGCCTGCGCCACACTCAAGAGCCTGGAGCTGCTGCGCCGCGAAACCTGGCGTCGTGAGCACCTGGCAGCCTTGATTCGCCAGTTCCGAGAAGGCGCGCAGCAGCTGGGGCTGCAGTTGATGGACAGCCCGACGCCGATCCAGCCCATCGTGATCGGCGACAGTGCGCAGGCGTTGCGCCTGTCACGCCTGCTGCGTGAGCGCGGCTTGCTGGTGACGGCCATCCGTCCACCCACCGTGCCGGCTGGCAGCGCACGCCTGCGGGTAACCCTGAGCGCCGCACACAGCGAGGCGCAGGTGCAGCTATTGTTGAATGCATTGGCCGAGTGTTATCCACAGTTGGAGAACGCCGATGCGTAATCGACTTGTTCTATTGCCCGGCTGGGGCTTGGGAACTGCTGCGCTGGAGCCGCTGGCCGCTAGCCTGCGAGCCCAGGACGCCCGCCTGCAGGTAGAGCTGATGCCCCTGCCAGAACTGGCCCACAGCGATGTGCAGGCCTGGATCGACCATCTGGACCGCAAGCTGCCCAACAATGTCTGGCTGGGTGGCTGGTCACTGGGTGGCATGTTGGCCAGCGCGCTGGCGCACAAGCGTGGCGACCACTGCTGCGGGCTGCTGACCTTGGCCAGCAACCCCAGCTTCCTGGCCCGGCCAGATTGGCCCCATGGCATGGCCGAAGACACCTTCGGCACCTTCCTCGACGGTTGCCGCAACCATACTCAGGTTACCCTCAAGCGCTTCCGTACCCTGTGCAGCGACGGCGCCCTGCAGCCGCGCACCCTGTTGCGCCAACTGGGTGTCGGCGTGCCGGATACCGACCCGTTGTACCTGGCCACTGGCCTTGAAGTGCTGGCCAAGCTGGACACCCGTGAAGCCTTGCAGGCCTATGATGGCCCGCAACTGCACCTGTTCGCCGGCAGCGATGCACTAGTGCCGGCAGAGGCGGCAAAGGCGTTGAGCGAGCTGTTGCCCGATGTAGAAGTGGGCCTGGTCGAAGACAGTTCCCACGCGTTTTTGCTGGAGTACCCGCAGGAGCTGGCGGCGGGCATCAAGAGTTTTCTGCATGAGAGTGGCGATGACTGACCTTTCCCGTCCGACCCTGCCCGGCGCATTACCCGACAAGCGCCAGGTGGCGGCCTCGTTCTCCCGCGCCGCGGCCAGCTACGACAGCGTGGCGGCCCTTCAGCGCGCTGTAGGCCTGAGCCTGCTGGAGCAGTTGCCGGCAGGCCTGCAGCCGTCACACTGGCTGGACCTGGGCAGTGGCACCGGCCATTTCAGCCGCATGCTGGCTGAGCGTTTCGCCCAGGCCAGCGGCGTGGCGGTGGATATTGCCGAGGGCATGTTGCTTCATGCCCGTCATGTTAAGGGTGGGGCGCAGTATCACGTGGTTGGCGACGCCGAGCGTTTGCCGCTGCCCGATGGCAGCATCGACCTGGTGTTTTCCAGCCTGGCGGTGCAGTGGTGCGATCAGTTCGCCAGTGTGCTGGCCGAGGCGCAGCGGGTGCTGTGCCCAGGCGGTGTACTGGCCTTCAGCAGCCTGTGCGTGGGCACCCTCGACGAACTGCGCGCCAGCTGGCAGGCGGTGGATGGCCTGGTGCATGTAAACCGCTTCCGCCGTTTCGAAGACTATCAGCGCCTGTGCGCAGCCAGCGGTTTTGAACAGCTTGAGCTAGAGCGGTGCCCGCATGTGCTGCACTACCCGGATGTGCGCAGCCTGACCCACGAACTGAAGGCGTTGGGGGCGCACAATCTGAACCCTGGGCGACCTTCCGGCCTCACCGGCCGGGCGCGAATGCAGGGCCTGTTGCAGGCCTATGAGGCATTTCGCCAGCCCGCGGGGCTGCCAGCCACCTATCAAGTGGTCTATGGTGTGTTGCGCAAGCCACAGGTGTAAGGGGAGCACGATGAGCCAGGCCTTTTTCATTGCGGGTACCGATACCGATGTCGGTAAGACCACCATCGCCGCCGGCCTGTTGCATGCGGCGCGTTTGCAGGGCATGAGCACGCTGGGTGCCAAGCCGGTGGCCTCGGGCTGCACCATGACGCCGAAAGGCTTGCGCAATAGCGATGCCCTGGCGCTGATCGACGAAAGCACGGTCAAGCTGCCCTATGAGCAGGTCAATCCGTTTGCCTTCGAGCCTGCTATAGCCCCGCATGTGGCGGCGCGCGAGGCAGGGGTGACGCTGGCTGTACCTGAACTGCTCGCGGCGATGCGCAATGTGCTGCAACAAAATGCCGACTTCACCTTGATAGAGGGGGCCGGTGGCTGGCGTGTACCGCTGTCGGGCCTGGAAAACCTGTCCGACCTTGCCGTTGCCCTGCGGTTGCCGGTGATTCTGGTGGTAGGCGTGCGGTTGGGTTGCATCAGCCATGCCTTGCTCAGCGCCGAAGCGATCGAGCGTGATGGGCTGCAGTTGGCGGGTTGGGTGGCAAACATCATCGAGCCGCGCACCTCACGCCTGGAAGAGAACCTGGCCAGCCTTGCAGAGCGCCTGCCGGCGCCTTGCCTGGGGCGGGTGCCCAAGCTCAAGCAGGCCAGTGCCGACATGGTGGCTGAGCATCTGCAGCTGGATCTGTTGGATTAGTGTGTTGCAGGCCCGGCCTCTTCGCGGGTAAACCCGCTCCTACGAGGGAACGCATACCGTTGTGGGCGCGGGTTTACCCGCGAAGCGGCCAGTGCAGGAATACCCAAGGCCTATCAACTGGCATTGAGCTATTAGGGATTTAAACGGGCCTTTTCGCCCCTAGCCTGTTTTAATTGGGGCTGTTCGTCATCCAGCGTCAATGGAGTCCTGACATGGAAATCACCGGTAGCTCCGCCTACTACGCGGGCCTGAGCGCAATCCAGACCGGCCAGAACCGCGTCGATCAGGCCGCCAGCCAGATCGCCAACACCACTGCCGAACGTACCGCCACTAGCCAGTCCAGCGATTTTCAGGCCGAACGCCTGCGCGCGGTCGACCGCAGCCAGCAGATGGACTTGGCCACCAGTGTCGTGCAACAGGCGGTGGGCAAGACCGAAGTCGAGCTCGGCGCAAAGGTCGTCAAGGCATCCGACGAAATGCTTGGCCGGATCATCGACACCTACGCCTGAACATTTGCTTCATCCCTTATTTCAGCGCCTGCCCTTGTAGGAGCGGGCTTGCCCGCGAATGCGTCCGATCAGACAACAATTTTGTCTGGTCGGGCCTCTTCGCGGGCAAGCCCGCTCCTACAAGGGTTTGTGCCATCGCATGACTGATTTGCCATTTTTCGTGGCGTAAATGGCACCATAGTCCATCCTTGACAGAAAGCTGAGCTAAACGTAAGTTTCAAACAACTGTTTGATCGGCTTCCGCCAAGCGCGGGTCACCCCACAGAACTCACCTAGAGGTTCATCGCAATGCCTGACTACAAAGCCCCCTTGCGTGATATCCGCTTCGTTCGCGACGAGCTGCTTGGCTATGAGGCGCACTATCAGAGCCTGCCGGGCTGCCAGGACGCCACGCCCGACATGGTCGACGCGATCCTTGAAGAAGGCGCGAAGTTCTGTGAGCAGGTGTTGTCGCCGCTGAACCGCGTGGGTGACCAGGAAGGCTGCACCTGGAGCGAATCGGGGGTGAAAACCCCAACCGGCTTCAAGGAAGCCTACCAGCAGTTCGTCGAAGGCGGCTGGCCGAGCCTGGCACATGACGTCGAACATGGCGGCCAAGGCCTGCCAGAATCGCTGGGCCTGGCCCTGAGCGAAATGGTCGGTGGCTCGAACTGGTCGTGGGGTATGTACCCAGGCCTGTCGCATGGCGCGATGAACACTATTTCTGCGCATGGCACTGCCGAGCAGCAGCACACCTACCTGACCAAGCTGGTGTCCGGCGAGTGGACCGGCACCATGTGCCTGACTGAACCGCACTGCGGGACCGACCTGGGCATGCTGCGCACCAAGGCCGAGCCACAGGCCGATGGTAGCTACAAAGTGTCGGGCACCAAGATCTTCATTTCGGCCGGTGAGCACGACATGGCCGACAACATCGTCCATATCGTTCTGGCCCGCCTGCCGGACGCACCGGCCGGCACCAAGGGTATTTCACTGTTCATCGTGCCGAAGTTCCTGCCCAACGCCGAAGGCGGTGTGGGCGAGCGCAACGGCGTGAGCTGCGGCTCGATCGAACACAAGATGGGCATCCACGGTAACGCCACCTGCGTCATGAACTTCGATGCTGCCACCGGCTACCTGATCGGCCCAGCCAACAAAGGCCTGAACTGCATGTTCACCTTCATGAACACTGCTCGTCTGGGGACCGCGCTGCAAGGCCTGGCTCACGCCGAGGTCGCGTTCCAGGGTGGCTTGAAGTACGCCCGTGAGCGCCTGCAGATGCGTTCCCTGACCGGCCCGAAAGCACCGGACAAGGCCGCTGACCCGATTATCGTCCATCCCGACGTGCGCCGCATGCTGCTGACCATGAAGGCCTTCGCCGAAGGCAACCGCGCGATGGTTTACTTCACCGCCAAGCAGGTGGACATCGTCAAGTACAGCCAGGACGAAGAAGAGCGCAAGAAGGCTGACGCCCTGCTGGCGTTCCTGACCCCGATCGCCAAGGCATTCATGACCGAAGTCGGTTTCGAAGCCGCCAACCACGGCGTACAGATCTACGGTGGCCATGGCTTCATCGCCGAATGGGGCATGGAGCAGAACGTGCGCGACAGCCGTATCTCCATGCTGTACGAAGGCACTACCGGTATTCAGGCCCTCGACCTGCTCGGTCGCAAAGTGCTGATGACTCAGGGCGAAGCACTGAAGGGCTTCACCAAGATCGTGCACAAGTTCTGCCAGGCGCAGGAAGGTAACGAAGCGGTCAAGGAGTTCGTCGAACCGCTGGCGGCCATCAACAAGGAGTGGGGCGAGCTGACCATGAAAGTGGGCATGGCTGCCATGAAGGACCGTGAAGAAGTGGGTGCGGCTTCGGTCGATTACCTGATGTACTCCGGCTATGCCTGCCTGGCCTACTTCTGGGCCGACATCGCCCGCCTGGCCGCCGAGAAACTGGCAGCCGGCACCAGCGAGGAGGCGTTCTACACCGCCAAGCTGCAGACAGCCCGCTTCTACTTCCAGCGCATCCTGCCACGTACCCGTACCCATGTGGCGACCATGCTGTCGGGCGCCAACAACCTGATGGCGATGGACGAAGAGCACTTCGGTCTGTCGTACTGATACTGGCGCTTTACCCAAAACCCGCCTGCCCTGACCGGCAGGCGGGTTTTTTACGTCTTCAGGTTCAGCGTGGTCCCTCGTAGGAGCGGGTTTACCCGCGAAAGGGCCGGCCTTGCTGGCCAATTTTCACCCGCCGTTCACCGTTGCCGCCACCACCGTATTCGCGGGTAAACCCGCTCCTACCACACTGATCGGTGGTGGCCACACATCAGGGGTTGAACACAGGCCGTCGTAGGAACGGGTTTACCCGCGAAGGATGCGACACGGTGCATGGGAAGTTCGTTAATCCAACCGCAAATTCAACTGTTCCAGTGCACTGCCGATGAAGTGAGGGCACAATGCCATTATTGATCTGCCGGGTTGGAGATTACCCTTGTTTCGTCTTAACGCTGTTCGCGCAAGCCACTTCCTGCCGTCGCTGTTCTTGTTGCTGGCAGGGCTCGCCGCAGCCTATGTGAGAGACCTCAGCGTCTTTTTCACATCGCTGTTCAATGTCCTGCCTACCTTGGTTCTACTGCTGGGCGGCGCCTACTGTGCGGTTTACCGCCGCCAGCGTGAGCTGTTCCTGATGCTGACGGTGTACATCGCCTACTTCCTGCTCGATACCCAGACCGACTTCTACCGTGACCATGGCCGCGTGCGTGAGGACGCCGCGGTGATCTTCCACCTTGTCTGCCTGTTGCTGCCGGCGCTGTTCGGGCTGTATGGCGCCTGGCAGGAGCGTACGCACCTGCTGCAGGACCTGGTCGCTCGCGGTGCCGTGCTGTTTGCCGTGGGCAGTGTGGCGGTGGCCCTCCAGCAAAGCTACCCCGAGGCGTTGCTGACCTGGTTGGCGGAGATCCGCTGGCCGGCTTTGCATGGCCACTGGATGAGCCTGATCCAGATGGTCTACCCGCTGTTCCTGGGTGTGTTCATTCTGCTGGTGGTGCAGTACCTGCGTGCACCCCGGCCGCTGCATGCCGCCCAGTTGATCGGCCTGCTGGGCATTTTCTGGATGCTGCCGCAAACCTTCATCCTGCCGTTTACCTTGAACATCATGTGCAGCCAGGTAATGCTGATGATCGCCGCAGCAGTGGCGCACGAGGCTTATCAGATGGCCTTCCGTGACGAGCTGACTGGCCTGCCGGGGCGCCGTGCCCTGAACGAGCGCATGCAGCGCCTGGGGCGTAACTATGTGATCGCCATGACCGATGTCGACCACTTCAAGAAATTCAACGACACCCACGGCCACGATGTCGGTGACCAAGTGCTGCGGTTGGTCGCCAGCCGTTTGTCCAAAGTCACCGGCGGTGGCCGCGCCTACCGTTATGGCGGGGAAGAGTTCGCTCTGGTGTTCGCCGGCAAGACTGCCGCGGAATGCGTGCCGCATGTGGAAGCCGTGCGTGAAGTGATCGCCAATTACGTGATGCACCTGCGCGATCAGCACAACCGCCCGCAGGATGATACCGCCGGGCGCCAGCGCCGGGCTGGCAGCACCGGCGGCACCGTCTCGGTCACCATCAGTATCGGCGTGGCCGAGCGCCAGGCCGATCATCGCAACCCCGAGGCGGTGCTGAAATCCGCCGACCAGGCGCTCTACAGTGCCAAAGGCGCGGGGCGCAATTGTGTCATGGTGCATGGGCGACAATCACTGCGTGGGGCAGTGCGCACGGCGTGACCAGGCGAGACTATGCAGTCTATTGATGACCCTATGTCTCGCAAAAGTTGTTCGGTTACACTGCCAGTAACCCCAGTGTCGCGGTTCCCCGAGACCGCCCCGACCCGACTAGCGAGAGGTTGTCATGGCTGACTATAAAGCGCCCCTGCGCGACATGCGCTTCGTACTGAATGAAGTCTTCAACGTGGCCGAGCAGTGGACGCAGTTGCCCGGGCTGGCCGAGGTTGTCGATGCCGACACAGCCATCGCCGTGCTGGAAGAAGCCGGCAAGGTAACCGCCAGGACCATTGCGCCGCTCAGCCGCGCCGCCGACGAAGAGGGCTGCCACTGGGACAACGGCGCGGTACGCACCCCAGCCGGGTTCATCGAGGCCTACAACACTTACGCTGAAGGCGGCTGGGTGGGCGTGGGCGGCGATCCGCTGTTCGGCGGTATGGGTATGCCCAAGGCCATCTCGGCCCAGGTGGAGGAAATGGTCAACGCGTCCAGCCTGGCCTTCGGCCTGTACCCGATGCTGACCGCCGGCGCCTGCCTGTCGATCAACGCCCACGCCAGCGAGGCCTTGAAGGAAAAATACCTTCCGAACATGTATGCCGGCGTTTGGGCCGGCTCCATGTGCCTGACCGAGCCGCATGCCGGTACTGACCTGGGCATTATCCGCACCAAGGCCGAGCCCCAGGCTGACGGCAGCTACAAGGTCAGCGGCACCAAGATCTTCATCACGGGTGGCGAACACGACCTGACCGAGAACATCATCCATCTTGTGCTGGCCAAGTTGCCGGATGCACCGGCGGGGCCGAAAGGTATTTCGCTGTTCCTGGTGCCGAAATTCCTGGTCAACGAAAACGGTAGCCTCGGCGCGCGGAACCCGGCCACTTGCGGCTCGATCGAGCACAAAATGGGCATCCAGGCTTCGGCTACCTGTGTGATGAACTTCGACGAAGCTGTCGGCTACATCGTCGGTGAGCCGAACAAAGGCCTGGCGGCCATGTTCACCATGATGAACTACGAGCGCCTGGGCGTCGGCATTCAAGGCCTGGCGTCGGCCGAGCGCTCCTACCAGAATGCCGTGGAGTACGCCCGCGATCGCCTGCAAAGCCGTGCCCCGACCGGCCCACAAGCCAAGGACAAGGCTGCTGACCCGATCATCGTCCACCCGGATGTGCGTCGCATGCTGTTGACCATGAAGGCGCTGATCGAGGGTGGCCGCGCTTTTTCCACCTACGTGGCCATGCAACTGGACAGTGCCAAGTACAGCGAAGACGCCAGCGTGCGCAAACGCAGCGAAGAGCTGGTGGCACTGCTGACGCCGGTGGCGAAGGCATTCCTCACCGACCTGGGCCTGGAGTGCGCAGTGCACGGCCAGCAGGTATTCGGCGGGCATGGTTACATTCGTGAGTGGGGGCAGGAGCAGTTGGTGCGCGATGTGCGCATTACCCAGATTTACGAGGGTACCAATGGCATCCAGGCCCTCGACCTGATGGGGCGTAAGGTGGTGGCCAGCGGCGGGGCATACTACAAGCTGTTCTCTGACGAGATTCGCCAGTTCATTAACCGTGCGGGCAGCGAATTGGACGAATTCACCAAGCCACTGGGCGCTTCGCTCGACCAGCTCGACGGGTTGACCGAGTGGGTATTGCAGCAGGCCAAGGGCAACCCGAATGAAATTGGCGCGGCTTCGGTCGAGTACCTGCATGCCTTTGGCTATGTTGCCTATGGCTACATGTGGGCACTGATGGCGCGGGCGGCCCAGGCGGGCGAGGGGGATGCGCCGTTCTATTCGGGCAAGCTGGGTACGGCGCGGTTCTACTTCGCGCGGTTGCTGCCACGGGTGGATTCGCTGGTGGCTTCGGTGAAGGCGGGAAGTGAGTCGCTGTACCTGCTGGATGCCGAGCAGTTCTGATCGATTGTTGGGGCTGCTGCGCAGCCCAATCGCGACGCAAGGCCGCTCCCACAGGCATCGCCTAAGTTTGGATAGGTGGAAGCGGCCCCAGCCATCGCATATCTGTGAATGAACCCTCTGTGTAAGCTTTTTCCTACACGACGTGGTGACTTTTCACCACTGTTCTAAGATTGGATCCACGGTTAATCTTTACCACATGGACGTTGCGCAGGAAGCGCAAAGGACAGATCAAGGATGACGACGAAGGACCACCTGCCAGGATGGCGGGGCGATACGGATGTCACAGGGAAACAGTCTGGAAAACCCCGCTTCGGCGGGGTTTTCTTTATGTGCGTGTTTTAAGCCAGCACATCCAGCGGTGATGCACCCAACAGGCGGGCGTCCGTCTCTTCCTCAAGCAATGTGCGCAGCAACTCTACAGAGGCCTGCTGGCGCTGGGCATCGCGAAATACGAGGCCAACCTTCAATGGCACGCGCGGCTCGCTCAACGGCTTCCACAGCAGCCCCTGATCATCTTCGGCGGCCTCCTTGGCGCGCCCCGGCAGAATGGTCGCCAGCGCTGTGTGCGCGAGGCTATCGAGAATCCCTGCCATATTGTTCATCTCTGCCTGCACCTGCGGCCGTCGGCCCTGGCTGGCCAGCTGCGCCTGCCAGATCTGACGGATCTGGAACTCCTCGCCCAGCATCAGCATGGGCAACTCGGCGGCCTGGCGGATGGACACCTTCTTGAAGTCCTTCAGCGGGTGGGTATCGGGTATGACCAACTGCAACTCGTCTTCGTACAACAGCAGGCCATGCAGCCCTGGCTGGCGCGGCGGCAAATAGCTGATGCCGATGTCCAGGTTACCGTTGAGCAGGCGCCGTTCGATCTCCAACCCCGACAACTCGTAAATCTGCACGACCAGGTGAGGTTGAGCCTTGCGCAGCCGTTCAAGCAACTGCGGTATCAGGCTTGGCCGCACGGTCTGCAATACACCGATAGCCAAGGTGCGCAGCGACTGGCCCTTGAAGTTGCGCATGGCCTCGTGGGCACGCTGCAGGCCGTCGAGCAACGGCAGGGCATGGTTGTACAAGGTGTGGGCGGCCAGGGTCGGCAGCAAGCGTTTGTTGCTGCGCTCGAACAGGCTCAGGTCGAGGCTGTGCTCCAACTGGCGAATCTGCTGGGAAAGCGCCGGCTGTGACAGCGACAGGCGTTCGGCGGCACGGCCTACGTGACCTTCTTCGTACACCGCGACGAAATAACGCAGTTGGCGGAAATCCATAAGCAACACTTATCGAAAATGCTGGAAAAACGAAATGGTCGAAAACCCTGCTGAGGCCTAGTCTATCGCCGTATTCCAAAGGGTTACAGCGATGATTCGGTCGATTGTTACCCCGGATGAAAAACACTTTTGATAGGCAAGGCAAAATATCGAGTGTCGGCACCAAGACCGCACCGTGGCTGCCCTTTACCGTGATTGGTTGGAGCCCTTGATGAACCTGTTCAACCTGCGCCGCTCGGCTCCTGCCGCCGTCGCCGAGCCCAAGTGTGCGCCGGTGATCGTGCCGCACGCGTATGAGCTGTCGCCTGAGCGCCTGATGCCCGGCGCCGAACGTGCAGCGCAGGTATTCGTGCGTGGCCAGGGCTCGTGGTTGTGGGACAACGAAGGGCATGCCTACCTGGACTTCACTCAGGGCGGTGCGGTCAACAGCTTGGGCCACAGCCCCAGCGTGCTGGTCAAAGCGTTGGGCAACCAGGCTCAGGCGTTGATCAACCCAGGCTCGGGTTTCCACAACCGTGGCCTGCTGGGGCTGGTCAACCGGCTGTGTCAGAGTACCGGCAGTGACCAGGCCTACCTGCTCAACAGCGGTGCCGAGGCCTGTGAAGGGGCTATCAAGCTGGCGCGTAAGTGGGGCCAACTGCACCGCAATGGCGCCTATCACATCATTACCGCCAGCCAAGCCTGCCATGGCCGTAGCCTCGGTGCGCTGTCCGCGTCCGACCCGTTGCCGTGCAATCGCTGCGAACCTGGCCTGCCGGGTTTCAGCAAGGTGCCGTTCAATGACCTGGCGGCGCTGCACGCCGAGGTGGATTCACGCACCGTGGCAATCATGCTCGAGCCGATTCAGGGTGAGGCGGGCGTTATTCCCGCTACTCAGGAATACCTCAAGGGCGTGGAAACGCTCTGCCGCGAACTGGGCATCCTGCTGATCCTCGATGAAGTGCAGACCGGTATTGGTCGCTGTGGTGCGCTGCTGGCCGAGGAGCTCTATGGCGTGCGCGCCGACATCATCACCTTGGGCAAGGGCCTGGGGGGCGGCGTGCCGCTGGCCGCCTTGTTGGCGAGGGGCAAGGCATGCTGCGCCGAGCCTGGCGAGCTGGAAGGCAGCCATCACGGCAACGCGCTGATGTGCGCCGCCGGCCTGGCGGTGCTGGACAGCGTGCTGGAACCTGGCTTTCTGGCCCAGGTCCAGGACAACGGTCGCCACCTGCGTGAAGGCCTGAGCCGCCTGACCGGGCGCTATGGTCAGGGTGAAGTGCGCGGTCACGGGCTGCTATGGGCCCTGCAACTGAAAGAAAACCTGGCCCGCGAACTGGTGGCTGCGGCCCTGCACGAAGGCCTGCTGCTCAACGCGCCGCAAGTGGATGTAGTGCGCTTTTCACCGGCGCTGACTGTGAGCAAAGGAAACATCGACGAAATGCTGCTGCGCCTGGCGCGCGCTTTCGCCCGCCTGCATGCCCAACAGCAGGCCCGTCGCGAAGTGCCGGCGTAGCGGCCTGCCCAAGAATTCAACGAACCGTCTGGCGTTCCTGCGCATCGCCCCTGGCCTGTTTCATTCGGCCCGGGGCGTTTTTTTTTGCCTGTGGAACCTCTACGGCTGGGAGCTAGTCTTTGATGTAACCCTTCAGGAGATACTCGCATGGACTTTATTCGCATCATCATCGCCATTCTTCTGCCACCTCTGGGCGTGTTTCTGCAGGTGGGGTTTGGCGGGGCGTTCTGGCTGAATATTCTGCTGACCTTGCTGGGGTACATTCCGGGGATCGTGCATGCGGTGTATATCATCGCCAAGCGTTGATACAGGCAGAGATTGGTCCCTGCAGGAGCAACGCAAGGTCGCTCCTGCAGGGGCGTCTGGAACTATTGCGCCAATACCCGGCAATAGAATTTCCACTCTTCTTCCAAGGCATGCGCCAGGTTCTCCGCCTTGCGGAACCCGTGCCGCTCCTGCGCATAAAAATACCCTTCAGCGTCGATCCCGTTGGCCTGTAGCGCCGCCAACATGGCGCGTGTCTGCTCCGGCACCACTACCGCATCCAGCTCACCCTGGAAGAAAATCACCGGCACCTTGATGCGCTGCGCATGCAGCAGCGGCGTGCGCTGGCGATAGCGTTCAGTGTCGCGCTGCGGGTCGCCGATCAGCCAGTCCAGGTAATCGCCCTCGAACTTGTGGGTGGCCCGGCCCAGGGCTATCGGGTCGCTGACCCCGTACAGGCTGGCGCCGGCGCGGAACACGTCATGGAACGCCAAGGCGCACAAGGTGGTGTAGCCACCGGCGCTACCGCCGCGGATGAACGCCTTTTGCTTGTCGACCAGGCCTTGAGCAGCCAGGTATTCGACCACCGCGCAGGCATCGGCCACATCACTTTCGCCCCAGCGCTGGTTCAGTGCCTGGCGGTATTCCCGACCATAGCCGGTGCTGCCCCGGTAGTTGAGGTCGGCCACGGCAAAGCCACGCTGGGTCCAGTACTGGATGCGCGGGTCGAGCACGGGATAGCAGGCTGAGGTTGGCCCGCCGTGGATGAACACCACCAGCGGTGCCGCGCTTTTTGACTGCGCTGGCGGGTAGAAGAAACCATGGGCCTGCTCGCCGTCACTGCCGTAATGGATTGACTGCGGCAGGCTGATTTGCCCTGCTGGCAGTATTTCGGCACCACCGGCCAGCACGCGTACTTCATGGTTGCTGCGGTCAATGGCAATGACCGCCGGTGGGCTGATGGGCGACGCGGCAATGGCATACAGGTGTTCGCTGTCCATGGCCAGGCTGCGAAAGCGTGTGTAGGCACTGGCGAAACGCTCCATACGGCCATCTTCACCACGCAGCCCCAATTGCCCGAAGCCGTCTTCGAACCAGCTGGCCAGGTAGCTTTGCGGGCCAAGTGCCCACCAGGTACAGGTGCCCAATTGCCAAGGCGCAGCAGCATGGTCCGCCGGTGCAGCAGGCAACGCCTGCCATTGGCCATCGACCTCACCCCAGGGTTGCCAGAAGCCATTGCGGTCGGACAGGCAGTAGAGCCGACCTTCGGCATCGAAGCGTGGTTGTTGCAGCGATTCCTCGGCAGCGGCTACACATTGCGCCGGTCCCCAGTGGCCGCTGGCATCGCGCACGCTGCACATCAACCGGGTGACGGTCCAGGGCTGCGCCGGGCGGTCCCATTCGATCCACGCCAGGCGCTGGCCATCGGCACTGACGGTAGGCGAGGCGTAGAAGTCGGCGCCCTCGGCGAGCACCTCGCGGCTGCTGTCACCCAAAGCGACCAGGCGGTGCTCTACGTGCTCGGCATGGCGCTCTTCGACGGCCAGCACGTGGCCGTCGTGCCACTGCACATCGCCATAGCGGCAGCTGGCATCCTGGGTCAGTGCACGTGGTAACAGATCGTCCAGCGGCTGGGTGTAGACCTGCTGGTCCTTTTCGTTGACGAACACCAGCCCATCGCCACCCAGGCAGAAGCTGCCGCCGCCGTACTCATAAACCCGGCTGCGTACGCTGAAACCGTCCGGGGTCAGGCAGCGGGCCTGGTAGTGCAGCCAGTGCCAGATACGGCACGCTCCATCGGCCGGGCGGAATTCGTTCCAGAACAGCCCGTCGGCACTGACCTTGAGTTCGGCGAAGTCGGTGCCGGCGGCAACCGCCTGGGCCGCGCTGAATTCAGCCGCGGGCGATGACACGGGAGTTTCGATCATTGCGGAAGGTCATCTGTTCGATCGCGAGCTGGGCGGTTTCTGCCTCCTCGCGGGCCTTGAGGATGATGCCGTGCTCGGTCGACTTGGCGCACACCGGGTCGGCGTTGCTGGCATCGCCGGTCAGCATGAAGGCCTGGCAGCGACAGCCGCCGAAGTCTTTTTCTTTCTCTTCGCAGGAGCGGCAAGGTTCGCGCATCCACTCATAGCCACGGAAGCGGTTGAAACCGAACGACTCATACCAGATATGGTGCAAGTCGTGGTCGCGTACATTCGGAAACTGCACGGGCAGCTGGCGGGCGCCGTGGCAGGGCAAGGCGGTACCGTCCGGGGTGATGGTGAGGAACAGGTTGCCCCAGCCGTTCATGCAGGCCTTGGGGCGCTCTTCGTAGTAGTCAGGGGTAACGAAAATCAGCTTGCACGGGTTGCCCTCGGCCTTGAGCTTGTCCCGGTATTCGTTGGTGATACGTTCGGCCCGCTCGAGTTGCGCGCGGGTTGGCAGCAGCCCAAGGCGGTTGAGGTGCGCCCAGCCATAGAACTGGCACGTGGCGAGCTCGACAAAGTCGGCCTCCAAGGCAATGCACAGCTCGATGATGCGGTCGATCTTGTCGATGTTGTGCCGATGGGTGACGAAGTTGAGCACCATCGGGTAGCCATGGGCTTTTACCGCGCGGGCCATTTCCAGCTTCTGTGCAAAAGCCTTTTTCGAGCCGGCCAGCAGGTTGTTCACCTGCTCGTCGCTGGCCTGGAAGCTGATCTGGATATGGTCCAGGCCGGCCTTCTTGAAGTCGGCGATGCGCGCCTCGGTCAGGCCAATGCCCGAGGTGATCAGGTTGGTGTAGTACCCCAGCCTGCGGGCTTCGCCGATCAGCTCGGCAAGGTCCTGGCGCACCAACGGTTCACCGCCGGAAAAGCCGATTTGCGCGGCGCCCATTTCCCGCGCTTCAGCCATGACCTTGAACCACTGTTCGGTGCTCAGCTCCTGGCCCTGGGCGGCGAAGTCCAGTGGATTGGAGCAGTAAGGGCACTGCAGCGGGCAGCGGTAGGTCAGTTCGGCCAGCAGCCACAGCGGCAGGCCGACCTCGGGCGTGGGCGGCAACTCAGGCGAGGACGATCCAGTGTTCGGCACGGGCCACCTCCATGAACTGCTCGATGTCGTCCGCCACTTCCGGGACACCGGGGAATTGCTGTTCGAGTTCGCTGATGATCGCTGCCACGTCACGCTGGCCGTCGATCAGGCCACCGATCAGGCTCGCGCTGTCGTTGAGCTTGATCATGCCTTCGGGGTACAGCAACACATGGCCCTTTTGCGCCGGCTCGTACTGGAAGCGGTAGCCGGGGCGCCAGTTGGGTACCTGGTTACGGTCGAAACTCATAGGGTGATTCCCTTGTGCCACACCCGTTCCTGGGTGACGGAGTGATAGGGCGGGCGGTTCAGTTCGTAGGCCATGCTCATGGCATCGAGCATACTCCAGAGGATATCCAGCTTGAACTGCAGTATCTCCAGCATACGCTCCTGGCCCGCACGGGTGGTGTAGTGCTGCAGGGTAATCGCCAGGCCGTGCTCCACATCGCGTCGAGCCTGGCCCAGGCGGGTACGGAAATACTCATAGCCGGCGGGGTCGATCCACGGGTAGTGCTGCGGCCAGCTGTCCAGGCGTGACTGGTGGATTTGCGGGGCGAACAGCTCGGTCAGCGAGCTGCTGGCGGCTTCCTGCCAGCTGGCGCGGCGGGCGAAGTTGACGTAGGCGTCCACGGCAAAGCGCACGCCAGGCAATACCAGTTCTTGCGAGCGCAATTGGTCCGGGTCCAGCCCGACAGCCTGGCCCAGGCGCAGCCAGGCTTCGATGCCGCCATCCTCGCCGGGCGCACCATCGTGGTCGAGCAGGCGCTGGATCCACTCGCGGCGCACTTCGCGGTCCGGGCAGTTGGCCAGGATCGCGGCATCTTTCATCGGGATGTTGACCTGGTAATAGAAGCGGTTGGCCACCCAGCCCTGGATCTGCTCGCGGTTGGCGCGGCCTTGATACATCGCCACGTGGTACGGGTGGTGGATGTGATAGTAGGCGCCCTTGGCGCGCAGGGCCTGCTCGAATTCGGCAGGGGACATTGGCAGTGCGTCGCTCATTCGGCTGGCTCCTGTAGAACGATTATCTGGCCTGGCACATCTCCCTCCCTCGTGGGAGCGGGCGTGCCCGCGAACACCGGCGAAACCGGTGCCATAGACCGTGTTGGCTTTTTCGCGGGCATGCCCGCTCCCACAGGGTCTGGTGTCGCCTCACAGACTGTTTTACAACTCGATGCTCATGCCATCGAAGGCAACTTCGACGCCCCGGCGCAGGACTTCGGCGCGCTCGGGTGAGTCTTCGTCGAGAATCGGGTTGGTGTTGTTGATGTGGATAAGTACCTTGCGCTGGCGCGGGAAGCCGTCGAGCACTTCCAGCATGCCGCCAGGGCCGTTCTGGGCCAGGTGACCCATCTCGCGGCCGGTGCGGGTGCCCACGCCACGGCGCTGCATTTCGTCGTCTTCCCACAGGGTGCCGTCGACCAGCAGGCAGTCGGCACCGTGCATCATCGCCAGCAGCTTTTCGTCTACCTGGCCCAGACCCGGGGCGTAGAACAGCTTGCCGCCGGTGCGGGTGTCTTCGACCATCAAACCCAGGTTATCGCCCGGGTGCGGGTCGAAGCGGTGTGGCGAATAAGGCGGCGCGGCGCTGCGCAGGGGGAAGGGGGTGAACTTGAGGTTGGGGCAGGCGTCGATCACGAAGCTGCCTTCCAGCTCGATACGGTTCCACTGCAGACCACCGTTCCAGTGGCTGAGCATGTTGAACAGCGGGAAACCGGTGGTCAGGTCTTGGTGGACCATGTCCGTGCACCACACCTGATGCGGGCAGCCTTCGCGCAGGCTGAGCAGGCCGGTGGTGTGGTCGATCTGGCTGTCTAGCAGGACGATGGCGTTGATACCGGTGTCGCGCAGTGCCCGGGCTGGCTGCATCGGCGCAAAGGCCTGCAGTTGGGCGCGGATATCGGGCGAGGCATTGCACAATATCCAGTGCACACCGTCGTCGGAAAGGGCGATGGATGACTGGGTGCGCGCCGTTGCTTTCAGGGTGCCATCACGGTAGCCCTTGCAGTTGACGCAGTTGCAGTTCCACTGCGGGAACCCGCCACCGGCGGCGGAACCGAGAACCTGGATGTACATGGCCACTCTCTATGCAGAAACCGGATCGGAAAAACGAAAACGCCCCGGCAGGCCGAGGCGTGAAACCCTAAGCCTGGCTTAGCGGTTAGCGAAGTACATGGTGACTTCGAAGCCGATACGCAGGTCAGTGTATGCAGGTTTGGTCCACATGGAATTACTCCTTCCGAATGAGGGTTGGGTTGTTCAGCTACTACTTGGGTACCGCCATGCGTTGGCAGTTCCGTGAAAACGGGATTGCGCTATCTTACAAGAAAAATTTGAACCGGAAGGTTAATTATTCGAGAAGCGCCGTTGCAGTTCGCGTAATAATCATCGATTTTCGCCCTGCCAGGAAGTGTCTGGCGCGGCAGCGTTGGCCAAACATAGCCAAGCGGAACCTGGGTCGAGCAGGTCGCTCAGCAGGTGGTCCAGATCCGTCTGCCGCGTAGTCAGGATAGACCTGCGCAGCACATCCAGCCGATCGGCTTGTGTGGCCAAGTGTGTCTGCCACGCCCATTCGGCGACATCGGCATCGGCCATGGCGGGCTCGTCGAATTGCCCAGCCAATGCCTGGCGAGCGGCCGGGTCAAGGGTGACGCCATGGCGCAGCAGGCTGAGCAGGTGGTCGAGCACCTGTGCCTGTGCGGTGTGGGGGGATTGCACGCCGAACAGCAGCCCACCGACACCCTCGATCTGACGAAAGGCGCTGAACACCGCGTAGCCGAGTTGCAAGTCTACCCGCAGGCGCTGGTAAACCGGCCCTTGCAGCAATTGGGCTAACAGGCGGCCTGCGGCTTCTTTGGCCGCAGGCAACGGGCAGAACAGCAGCAGGGCATGTTCGCTGCCTGGCACGTGGGCATGCTGCCAGCGGTGGTTGGCCCATGATGGCAGGGGGCTCGGCCGCGAGCCTTGCCCAGGGCACTGCAACAGCGCGGTACCCAAAGCGTTTAGCGCGGTATCCTCGAAGCCTGCAGCCATGCCATGCCACTCGGTGTGCAGCCACAGGCTGTCAAGTTGCTGCTGGGTCAGTGTGCAGGCAGGCACCACTGCGGGCACGCTGCCCCTTACTGCGTCTGGCAGTTGCTTGAGCAGGGCCCTGATGGGGATCAGGGCCGGGGGCTGCGCCGTGCAGGGCAGCCAGCAACTGGCAGGTGGCTTGAGCATCAATGCCAAGGCTTGTTCCACTGCCCGCAGCACTGCTGCTGGCAGGCCGGCGCAGCGCAACTGCCAGTATTCCCCGGCACTGCTGTACTGCAACTGCACAGAGGCGCGGTCACAACGTTCCTGCAGTGGCGCCAGGGCCTGTTCCAGCACACGCTCTAACGGCTGGCGCAAAGGTGAAGGTACATGCCAGCGCAGGTACAGCGCTGCGAATTGGCGCGCTGGCGGGAGCTGGTCACTGATCTTCATCGCTGCCGGCAGCGGCTGCGTCTTGGCATGGGGCAGGTCAGCCTTCAGCAATGGGTCGACTGGCAAAAGCTGCCAATCGCCATGGTCGCCACCTGGCAGACTTTCGAGCAGGGCGCCAAGCGCCTGCAACCCTTGTGTATCCAGCTTGGCGAACGGCTGGCCAGTGCTGTCCCGGCGGGCCAGCTCGAGCGCGCTGGCACTGTGCGCACGGCTGCGCTGCAGCAAGCCGAATTGGTGGTTCAACTGTTCGCGGTCGGCCTGACGGATGAACTTGAACCAACCTTGCAGCAGGGCGCTGGCTTCGTCCGGGCAAGCGTCGGCACTGAGTTTCAGGTCAAGGTGCCACAGCAGCTGACCGGCGAACGCATACAACCTTTCGGCCGTGAAACGTTGTAGCCAGCCACGCTCGCGCAGCGCGCCCAGCCAGGTACCTGGGCGGCTGTCTTCCAGGTAAGCGAACAGCAGTTCCAGGGCGTGCTCGGCTCCGCTGGGGAGGCCTTGGTGAGTGAAGGTCAGAGAGCTAGCGATTGCTGGCAGTGGCGGCGGCAGCATTTGCGGCACGCGCTCACCTGCAGCGAACAGTTCGGCATGCTGCCGGGCAAGGCGTTCAAGTTCATCCAGCGGCTGCGGCCCGCAAAGGCTCAAGCAGATCTGGCCGCCTTGGTAAAAGCGTTGATGAAAGCCCGCAAGCGCTTGCTGGAAAGCCGCGTCGTGCAAGGCCAGGGTGTATCGATTGCCAGCATGAAAAGCGCCCAGTGGATGCTTGGCTGACACTGACTGCAGCAAGGCGAACTGCTGTTGGGCCGATGGATTGCGCGACCAGGCGATGAATTCGGCATGGATCACTTCGCGTTCACGGCGTTGGCGTTCGATGCCCAGATTCGGTTCTGCCAGCATTTGGCACAGGCGCTCGAGACCGCCACCGAGCGCGTTGGGTGGCACCTCGAAGAAAAAGTCGGTGGCGCGTTCGCGGGTGCTGGCGTTGACCTGGCCACCCAGGGCTTGCACGTAGCGCATCAGGCCGTCTTCCAGCGGGAAGCGCAGGGTACCGAGGAAGAACAGGTGTTCGAGGAAGTGCGCCAGGCCGGGCCATTTGGCAGGCGCGTCGTGGCTGCCCGCGTGCACCCGCAGTGCGGCGGCCGAGCGCTTGAGGCGAGGGGCGTGGCGCAGGGTCAGTTGCAAGCCATTGGCGAGGGTAAGTTGGCGGATGGCGTCAGGCATGGGGGCTCCGGTGGCTGCTTTCCATGCTAACCGATTTGTTCGCAGGCCCGGCCTTTTCGCGGGTATGGCGCTGGTTTGAAAGGCAGCGCAGATCCCGTGCGAGCGGGCGTGCCCGCGAATGGGCCGCATAGCGGCCCCTGTCAGCCCTTACGCAGGTGCAGCTCCTGGCGCAAATCGGTCAGGTAGGGAAACGCCCTGCGCCCTTGTACCACCCGCTCATGCTCGAGCTCTGCCAACAACTGGCACTCATCCCGCCCGGCCATGGCCAGCAAGCTGCCATCCGGGCCGATGATGCTGCTCTGCCCGCAATACTGGATCTCGTCTTCCGCGCCGCAGTAGTTGGCATATACCAGGTAGCACTGGTTTTCCTGCGCCCGTGCCCTCACGGTCACCTGGCAGGTAAAGTCGTACGGCGTCATGTTCGCCGTCGGCACCAGGATCAGCTCGGCGCCGTCCAGCGCCAGGCGTCGGGCGTTCTCCGGGAACTCGATGTCGTAGCAGATCAGCAGGCCAACCTTCCAGCCTTCCAGTTCCACCACCGGGAAGTGGTCCGCACCAGGGCTGAACATCGAGCGGTCCAGTTCACCGAACAGGTGGGTCTTGCGGTAATTGCTCAGGCTGCGGCCATGCGCATCGATCAGCTGCACGCTATTGTAGATCGCCCCATCATCGCCGCGCTCCGGGTAGCCATAGACAATGGCGATACGGTGCGCCTGGGCGATCTCCACCACGGTCATGGCTGCCGGGCCATCGGCGGCCTCGGCCAGGCGCTCGACCTGGGCCAGGCCGATGTTGTAGCCGGTCAGGAACATCTCCGGGCACACCAGCAACTGTGCGCCGCGTTCGGCTGCCAGCTGCGCCTGGTGGAGCAGCCGTTGCAGGTTGCCGGGCACATCCAGTGGCTTGGGTGCGCCCTGGTACAGAGCGATGCGCATGGTGCCTCCTTGTCTCAATCCGCCAGGGCGATCGGCCCGATTTCGTTGAACACATCGCCCGGGCCGGGGTTGTCGGGGTGGGTGTGGCCACCAAAGTGGTTCATGATACCCCACACTGCATTCAGCGACGTCTGCACCGCGCCTTCAACCCAGGCGGGGGTCCATGACACGTCGTCACCGGCAATGAAGATACCGCGCTGCTCCGCCGGCATGTCCTGCTGCATGAAGTGCGCGTACATGCGCTGGTTGTAGCGGTAATGGCCCGGAAGCGCGCCTTTGAAGGCGCCGAGGAAGTACGGGTCGGCCTCCCAGGAAACCGTGATCGGGTCGCCGATGATGTGCCCGGCGATATCGGTCTTCGGGTAGATCTTCTTCAGCGCATCCAGGGCCAGTTGTACGCGCTTTTCCACCGGGTGCGGCAGCATCTTCAGCGCGTCGCTCATCCACGAGTACGACAGGCAGATCACCCCGGGCTTGTCGTTGCCGTTGTCGAACAGGTAAGTGCCGCGGGTGAGGCGGTCGGTGAGGGTCATGCTCAGCAGGTCACGGCCGGTTTCCGGGTCCTTGTCCTTCCAGAATGGGCGGTCGACCATGACGAAGGTTTTCGACGACTGCATGTAGCGGGTACGGTCCAGGGCCATCCACATCTTTTGCGAGAACAGCGATTCCTCGCAGTCGATCTGGGTGGTCAGCAACCAAGTCTGGCAGGTGGCGAGTACTGCGCTGTAGTGGCGGGTATCGCCCCAGTTGTCGGTGACCGCCAGGCGGCCATCGGCGGCGCGGGCAATGCGCTTGACCCCGGTACGTGGTGCGCCGCCATGCAGCGTGCTGAGGCTGGTGCCCTCCGGCCAATGCACGCAGCGTTCCGGTACGTGGCGCCAGATGCCTTGTGGCACTTGTTCCACGCCGCCGACCACCAGGTGCTGGTGGTCGTCGCAGTTGGTCATCACCACGCGGAAGATTTCCAGCATCGAGTTGGGGAAGTCCGAGTCCCAACCGCCGGTGCCGAAACCGACCTGGCCGAACACTTCGCGGTGCTGGAAGCTCAGCTTGGCAAAAGAGCGCGAGGTGGCGACGAAGTCGTAGAAGGTGCGATCGTCCCACAGCGGCACCAGCTTGTTCCAAAGTTCCTTCAGGCGCAGTACATCACGGTCGCGGATGGCCTGCTGGATATCGGCGAACTGCGCACCGCTCTCCAGCGCATCGGCCCAGGCGTCGGCTACCTCATGAAACAGTTGTGGCAGGTCGGTGGGCTTCTCGGCGTAGTAGGTCTGGCCTTCCAGGTCGATCACCGTGCTGCCCGAAGCCGGGGTTAGCGGGTTGGGGAAGGGCTTGGTTTCCAGGCCCAGCTTGTCGACGTAGTGGTAGAAGGCGGTGGACGACACCGGGAAGCGCATGCCACCCAGCTCGGCAACGATCCCGTCAGTGCCATTGAAGGCTTGCGAGCGCAGCCGGCCGCCCAGCTTGGAAGCCTCGTACACCACCGGCTTGAGGCCCAGCTTCATCAGCTCGTAGGCCGCTACCAGGCCGGCGATACCGGCACCGACAATGGCCACCTCTTCCCCATGGCGCTCAGCCGGAATGCTTCCCAGGCCTGCCGGGTGTTCCAGCCAGTCGTCGAAAGCAAAAGGGAAGTCCGGGCCGAAAATGGTGATTGGCTTCTTGCCGTCGGCGGGGTGGCGGTTCTTCTTGTTCATGAAATGACCTTGCCAGAGAGGCTGCGCGAGGAGCGGAGCCTGAGTATAGGAGATGCCCGGCTGTCATTTTAGGGAGTGGGGTGTTCGTTATTAAGGTGCAGAGTGTTGTCTGAATGTAGTTAGTTTCGTCGTAATGATTAGGTTCATGTTCATTAAGACGAGGCAGGCGGTCGAGGTAATTCAAAAAACGCCCTGGCCCTTTGTAGGAGCGGCTCCTGCCGTGAAATCTAGAACTGACCCACGCCCGCTAACCTCACCCGAGCGCCAGTCCGTTCAAAGCGGCTGTCCACGGTCCACCTTGCTGCTGAGAATGATCGACGTGGTGGTTTTCTCCACACCGTCGACACTGCCAATCTGGTCGAGCAACTGATCCAGCTGCTCGGGCGAGTCCGTACGCAGCCAGGCCACATAGTCGAATTCGCCGCTTACCGCACACAGCTGCTGCACCTGGCCCATGGCACTCAGGCGCCGCACCACGTCCTTGCCGGAACGCGGCTGTACCTTGATCCCGACATACGCCTGCAACCCGCCGCCTATCACACTCTGGCCCAGGCGTACGCCATAGCCGGAGATAACCTTGTTCTTCTCCAGACGCTCCAGGCGCGAATTGACGGTGGTGCGGGCGATGCCCAGCTGGCGGGCGAGGGTGGCGACGCTTTCGCGGGCGTTGATCTGCAGCAGGGCGATCAGCTGGCGATCGATTTCATCCAGCGTGATGGAGCGGGCATCCGACATGGCGAGTCTCTACGGTTGGCCCGCTAGCCTAGCCAGCCTGTGCCAATCAGGGCAAGGCCAGGTACAGTCGATC
Source organism: Pseudomonas sp. Kh14 (assembly GCF_900291005.1). NCBI lineage: Bacteria > Pseudomonadati > Pseudomonadota > Gammaproteobacteria > Pseudomonadales > Pseudomonadaceae > Pseudomonas > Pseudomonas sp. Kh14. The sequence goes on from NZ_OLKJ01000004.1 coordinate 142,154, forward strand.
ACCGTTGACGGCGTCGGCTTGGCACTTTGGGTTAGAACGGCCGCGCATGTCCGAAGGCTGCGTCTTCGACACTAATTCGGCATGATGAAGTGCTAGTTCAACGGGAACCTCAGCGTGAACCTCGACCACCTGCTCGAATGCTGGCGACTGGAAGTCTCCAACAAGAAAAGGCCCGGACGCCCTATCAGCCTGCTGTTCAACGTGCTGCGCCGCGCACGCAAGGACAACAAACTGCGTTTCCTCTTCGCCTATCGCCTGGCCCAGTACCTCGACGCCCGCGGCGGCCTTGCCCGGCGTCACGCCCGGCGCATGCAACAGCGGCTCAACCTCAAGTATGGGGTGGACATCGACATCGGCGCCCAGATTGCCCCCGGCCTGCGCATCGCGCACCTGCCGGGGGTGGTGATTACCCGGTATGTGAGCATCGGGCGCAACTTCTTCATCCGGCAGAACTGCTCAATCGGCATCAAGACCCTGGGGATGCAGGAGTACGCACTGCGCATTGGTGACAACGTGAGCATGGGCGCCAACAGTTGCATCGTTGCTGATCGCATCGACATTGGCGATGACGTGGTGATCGGCGCGATGTCGTTGGTTACGCGGGATATTCCGCCTGGCATGACCTTCTACAACCCACGACAGGTCGAGATGCGTCCGGGAGGGGATTAACCAACAGCGGTACATTTGCGGACGTTGGCAGAGGGCGTGGTGGAGCAGGCTGGGAGGGTTCTTATGGGGTTGCCCATGGTTGATGGCCTCGCCCGATGGACTGGTTCGTGCAGTGGTGCGGCCTTCTTCGTTTATCCCCAGGCGCCGCGCCAGTGATGAGCGCATCGAACGAATACGCAAAGGCTTGAGGCAGTTGGCTCTGTAGCCAGCTTCCTGGCGTCCGTTGTCACGGGGCAGGCCCAGGTTCATTCATAGGCTTGCTCATCTGTGAGCCGATTAGCGAGCATATTCGGCTCATTTTGTGAGCTGATAATGGCGGCTATTCGGCTCATTGTCTGATCCTCAAGCTAGGGTGTTTGGCTTGAAGTATCGATAGGGCACCTTTCCGCGATTATCGGCGTGCTGGGTGATCGGCTTCTTGGTGGGGCGGATTTCGCTGAGATACCGTTTCAGCGCTACTTCCAAGGTCATGCGCTCGGCGCCTCTGCGCTGGATGTACGCGCCCCTGACCATTTATTTCTTGCGGGCATGAAAAAGCCGCGCAATCGCGCGGCTTTGTCGTATCTGGTGGGCCCACACGGACTCGAACCGTGGACCAAAGGATTATGAGTTGCCAAGAAACACTGCAAGCCCGGTGAAATCGACCATAGCATAGCGCATGTACCGTAAGCTGAAAGCACCATCGTTGCTGGTGTTTAGCGTAATTTAACAGAGAAAGTCCGAACTGGGCACTGTACCGCTGGTGTACTGGGCTGTGACGCCCCAAAAGAGCAAGGCCATGCTTTCAGGAAAAGATTGATTCGAGTCTTCTGTGTAGCCGCTCCAGGTCTTTGGTCTCGCATTCCCAGACCACCTCTGTGCTCCAACCTAGAGACCGCAAGGCTTTTTGAACCTCTAGATCCCGCTCCGCATTTCTGGAGAGCTTTGACAGCCAAAATTCAGATCTAGATTTTGGTGTGTAGGCATATCTGCAATTGGGGTGACGATGCCAAAAGCAGCCATGTACAAAAAGGCACAGATGGAACTTCGGAAATACCAAGTCAGGCGAACCGGGGAGATCTCTGCGATGTAATCTGAAACGTAAACCCATCGCATGGCAAGTCGAACGCACGATGATCTCCGGCTTCGTATCTTTGCCACGGATTCGCCTCATGATGCTGGAGCGTTGAGCTGGTGAGACGATGTCCGCGCACATTTTAGGCCTGCTCGATGGGGAAGCTAGTCTTGAGCCACTTGGTCAGCTCGGTTGCACTCTGCAATCCAGCCTCCTTGAGTAACTCAACAATATCCCTTCCCGAAAGAATCATTACGGGATGTCCATCTTCTACGATCTCCTTGTAGGCTTGAGAGTTCACCCACGAAGTGGTGATCAGAACCCCGAACTGCCGATGCCGGAGCCGTGATATCAATCGTGAAACCTTGCTGACACCTACCGAAATTTCAGGCTGGTAGCACTTTGCTTCAATCGCATAGTCAACCAGAACCGATGACTCTGGCCGTCCAATGCGTAATTTGCCAATACCATCGCGTCCTCCGTCCCGATAGCGTCTGGTCAGATCGAGCTCGACCGTATCTGGCAGGCATTGCCTGACCAAGTGAGCTGCGCAGACCTCGAAGGCATATGGGTCTGCTTGGAAGTAGCTATGCAGAGTCTGTAGCATCCGAAATTCTGAAGCTGAGGAGGGTAACTGCTCTGCTTTCGACCGTATTGGCTGGGTGCGCTTACTAATCAGTGGCTTGAAACGTCCACTCTTGATCCAGTCTATCCACTCCTTCGGGGCGTGTTTGCTGTCGATCCCACGGATTGAATGATTGATAATGTCGCTGAGCCATGCACGGGGAATTTTGGAGATGTCCAGGATAGTGAAGGTCGCTCGATAGTTCTGAAAGCGCTGCCCCTCACTGGTGTGCCAGACGCTGATCAGGTCATCGTTATGGGTACTCCCGATGGTTCCTGGAACGACCAAGCCGCGGAAGATTTTGTCTCGATAATTTCCGGCTTTGGTGAACACCAAAATGGGAGGTATACGCTCTCGCTGGCCGGAATGCAGACTTTCAAAGATCAGCTCGAGTAGGTTGTTTCCGTAGCGCTTGGTCTGGTCCAGTTTGCGGCCAGGCTCTTTGTTGTCACCGTAATAGGTGAAGGTACCCGTTGAGAGATCTAACTCATCAGGCCAGTCAGGATCCTGCAGACTGGACACCAATGTGATGAGCAACGGATCGTCTCGCTTCCCTCTGATGCGGAAACCGCCTTCATTGCTGACCTTCAGTAAATGCGTCAGTGGTTCGTCGCCTGCGTTGCCTTTCCGACTGCCGGCGTAGCAGGCGTCAATCAGTAGGTCGGCACCCTCCAGCTCGCTCAAAGAAAAAACCTGGTTGCTGCTCATTTTTTAGACTGCCCCTTAGCCGTAAGGACTTGAATGGTGCCGGTAACCTGGTAACCTGGCTACAACGATAAAATGGAACGTTTTCCAATGGATCAGATACGCGCATTTGATATGTTCTGCGGTGCTGGCGGTGCCAGCCTAGGTGCCCGTGAAGGCGGCGCCACAATCGTCGGGGGGGTTGATCTTTGGGGGCCGGCAGTCGAATCGTTTCGTCTCAATTTCCCCGAAGCCCACGTCTTCGAGCAGGATCTTCGCAAGCTCACTCCAAAGCAGGTTCTGGCCAAGACAGGGCCTATAGATCTGCTGATCTCCTCCCCTGAGTGCACCCACCACACCTGCGCCCGTGGTAACAAGCCACGTTCGGATGAGAGTCGTGATACTGCTTTCCAGGTCATCCGATATGCGAAGGTAATGAAGCCTCGCTGGATCACCCTGGAAAACGTTGTGCATATGAAACCTTGGTCGCGCTATGGTGAGCTGAAGAAAGCACTGGAGAAGCTCAAGTACAACGTGCATGAGCAGATCATTGATGCCTCCCACTACGGCGTTGCCCAACGCAGAAGGCGGCTGTTCATGATTGCTGAACTGCGAGGTCAACCTGAGGCGATAGAACCCCTGAATCCGTTTTATCGTAACGTCTGGGACATTTTGGCGCCGGAAGGCACATATAAGATGACTCCGCTCAGAACCCCGCGGCGCGCTAAAGACACGCTTGCACGAGCTGATAGGGCTATAGCCGAGCTGGGAGAGAACAAAGCGTTCCTTATTGTCTACTACGGCTCTGACGGTGGTGGTGGTTGGCAGCGTATGGATGAGCCATTGCGCACGGTTACGACTATCGACCGTTTCGCTTATGTAGTCCCAACGTCCAATGGCCATATGATGCGGATGCTGCAGCCGGATGAGCTGCGCAAGGCCATGGGTTTTCCTGAGCACTATAGATTCCCAGACGTAACAAGACGCGAGAAAGTAAAACTGATGGGGAATGCTGTTTGCTCGCCGGTTATGGAGGCGATAGTACAGTCTTTGATTAAACAAAAAATTTGTCTAAATGCAGCATGAAAAAAGCCCCTTTGATAGGGGCTTCTTTTATCTGAGTTCAACAATTCCAGGTCGCGTTGTTTGGCGAATTAACCAGCTTGTTATATCACCCAGTATCTGTTCTCTAAGCCGTCCTTTATAGCACTCTGCAAATATTTCATTGGCTTTCTTTGTATCTATCGAAAATGTCAGTCGGGCGTTGAAGGTGAAAAAGTATTTGCCTCCGTCGGAATTCATCATCTCGGGTAGGCATACAAGGTAATCGCCGAGTAGTTTATTGGTTCTCTGGCCGGTTTCCTTGTCTATGAGTTTGCAGTAATCTATGTATTGTTCAGGAACTAAAACCCCGACCAAATACTTGTTCCATGTTGACTTGATTTGTGCGTGATCGCAGGGCGGGGTGATATCTAGGGCAACGACAGTGCAGTTGCTGCTAACTTCATTTTTCTTTGGCTTTTTTTCTTCTCGGCCAAACATGAAGAAGTTTGCTCTAATAAAGCTGTTTAGCTCGTCGGTTGTGCCTATGTCACTAGGCAGTAGATTAAAGTGTTGTGATATATCTACGATACTGCCAGGAGGCAATGCTGGAGAGGGTGTGGAGAGCTCTAAATGGATGATTCTATTTGTTTTTGCTTTCCAGTTTTCCAGTCTTACTATTTTTTCTGCATCAAGCTCTTCAAAATTTTCAATTCCGCTGTTGGTGTCCTTTATTTTGTCTCTCAGCACTGAGGATAAAATATCTTTTAAGCCCTTCGAGAAATTTTCAGGGTGGACATTCTTCCCAATTTCAGCGAGGGCCATCTCGCGTAAAATACTTCCCAGGTCTGAATCAAAGTTGGCGCCGGGTTTAATGAAGCTCGTGATCTCTGAAACTGTTTCTGAAACTGCTCGGAAGACTTCAAACTCCCAGTTTATTAGGGCCGTTGTCGCTGGATAAATGTTTGTTTTTTGACTGATATGCTGGGAAAGCTCCTGGAGGAGCTCAGGTTTTATATCGGCAACCTTCTGTACGTCGCCATGTAAACCGGCTTTGCTATACTGTGGTTTGGTATCTAGTACTACATATGAAAATGGTTTTAGCCCGGCGGGAAGCTCTTCACGCAGATGGTTGAAAATCTCTTCGGCTTTAGTTGTGCCGAGATTGTTTTCCGCTCCGGCCCAGGTGGACCAAGTTACAAGAAGCCATGGGCCGTTGTGCTCAGATACTACTGCTTCGATTGTGGCTACGGCGGCATCATAATCTGTCTTGCTTGGCTCGCCTGGAGATGTGAGAGCCAAGTCTTGAAAAATAATCCTAACTCCATTGATTTTAGGCTTATCTTGATGTTGATGCTCGATCAGCTTCTTTTCATCATATTGAAAAAAATAACACGGAACTAAGCTGTCGATTAGTCTAGTGCATATAAGCATGCCGTCATCGTATTTGTCGTCGATGACTAGCGCGTGACCGGTATTGAGCACTTTAAGCTTCCTTGTTGAATACTAGGCCGACACAGGCTCCAGTTATTACTTTTGGCCTGTCGACTGCATCTGTGTTTGGGAACGAAAGCCGCCCTGCGTGAGACTTCATCACCATGTCTGCGTAATAGAGGCCGATCCCCATTCCTGCCGGTTTTCGGGTATGAAATGGCTGTACTAAATCTATAGGTTCATCAATGAAGCCGGGTCCATTATCAGCAATGATTATCGATGGAGCCTCAAGCTCAGCAGATGGAGAAATCCATATGCAGCGTTCGGTCTCTACTTCGTCGAGCCAATATATGGCATTATCTATTATGTTCACCAGGGCCGAGGTGAGCATTCTTCTCATGCCTTTAATTTTGAAGTCTAGATGAGGAGAATTTTTGAAGCCATCTAAGAAAGTAATCTTATGTCGTTTAAATCTTCTCTGTTGTGTCAGTAGGGCATATTGTACGAGGCTCGATGCGCTCATTTCCTCCATTCGTTTATTGCTGACCATGTACATGGCCCCCTGCAGAATAGAGACTAGCTCGTTAGACATTTGCTTCAGTTGATCTAATGGTGCTCCGTCTGCGATACTCGAGTTAAGCCCTTTTACGCCACGCTCCAGCTCGTGGAATACAGTGACCAACCCAAGTCCAGCTCCAGCGGCTGAAAGCATTACGTCTCTTGTTTCTCTATAGCTTTTGCCAACACCCCTTACCAACTGTCCTATCTGTTGGTCTAGTTCTTTGTTCTTTAATACCGTTTGCTCTAGCTCATTCAGTATTTCTTCAATGCTCTCTTTTTTCTTCCCGTGCGGCGTTCCGGGAGATGTGTTGAGAGCATCCTTCAGTTTTCGTTTGTCTTTATTTCTTTCTGCTTCAAATTGAGAAACGATACAGATCATCGCGTATACAAGTTCGTTGTAGGCATTATTCTCAACGAAGCCTTCACGATTTGTCTTTTCCTGTAGTCCCGGACTTCCGTCTAGCTCAAGATGTAGCTCGCCAATTATCTGTTTGCTACCAAATTTTCTTGTGGGACCTTGAATCCTCCGATGGTCGAGTCCAAGCCAGTCGTCACCCGGCTCGCCGTAGTTGTATACCCGGAGTCCATCTCTATAAACTTTTATTCCGCCTTGTTGTTTTACGTAATCTTCTAGTCCTCCGGCTTCATCTTTAATGTAGCGAAGGATTTCTTTGTCGAAGTCGAACCCAATAATTCGGCCTTTGAGGGTGCCTATTTCCAAACCTGGATTATCTGGTGGGGACGTTCTATAAAGATCTGGTTTGTATGGCCTCTTCTTTCGTTCCTTCCAGTTTTCGCCGTCCTCAGGATGTCGGAAGCGGAAGAACTCGAAAGAGGCAAGGTCAATTGGAGTCTCCCTGCCAGTCACGATGTCTTTATAGTCGGCAACTATAGCGGAATAAGGAGTGTACTTGTAAGTATAGCTAAGGCCGCTGTTTGATAGTTCAAAGTCAAAACTAAACAGGCTCTGGCTTTCTGCGAGTACAGGGTCGAACAAGTCTGTTAACCAATCTTTCTCAGGTATGACCTTGAAGTTTACTTCGAATCCATCTTCTTTTTTTCTCTCGTTACCTTCTACTTCTAGGGGTGCAGGAGTCATAGCCTTTACTGATCTGTAAAGTCTTCTGATGTCGCCGCGCTTCCAGGTTTGTTTAAGGTTGGAGATTTTTATATATGTGCCGGTGCTGCGTTCCATGAAGACCTCTGGTGGTCTTTCATAAATATCTATCTTGGCTTGATCTAGATATTCGGATTTGGAGAAACTCTCCCAGTCTATATCGACAACTACTTCAGGTTGGCCTTGAGCTCGTGTTACCATCAATATCTTCGTGCCAAGCCTGTGAACAGCAAACCGTCCAACTCCTTTTTCTCCTACTTGTAATCGTCCTTTTTCAGTTCTTATGCCTTTAATTCTTTTTTCTAATTTGTGGCCGTGCGCCGGCTCCATCCAGACCTCTGTTACAGTCTGAAAACTCATTCCGTAGCCATCATCTTTTACTATTATTGTGCCGTTGTCTTTATCTATGTTCACAAGGTTTAGATTGACTTCGGAGGCATCTGCGTCATATGAGTTTTTAACTAGTTCGAAAAGTGCTAGGGTATGATTCTTAATAAGCTGCTCGCCAAGCAGCTCCATTATTCTTGCTTTAGGCCGGAACGATGTGGTCTTTTTTTGCATTTCTAATGGCGCTCAGCTTTAATTGATGGATTGGCATATTCAATTCAATTTGAATATATTTCGCCTGCTTGTTCGCTCTGTAATATAGTGGATCTTGTACCTGTCTCCACTGTACCTGCGCTCGCTGCTTGAGAGCCAATCACTCATATTCCTTTTGCGCACCCAGGTCCTCAAGGTTAGTGGAGCAGATTGTTGGCCTGTCCGTTGAGGTAGGACGTGACTCTGTCTAGGCGGCGACAGGCTCGCTTGTCCGACACAGCAGGAGGTGGGCCGGCGTACCTGTGGCTGACTTATCTGGCGTTTGACCCGTGGAGACCTGAGTCGGTCGATCACTCGCGTCTTCGAACTCAGCCAAACTAGGCTGTCGCGAAATGGGTACAGCCGGGGGCCGTTGTTCATTGCCTTCCTTGCCTAGATCGTCTGGATGGTGTTATCGGGTATGCCCGACCAGGTGTGTCGAGATCCCCATACTTTTCCGTCGCTGATGATGGCGAATTGATCGCGCTGACTCAAGAGGGGTAGGGCTTTTGTCCATGGCTTATGGACGACCTAACCTCTGCTGTGAACGCTAGATGAGCCGTGCTCTCTCGACTCTCGAATGTGTTGGAGCCTAATGGGGGCGGCCGTCTGCCATCGTACCGCTGATGGGTGAAGCCGGCTTGCCATGTGTCCGAAAATGCTTCTAAACATCTGGGCATGGCTAGTGAAGTGTTGATCGTGGACCAGTCAATATTTTTGCAGGTTTTAGCGTTGTGGAGGGACGCGATCAGGTTTTCAGAATGCCTCTTCCTTGGCAAATGTGAGCGACCGAAGAGGTTTCTCCAAATTTTTCGAATGCATTTCTTTCGCTCATTGGTGCGCTTCAACTGACCTTCCGTTGTCAGCGTTGCTGCAGCTACCGCTTCACAGAGCAAAACAGCATTGAGCGCCGTAGGCGCGAATACGCCAACGTGAAGTTAGCTAACCGACTTATCGGTTAGCTAACTTCACCTGTCTTGCCCTGAATATTCGTGTAGCTGAAATGAGCGTCAGTAGTGAACTCAGGCGTGCAACATGTATGCTACAGCGTTTAATTATTAGCTGATCGCTTAAATAAAGGAAATGATCGGGTTTTGAACTCTAGGGCAACGATTGTTCGGCTAAGCAACGGTGTTCAATAGCTATTGAACACCGCAGTTTTTAGGTAGTAATTTCCTGGCGTAACGACGAAAAGCTTGATAGCCAAAGTCGATAGATCCTTCATCATGCAAAGTCTTCCAGATCCCTAGTAAGGACCAACCACCTTCAATCGCTTGCAGAATTTCCTCGCGTAGCAAGATGAACTTGGCCAAATTGGTACTCGGGTCTGAAGGAGGGTAGGTCGCGATTACTCGTTCCGCGATCCGTATGGTAAGGGGTTTCATCTCAACCTCATGGATGACTAAATCTCAGAGCTAGCGCTTGGTTTCTCATTTGTCAAAATTCGGACTGGTGATGTGCCAGAGCTAGACCTATTTGTCCTTAACTTCTTCAAGTACTCCTTTCCTACGGTCGACCGGTTCTCGTTCTTGACACTTGACGGGCCTATTTCCGGGTTGTCTGTCGAGGTAAATTGAGGTGCGTTATCGTCACGCCTAGGTTTCCCCGCAGGTGCTCGGTCCTTGAAGTTGTAGCTGCCATCTCGATATCGCTTGATGATTCGGTGAAACCACCGGACTGCTGTGGTTTTGATAGATCCCGCTTTGATCGCAGCCGACAGTTCGTCCAGCATGCGTTGGTGGTCAACGGGAGCAACCTGCTCCAGCGCCTTGAAAATTTGGCTTCTCGTTTCAGCTGATACCAATGCCGTCAACCGCAGCGGCGGACCATCGGCTACCGGTACATCGTCGAGGGACGTAGTAGTTTTCTTATTTCTTGGTTTTATTGCTTTGTTAGTATTTATATGTGCTTGTTTCCCCAGGTGCGGCTGCTCCGTGTGCGGTTTATCCATGTTCGGGTTATCGCAATATGGTGCAGCGGAGGCTTGGCTATTGGGCTCGTCAGATATATGCCATACCGTTTTTTCGAATCGGCCTCGGGAGTCATGGGTGCGCTTGATACTCAAGTAGCCTGCGTCCTCCAACTCCTGTAATCCGCTCCTGGTTGCGGCTGTACCAGTGCCGTTTTTCTTAGATAGCGATTCCACCGTCAGGTATGGGTAGCCTGGAGGTAGTGATAGTAATTTCACAAGTAGGCCCAACGATTTCCAACTCAGGTTTGAGTCGCTTATTACATCGTTAGGGATGATTGTGAAATGGCTGGATACCTTTCTTTTTACAACTAGGGATATAGACATCTTCGTCAGCCCTGCTCAAGCACCTTGGCTACATCTGCGGTTCTGAAATAAATCCTCCTGCCAATTCTCACCTTACAGGGGAGGAATTTTCTCGATACCTCATTGTCGCCACTCAGACTGATCCTCAAGCCATCCTTGCTTCTGTGTAGCACCTCCGCAAGCTGTTCGAGGGACAAGAGTGGAGCCCCAGAGAATAAGTCGCGTATATATTCTTCAGTGGTCATGCTAGGTGTCCTCCGCTTAATTTCGGATATCCTATGACACCTAGCGCAAATTTATAAAGAACTTTTTGAATATTGGCTTGACAGCGGGATGGTTTAGCTATAGTTCTCCGTTCTTGTTTTAGCTCAACTTGTTTAAAGTCGTAGCTGTTTTAGCCGCTAAATTTGAACCTCACCTCGTGTGGTGCGGCTATAGTGCTGAGTTTAGCTAAGCTGTTTTGATTTTTTAGCTAAACTTTTTTGTTATTTGACATGTTGTCCAGCCGGGCTACTAGATCTTCGGAACGTAGATGTGTGTATCTTTTCAACATTTGCATCGATTTGTGGCCGCTGATGCTTGATACCTCTTGGTCGGAAAGACCACCTTCCACCAAGCGGCTGACAGCCTCATGCCTCAAGTCGTGAAATCTAAAGTCGGATAGCTGAAGCTTCTTAACCAACAGCCCCCAGATTTTTGTGAACGCATAGGGGCGGCGCTTTCCATCTCTACCGGGCTCACCGAAAAACACCAAGTTGCACTCGCTAGGGCGAGCTGGATTCATCATCGCGGCTCTGAAAAGCTCTGTGGCTCGCTTGCTCAGTGGCACAGTTCGTTGACCATCATTTTTCGTGTCGACCAGTCTTACGATGCGTCGCTCTGTATCCACCTGAGTTCTGCGTAGCGACGCGATTTCACCTGAGCGCATACCAGTTTCCAGAGCGATGCCAACGATCCACCCAAGCATTGGATTGCTGTGCCGATTCACCTCTGCGAACAGCCGCCGTTCCTCATCCGGCGAGAGCCTACGATTGCGACCCTCTCCGGGGCTTGGCTTGCGTATATTCAACACGGGGTTAAACGTCAGGCCGAGCCCCCACTCCTGGATAGCGACCGTGAAAACGTGGCTCAGTAGAGCCAGCTCCAGGCGAACGGTGTTGTTGCTGGTCGTGCCCGCGCGGCCTGGCTCGTTAAGGCGCTTGTCGCGATAGTTGGCAATGGTTTCAGCGGAAAGGGCTGCGAGAGAATACTTGCCCAGATGCTCCGTTAGCTTTTTAGCCTTGGAGATCTCACCGCGTTGAGTCGTAGGCTTCTTTGTGGGTGTAATGTCGGTCAGGTAGCGCTTGAGCGCTATTTCCAGCGTCATGCGCTCAGAGCCGTTGCGCTGGATGTACACACCGCGCACCATCTCGTCTTCGGTACGTCGTGACCAATCCTCAGCGTCGCGTTTGGTGCGGAAGGTTTTGGCGTTGGTCGGCCATCCGGTCTTGCGGATGACGGCCTTCCAGGTGCCGGCGGGGGTTTTGACGATTGTGGCCATCTGAAGGACTCCAAAGGCGTGCAAGCGAAGCCGCACTGTACCTAATTTGTACCTTCGGACCATAGGACTGATCCGGCTGCCACAAACCCAAAAAGCCGAAAGCCGCGTAATACGCGGCTTCAAGGTTGGTGGGCCCACACGGACTCGAACCGTGGACCAAAGGATTATGAGTCCTCTGCTCTAACCGACTGAGCTATAGGCCCTCAGTAAGTGGGCGGATTATAACGAGGGTTTCGCACCTGTGCCATCTGAAAGATCCGATAGTGCTATGCGAAGAAACGCGGCTGCGAATTCCTCTGGGGGTAGCGGGAGGCTGACGATGTAACCCTGGATCTGCTCGCAGCCCTCGGCCGCCAGAAAACGTTGCTGGGCCTGGTTCTCCACGCCTTCGGCAATGATGGTCAACTGCATGCTGCGGCCCAAGGCAATGATCGCCCGGGCGATGGCGGCGTCGTGTGGATCGTCGGGCAGGCCGCGGATGAACGACTTGTCGATCTTGAGAATGTCCAGCGGCAGGCGCTTGAGGTAGCTGAGCGAGGAATAGCCGGTGCCGAAGTCATCGATGGCCAGCTGTACGCCGAGTTTCTTCAGTTGGTACAGCACGGCCAGGGCCTCTTCTGCCTGGCTCATGATGAAGTTTTCGGTGATTTCCAACTGCAGGTCACCGGCCTTCAGCTGATGGTGCTTGAGCAGTTGTTCGATGCGCCGTGCCAGGTGCGGGTGGCGCAGCTGGGCGCCGGCAAGGTTGATCGACAGCGGGCCGAAGGGTTCGTAGTGCTGCTTCCAGGCCTGCATCTGCCGGCAGGCTTGCTCCAGTACCCAGTCGCCGAGCTGCAGGATGGTGCCGTTCTCTTCCGCCAAGTGGATGAAGTGTTCCGGCGGTACCTCACCAAAGGTCGGGTGGCTCCAGCGGATCAGCGCTTCGGCACCTACCAGGCTCTGGGTCTTCAGGCTGAGCTTGGGCTGGAAGCACAGGCTCATTTCGTTGCGTTCGACGGCCCGGCGCAGCTCATGCTCCAGGGCGATGCGCTCGCTGGCCTGGGCGGTGAGGTCGCGGGTGTAGGCTTCGACGCGGTTGCGGCCTTTGGCTTTGGAGCGGTACATGGCGGCGTCGGCGTTGCGGATGAGTGTGGAGACGTCGGTGCCATCCTGTGGGTAGAGGCTGATGCCGATGCTGGCGCTGGTGAAAAATTCATGCTCGCCGGCCTGGAACGGTGCGTTGAAGCAGGCCAGTAGTTTGTTGGCGATAGTGCTGGCGTCACTGGGCTTGTGCAAGCCGGGCAGCAGAATGATGAATTCGTCGCCACCCAGGCGGGCTACGGTGTCAACGTCGCGTACCTGCTCTTTCAGGCGCTGGGCGATGCCCTTGAGCAGCAGGTCGCCGACCGGGTGGCCAAGGCTGTCGTTGATGTGCTTGAAGCGGTCGAGGTCCAGGAACAGCACTGCGCCCTGGCGGTTGGACACCTGCGCGCAGGTGAGTACGCCCTGCAGCCGGTTTTCGAACAAGGTGCGATTGGGCAGGCCGGTCAGTGGGTCGTGGTGGGCCTGATAGTCGAGTTTGGCCTGGGCGTGCTTGATGCTGGAGATGTCTGCAAAAACCGCCACGAAGTGGGTGATCTCGCGGTCGCTGTTGCGCACGGCGCTGATGGTCAGCCAGCTTGGGTAAAGTTCGCCGTTCTTGCGCTTGTTGTAGATTTCGCCCTGCCAGTGGCCCTCGGCGGTAAGCTGGTGCCACATGGCCAGATAGAAAGCGCTGTCGTGCTGGCCAGAGGCGAGCAGGCGCGGGGTCTGGCCAAGGGCCTCGATCTCGCTGTAGCCGGTGATTTCGCTGAAGGCGCGGTTGACGGCACTGATGCGCTGGTCAATGTCGGTTATCAGCACGCCTTCGGCAGTGTTCTCGAACACTGTGGCGGCTAGCTGCAGCTTTTCTTGCATCAGGTGACGCTCGGTGATGTCGCGGGCGATGGTCAGCATGCAGTCGACGCCGGTAATCGGCAGGGGGCGGGCAGACAGCTCGCACAGTCGGATCTGCCCGTCGCTGCGGCGGATATGGCAGGTGAAGTCGCGCACGAAGCCGTCGCGGTTTAGCTGGTCGACCAGGCGTTTGCGCTCGTTGAGGTCGACCCAGATACCCAGGTCCAGCGAGGTCTGGTCGATGGTTGGGTTGAGGTCGTAGCCGGTGAGGCGGCAGAAGCCTTCGTTCACCTCCAGCAGCAAACCGTCGCTCTGGCGCGACAGCAGCAGGCCGTCGGGCGAAGCGTGGAAGGCCTTTGCGAACTTTTCTTCTGAAGTTTGCAGCTGCTGCTGGGTCTCCTTGAGCTGGCTGATGTCGCGTACTGCCACTACCAGCGCGGGCGTGCCGTCCAGTTCGAAGGTTTCAGCCGAAGTCAGGCCAGTGAACAGTTGGCCGTTGCTGCGGCGGAAGCTCATTTCCAGGTTACGGATACCCCCTTGGTGCAACCTTTCAAGCAGGAGCGGGCCACTGCCCTCTACGCCCCACAGGTCAAGGTCGGTGGCAGTGCGGCCAATGACCTGGTCTGGGGGCAGGCCGATCTGCTCTTCGAAAGCCTCGTTCACCTCCAGCAGGCAGCCATCGCTGTGGCGAGCGATCAGCAAGATATCGGGGCACTGCTGGAATACCGAGGCGAACTTCTGTTCGGACAGGCGCAGGGCGTCCTCAGTGCGCTTGGTTTCGCTGATGTCGATCATCAGCCCGCGCATCACTGGCTGGTGGCCGTGCTCGATCATGCTGACGATGTTGCGTACCCAGAGGGGCTGACCGTCAGCCCGGATCACCCGGTAGTCCAGGCTGTGGTCGCGCCCCGCTGCGGTCTCGCTGTCGCAGTAGGCCTGGGCCCAGAGCGCGTCCTCCGGGTGCAGGATGCTGCGCCAGAAACCGGGCCTGAGCCAGTCACTCAATGGGTAGCCAAGCAGGTCTTCGGCATGGGGTGAAACATAGCTGTAGGTGAAGTCGTTGGCATCGGCTTCCCAGGCGATCGCTGACAGGCTCTCGACCAGGCCGCGGTAGTGGTATTCGCTGCTGCGCAGTTCTTGCTCCAGGGCGATGCGCCGGGAAATTTCCGAGCTGAGCCGGCGGTTGATGCGAATGACCACTGCCAGCACAGCCATCAGCAACAGCACCGTTGGCAGGCCATACACCAGCAGGTCGGACCAGAACATCCGCTGGTCGACCACATTGCCCACCCAGTGCTGCTGGATCTGGCTGATTTCGCTGCTGCTCATGTCGGCCATCACTTTGTCGAGAATGCCGACCAGTACGCTCTTGTCGCGGGGAACGGCCATCGCCAACTGGTAGCGGTAGGGCGTTTCGCCGCTGACGTAGAGGCCGTCGAGCTTGAGTTGGCGCAGGCTCCAGATACTGGAAGCGAGGTCGCCGACCACGGCATCCACTTGGTCGGTGGCCAGGGCTTGCAGCGTGGAGCTGACGTTTGGTAGGGCAACCAGGTTGAGGTCCGGGTGGTGGGTACGCAGCAACTCGTGCGGGGCGTAGTTCTCGACCACGGCAATTTTCAGGCCGTACAGGTCAGCCAGCTTGCGCGGTTGCGCGCCGCCTTTGTGCGCGAGGATGACAATGGGGAAGTCGAGGTACGGGCGAGTGAAAGCCAGGAAGCCCTGGCGTTCGGGGGTGGACATGATGCCGGGCAGCAGGTCGATACGGCTTTCCCGCGCCTGCACCAGCACCTCGGTCCAGCTGCTGGGTTCGACCGGTTTGAACGTCACGCCCAGGCGCTGCTGGATCATGGCGATGTAGTCGGCGGCCAATCCCTGGTACCGGCCCTCCTGGTCGCGAAACTCGAACGGTGGCCAAGAGGCGTCTACACCCAGTTTCAGCTGCGGGTGGGCAGCCAGCCAGGCGTTCTCCTCATCTGTCAGGGTCAGGGCGCCGGCCGTTGTGTTCCATAAAATCAGGATCAGCAACAGAATGGCCGGCTTCAAGGACATGGCAGCCTCGCACTCAGGTGGTCTGAAGTCGAGTGTAGACGGGCATTGCTGCTGGTGTGCAACGGAAGGCGGGCTTTATGTCTCGGGCCACTAAAGAAAAACCCCGGCCTGGGCCGGGGTTTTGTCATCACTCGTCGAGGAAGGAGCGCAGGTGCTCGCTGCGAGTCGGGTGGCGCAGCTTGCGCAACGCCTTCGCTTCGATCTGACGGATCCGCTCACGCGTTACGTCAAACTGCTTGCCCACCTCTTCGAGGGTGTGGTCGGTGTTCATGTCGATACCGAAACGCATGCGCAGCACCTTGGCTTCGCGTGCAGTCAGGCCCGAGAGCACGTCACGGGTGGCTTCCTTGAGGCTTTCGACCGTGGCCACGTCGATCGGGGACTGCATGGTCGAGTCCTCGATGAAGTCGCCCAAGTGCGAATCTTCGTCGTCACCGATCGGGGTTTCCATGGAGATCGGCTCTTTGGCGATCTTCAGTACCTTGCGGATTTTGTCCTCAGGCATTTCCATGCGCTCGCCCAGCTCTTCCGGAGTCGGTTCGCGACCCATTTCCTGCAGCATCTGGCGGGAAATACGGTTGAGCTTGTTGATCGTCTCGATCATGTGCACCGGAATGCGGATGGTGCGTGCCTGGTCGGCGATCGAACGGGTGATCGCCTGACGGATCCACCAGGTGGCATAGGTCGAGAACTTGTAGCCGCGACGGTATTCGAACTTGTCCACCGCTTTCATCAGACCGATGTTGCCTTCCTGGATCAGGTCGAGGAACTGCAGGCCACGGTTGGTGTACTTCTTGGCGATGGAAATCACCAGACGCAGGTTCGCCTCGACCATTTCTTTCTTGGCGCGGCGGGCCTTGGCTTCACCGATCGACATGCGACGGTTGATTTCCTTGATCTCGGCAACGGTCAGGCCGGTTTCGGTCTCAAGGTCGATCAGCTTCTGCTGGCAAGCGACGATGGCAGCGTTCTTTTCACCCAGGGCGGCAGCCCACTTGGTGTTGCGCTTGGCCAGGTCACCGCTCCAGGTCTGGTCGGTTTCGTTGCTTGGGAACATGCGCAGGAAGTCGGCTCGCGGCATGCGGGCGTCACGTACGCACAGCTGCATGATGGCGCGTTCCTGCTGTCGCAGACGGTTCAGGGCGTCACGGACACGCTCGACCAGTACCTCGAACTGCTTCGGTACCAGCTTGATCGGCATGAACAGGTCAGCCAGGGCCTGCAAGGCCTCGATGCTTTCCTTGTGGTTACGACCATTTTTCTTCAGGACCTTGGAGGTTGCCTGAAGCTGATCGGATACCGCACCGAAGCGTTGGGCTGCGACGACCGGATCCGGGCCGCTCTCGGCCTCTTCCTCGTCGTCACCGCTTTCGGATTCTTCTTCGTCGTCGTCGGACTCTTCCTTCGCCGCAGCGGCCTTGGCACCTGGGATCGGCACTTCTTCGGTTGGCGCGGCAATGTTGTCGTCAGGGTCGATGTAACCGCTGAGAACGTCCGACAGGCGGCCACCCTCGGTGGTGACGCGATCATATTCGCCGAGAATGTAGTCGACAGTGCCCGGGAAGTGGGCGATTGCGCCCATGACTTCACGAATGCCTTCCTCGATACGCTTGGCGATTTCGATCTCGCCTTCGCGGGTCAGCAGCTCGACAGTACCCATTTCGCGCATGTACATGCGCACCGGGTCGGTCGTGCGGCCGATATCGGTTTCAACTGCCGCCAATGCAGCAGCGGCTTCTTCGGCCGCGGCTTCATCGGTGTCGGCTTCCGCCAACAGAAGGGCATCCGCATCCGGAGCACTCTCGAATACGTTGATCCCCATGTCGTTGATCATGCGGATGATGTCTTCCACCTGTTCCGGATCTGAAATATCCTCAGGCAGGTGGTCGTTGACCTCCGCGTAAGTCAGGTAGCCCTGCTCACGACCGCGGGTGATCAACTCTTTGATACGAGACTGCTGTTGCGCTTTTCCGGACATAACACCCTATCCACTGAAGGTCTTGGCGGGCAAAAAACAAGCCGAGGATTATACCCGAGCATGGGCCTCACGCGCCAGATGAGGTCGGCGTTTGTGCGGGAACATTTCGGCTCAGCAGGGCGAGGAGCTGGGTTTTTTCCTCGCTGGTCAATTCGCTTTGACGTGACTTCCTGAGCAATTGTTCCAGGCTGCGCTCGCGTTGGCGGGCGGACAAGCTAGTTATAGTGTCGAAAAACTGTTGTTCAAGGTTATCGGCCACGATAAGCCATTCCTTTTCCGCCAGGGCCCGCAGCAGGCGGCCCTGTTCGGTGCCATGCCAACGTGCGATCAACTGCATTGAGCTTAGCCCAGGATTTTTCTGTGCGGCTTCGATCAACGCCACCAGCAGCTGGCTGTACAGGTGTTCTTCGTCGGCGAAGTGGCTGGCATCTTCCACCTTGCCTGCCAGCAGTGGGTGGTGCAGCAGGGTGCGCAGCGCGGCCAGGGTGGGCGGCTCGACCGGTGCTGGCACGCGGGGAGGTGCTTCGTCGCGTTGCTGCCAGGGCTTGCCGCCTTTGCGGTTCTTGTCCCAGGGTTTGTCGCTCCACGGCTTCTTGCTGCCCCCCTTGTTGGGTTTCCATGCCTGCTCCTGATGAACGGGGGCATAGTCGTGCTGCGGCATGTCGCCGTAGTCGGGGGTGTAGCTGGCCATGGCGTCGTAGTCGTAGCCAGGGTCGTAGTCCGGCATGCTGCTGGTCGCCGGCGCTTGTTGCGCCAGCTGCTCGACCTGCTGCGGGTCGAGGCCGGTGATTTCCTTCAGGCGGTTGCGCATCAGCTGGCGCAGGTTGGCGCCGGGGATCTTTTCGATCAACGGTGCGGCCAAGGTCGCCATATGCGCCTTGCCTTCCAGCGAGCGCGGGTCGGCTTCGACGCCAAGTTGCTCGAAGAAGTAGTCGGCCAGCGGTTGGGAATGCTGGTTGATACGGGCCATGAAGGCGTCGGTACCTTCGGCACGCACCAGGCTGTCCGGGTCTTCGCCTTCGGGCAGGAACAGGAAGCGCGCGCGACGGCCGTCCTGCAGGTTCGACAATGTCGATTCCAGTGCGCGCCAGGCCGCCTTGCGCCCAGCCTGGTCGCCGTCAAAACAGAACAGCACGCTGGGCACCACGCGGAACAGGCGCTTGAGGTGCTCTTCGCTGGTGGCGGTGCCAAGGGTGGCCACGGCATTGCGCAGGCCTTGCTGGGCCAGGGCAATGACGTCCATGTAGCCCTCGACGACGATGATCTCGTCGAGGTTGCGGTTGTGCTTGCGCGCCTCGTACAGCCCGTACAGCTCCTGCCCCTTGTGGAACACCGGGGTTTCCGGGGAGTTCAGGTACTTGGGCTTGTCGTCGCCGAGCACCCGGCCACCGAAGGCGATGATGCGCCCGCGGCTGTCACGTATCGGGAACATCACCCGGTCGCGGAAGCGGTCGTAGCGCTTGCCGCTCTCGGCGTTCTCGATCAGCAGGCCGGCATCGATCATCACCTTCTGCTGCAGGGTGTCGGCACCCAGGTGCTTGAGCAGGTTGTCCCAGCCGGGTGGGGCAAAGCCCAGGCCGAAGTCGCGGGCAATTTCCCCGGACAGGCCGCGCCCCTTGAGGTAGTCCACCGCTGCCTTGCGGGACGGGTGACTGCGCAGGGCCTGGCGGTAGAACTCCGAGGCGGCGTCCAGTAACGGGTACAGTGGCGAGTCAGTGGGCTGGCGCGGCTTCTGGTCGCGGCGGCCTTGCTCGCGGGGCACTTCCATGCCGGCGGCGCGGGCCAGTTCCTCGACGGCCTGGGGAAAGTCCAGGTTGTCGTGGTCCATGACAAAGCCCAAGGCGTTGCCACCGGCGCCACAGCCGAAGCAGTAGTAGAACTGCTTGTCGGGGCTGACCGTGAAGGACGGGGTTTTTTCTTTGTGGAACGGGCAGCAGGCGGAGTAATTCTTGCCGGTTTTTTTCAGCTGGACACGCGAACTCACCACGTCGACGATGTCGAGGCGGTTGATCAGGTCGTCAATGAAACTCTGGGGAATCAGCCCGGCCATGGCAGTCTCGTTATCTGGCAACTGGCAAGTCTAATCGCTCACGCGCCGTAGGGGGCGAGTGCTGCTTGGGGAAGTGCGAGGGAATGTGTGCTCGTCGCCAGCCCCTAAGGGCTCGTCAGTCGGACGTGCACGTCTGGTCATACAGCTAAGGAGGACCAGCTCTGACGTTTCAGGCAGGTTGCCCATGATGCAGTTCGCATGAAGCTTGTGCAGGGCCTTGAGCTAGCTGCTCAAGTTTGAAACGACCACTGCCATCGCCCGGGGGTTAGCCGGGCAGGGCAGAAGCTTTGCGTTGAACGTCTGTATTAGTACAGACGAACGGCGCGGCGCTGTTCGCGCTGAACTTTCTTGGCGTGACGCTTAACAGCAGCAGCTGCTTTGCGCTTACGCTCTGCGGTCGGCTTCTCGTAAAACTCGCGGCTACGAACTTCAGCCAGTACACCGGCTTTTTCGCAGGAGCGCTTGAAACGACGCAGAGCTACGTCGAAGGGTTCGTTCTCTTTAACTTTGACGGCTGGCATCCAGGGCTACCTTAATTCATTACCGGGGTAGACGTGCTCCTGGCAAAACAAAGGTGTGCTGGAGAACGTCGGTTTTCAAGGGTTGCGGATGTTAACCCTTAGCAAGCCGGAATGCAAAGCCTCTGATCGAAAACCGCTGGTCGGCACCCGACACGGGGACTATCATGCGCGGCTTCGAATTCAGCCCCCACAAGGGACGAGCCCATGCTAGTACTGGGATTGGAAACATCCTGCGACGAAACCGGCGTCGCATTATACGACAGTGAACGCGGTTTGTTGGCCGACGCACTGTTCAGCCAGATCGACCTGCACCGCGTCTTCGGCGGCGTGGTGCCCGAGCTTGCCTCGCGTGATCACGTCAAGCGCATGCTGCCGCTCATCCGCCAGGTGCTAGACGAGGCAGGCTGCGTTGCCACCGAAATCGACGCCATCGCCTATACCGCGGGCCCCGGCCTGGTCGGCGCCTTGCTGGTGGGCGCTTCCTGCGCCCAGGCGCTGGCCTTTGCCTGGGACATCCCGGCGATCGGTGTGCACCACATGGAGGGGCACCTGCTGGCGCCCATGCTGGAAGAAAACCCGCCCGAGTTTCCGTTCGTCGCTTTGTTGGTTTCCGGTGGGCATACCCAGCTGGTTCGGGTCGATGGCATCGGTCAGTACGAACTGTTGGGCGAAAGCCTGGACGATGCTGCCGGTGAAGCGTTCGACAAGACCGCCAAGCTGATCGGCCTCAATTACCCTGGTGGTCCGGAAATCGCGCGTCTGGCCGAGCAAGGTGTGCCTGGGCGCTTCGTGTTCCCGCGGCCAATGACCGATCGGCCAGGCCTGGAATTCAGCTTCAGTGGCCTCAAGACCTTCGCCCTGAACACCTGGCAGCAATGCAGGAATGCTGGCGACGACAGTGAGCAAACCCGTTGCGACCTGTCCCTGGCATTCCAGCAGGCGGTGGTGGAGACTTTGACCATCAAGTGCAAGCGGGCGCTCAAGCAGACCGGCCTCAAGCGGCTGGTCATCGCGGGTGGCGTGAGTGCCAACAAGGCCCTGCGCGCGTCCCTGGAGGACATGCTCGGTAGCATCAAGGGCAACGTGTACTACGCGCGCCCGCAATTCTGTACCGACAATGGTGCGATGATCGCCTACGCCGGTTGCCAGCGCCTGCTGGCCGGGCAGCAGCAAGACCTGGCGATCAGCGTGCAGGCACGCTGGCCGATGGAACAGTTGCCGCCGCTGTAAGGTAGCGCGTCGAAGGTTCAGAAGTGCCGTTCGCGCCCTGCAAACAAGTCGCGCAGGTTGTTGCGGTGGCGCCACACGATCATCACAGTCAGTACGCTGATCGGCAGCAGGGCCTCGGGCTCGCGCCAGGCCAGCAATGGCAAGGTGAGTGGCGTGGCAATCAGTGCAGCCAGTGAGCTGGTGCGCGTGAGGTAGAAGGTCAGCAGCCAGGCGCCGATGGCCAGCAGCGCGGCCGGGAAATACAGGCCCATGAGCATGCCGGCAGCCGTCGCCACGCCCTTGCCACCCTTGAAACGGAAGTACAGGGGGAACAGGTGGCCCAGCACCGCGCATATGCCCACCCAGGCCTGCGCATGCAGGTCCAGCCCGGCAGCGCGGGCGAGCAATACCGGCAAAAGGCCCTTGCACAGGTCGCCAAGCAGGGTCAGGATCGCCAGTTTACGGCCTGCCAGGCGTAGCATGTTGGTGGCGCCGGCATTGCCTGAGCCGCTGGAACGCGGGTCCGGGCTGCCCGAGAGGCGGCTGAGAACAATGGCGAAGGACAGCGAGCCAAGCAGGTAGGCGAGCAACGCCAGTAACCAAAACATGCTAACTATTCCGGGCGAGGACGCCCTGATTCTAACGGCGCCAGTCGCCCTTGTCGTGCTGTGGAGAGAAGTGCTTGGACAGAGTGTTCATCGAAGGCCTGGAAGTCGATACCGTCATCGGTGCCTATGACTGGGAGCGGGATATTCGCCAGTGCTTGCGCCTGGACCTGAGCTTTGCCTGGGACAACCGCCCGGCCGCCGCCGGAGACGACCTGAACCTGGCGCTGGATTACGCCAGTGTGTCGGCGCGCATCCAGGCGTTTGCCGAACAGGCCCGTTTCGAGCTGGTTGAGACATTTGCCGAGCGCCTGGTGGCAACCCTGATGGACGAATTCCACATCCCCTGGGTGCGGTTGAAGCTGACCAAGCCGGGCGCGGTGCCGGCGGCCCGTGGTGGTGTTGGCGTGGAGATCGAGCGCGGATGTCTCTGAGCACGGTTTACCTGGGCCTGGGCAGCAACATCGACCGTGAGGCGCATTTGTGCGCCGGGCTCGATGCGTTGGCTGGCATCCTGACTGACATGCGCTGTTCACCGGCCTTCGAAAGCCAGGCGGTGGGCATCAAGAGCGGACCGTTCATCAACTTCGTGGTGACCGGGCAAACCGCGTTGCCGTTGATCGAGCTGGACCGCCGGCTGAAGTTCATCGAGGCCGACAATGGCCGCTATGCACCTGACCGCAAAGGGTTGCCGCTGGATATCGACGTGCTGATGTATGACGATTTGCACGGTACCTTCGATGGGCTGGTATTGCCCCGTGCCGAGATCCTGAAGAACGCTTTTGTGCTGTGGCCGCTGTCGTTGCTGGCGCCCGACCTGGTGCATCCGGGGGTGGGCAAGCGCATGGCGCAGCTGTGGCAGGAAGCGCAGATCGATCAGGTACTGGCCCCGGTGGCCTTTGAGTGGCGCGGGTTGCAGTTGACGCCCGCTTGAGCCTGTATCGGCCTCTTCGCGGGGTAAACCCGCTCCTACAACGGGCTGAGCCCAACCTCTGATGTGTGCCCCCTGTAGGAGCGGGTTTACCCGCGAATACGGTGGCGGCTGCGACGGTGAACCGCGGGTGGAAATTGGCCAGCAGGTCCGGCCCTTTCGCGGGTAAACCCGCTCCTACAACGGGCTGTGCCCAAACCTCGATGTGTGCCCCTGTAGGAGCGGGTTTACCCGCGAAGAGGCCGGTAGGTCTAACCGCGCTGGTAAGCCTCGAGCGCTTTCAGCCGTTCACCTTTGAGTGCCTCGCCCAGCGCCTGACCCGTCAGCCCGGCTTGCACCAACGGCTTCACATCCACCGCTCGCACCGCCGCTGCTGCGCCTCGCAGGTAATCGGCCTGTGGGTAACCCTGCTTGCCATCGCCCCGCGCCGCCATCTCACAAACGGCCAGAAAATCCTCAAATCGCTGCGGTCGTCGGTAAACATCGAACTTCTGCAACAGCTCCAGCAGTGCCGTGGCAGGCAGTTCTAGCGCCTGATTACCCTGCGCCAGGCATTCCCCGGCCAGCATGGCCAGTTCCTGGCACTCTCGCGGTGCCTTCAGGCGCTGGTTGACGGCTTTGATCGATGTCGGTGGCAACCCTCGCAACAGGCAGGCCCAGCGCACGTGCAGCGGTTGTTCGTGCGCCGCCGCCTGCTCCAGTGCCGCCAATGTCCGGGAGCCGTCATCGAGCTCAGGCAGCAGCTCCTGTAGGGCCCCACACGCGCTCAGCACCTTGAAGAATACCTGCGGTTGCACTTCCATCAGCGCGCGCTCGATTTCCTTCCAGCTGCGTTCGGCAGTGAGTGCCTGCAGTTCGCCTGAGGCGCTGATCTGGCGCATCAGCGCCAAGGTTTCATCGGCAACCCGGAACCCCAGTGGTGCGTAACGGGCAGCAAAGCGTGCAACGCGCAGCACCCGCAAAGGATCTTCGGCGAATGCCGGGGAAACATGGCGTAGCAGGCGTTGATCCAGATCGTTCTTGCCTTGGTAGGGGTCGTAGACCGTGCCCGCCTCATCCTCGGCCATCGCATTGATGGTGAGGTCGCGGCGGATCAGGTCCTCTTCCAGGGTTACGTCGGGGCTGGCGTGAAAAGTGAACCCGCCGTAGCCTCGCCCACTCTTGCGCTCGGTGCGCGCCAGGGCGTATTCCTCACCGGTTTTCGGGTGCAGGAACACCGGGAAATCGGCTCCCACCGGCCGATAGCCCTTGGCGAGCATTTCTTCGACGGTGGCGCCCACCACCAGCCAGTCGATATCGCTGAAAGGGCGGCCGAGCAAACGGTCGCGCACGGCGCCGCCAACTTTGTAGATGTGCATGTGCAGCTCTCCATAACTGCCGACAGGATAACCCGTCGGCGGTCATGGGGTTGCATCAGAGGTGGTGGATAACGGCCAGGTCCATGCGGCCGTAGTCGGCGCTTTCGCTATGCTCGCCGCGCGGCGGCATGTGGTGAGTACTCATCACTTGCTCGCCTTGCACGGTCTCCAGGTGGATATCGAAGCCCCACAGGCGATGCAGGTGCTTGAGCACTTCGTCGGTCGAGTCGCCCAGCGGTTTGCGGTTGTGTTGCTGGTGTCGCAGGGTCAGCGAGCGGTCTCCGCGGCGGTCGACGCTCCAGATCTGTACGTTCGGTTCACGGTTGCCCAGGTTGTACTGCGCTGCCAGCTGCTCCCGAATCACCCGGTAGCCGGCCTCATCATGGATGGCGGGCACCAGCAGGTCGTCGCGCTGGTCGTCATCGAGGATGCTGAAGAGCTTGAGGTCGCGCATCACCTTGGGCGACAGGTACTGCAGGATGAAGCTCTCGTCCTTGAAGCTGCTCATGGCGAACTTGATGGTAGAAAGCCAGTCGCTGCCGGCAATTTCGGGGAACCAGTGGCGATCTTCCTCGGTGGGGTTTTCACACATGCGGCGGATGTCGGTGTACATCGCAAAGCCCAGTGCGTAGGGGTTGATGCCGCTGTAGTACGGGCTGTCGAAACCGGGCTGGAACACCACGCTGGTGTGCGACTGCAAGAACTCCATCATGAAGCCTTCGGTAATCAGCCCCTCGTCGTACAGGTCGTTCATCAGGGTGTAGTGCCAGAAGGTTGCCCAACCTTCGTTCATGACCTGGGTCTGGCGCTGCGGGTAGAAGTACTGGGCGATCTTGCGCACGATGCGCACTACTTCACGCTGCCAGGGCTCGAGCAGCGGGGCGTTCTTCTCGATGAAATACAGGATGTTTTCCTGCGGTTCGGCGGGGAAGCGCCCCTCATCCCGGTCGTTACCCTTTTCGGCATTTTTCGGAATTGTCCGCCAAAGGTCGTTGATCTGACGCTGAAGATGCTCTTCACGCTCCTGTTGCCGGCGCCGCTCTTCTTCGGCGGAAATAGGATAAGGCCGCTTGTAGCGGTCGACACCGTAGTTCATCAGGGCATGGCAGGAGTCGATCAAGTCCTCCACAGCATCGATACCGTGGCGCTCCTCGCACTGGGCGATGTACTGCTTGGCGAACACCAGATAGTCGATGATCGAACTGGCGTCAGTCCAGGTACGGAACAGGTAATTGCCTTTGAAAAAACTGTTATGGCCGTAGCAGGCGTGCGCAATCACCAGTGCCTGCATGCACATGGTGTTTTCTTCCATCAGGTAGGCGATACAAGGGTCGGAGTTGATCACGATCTCGTAGGCCAGGCCCATCTGGCCGCGGCTGTAGGACTTTTCCGTACTGAGGAACTGCTTGCCGTAGGACCAGTGGTGGTAGCCCAGCGGCATGCCGACAGAGGCGTAGGCGTCCATCATCTGCTCGGCAGTGATGACCTCAATCTGGTTGGGGTAGGTGTCCAGGGCGTAACGCTCGGCCAAGCGGCTGATTTCCCGGTCGTAGGTCTGGATCAGCTCGAACGTCCACTCGGACCCAGTGGAAATGGGTTGGCGTCTCTGTGCTCTGGCGGTCATGTGGCTAACCTGCGCTGGAAGAGTTCACGGAAGACCGGGTAGATATCGCCGGCCGATACCAACTGCTGCTGGGCGAACGTGTCGGGGAAAGCATCTCCGATACGCTCGTATTCATACCACAGCGCCTGGTGTTCACGGGGGGTGATCTCAACGTAAGTGTAGTACTGCACATGCGGCATGATCTGTTTGGAGAGGATGTCGCGGCAGATGGGCGAGTCGTCGTTCCAGTTGTCGCCATCAGAAGCCTGCGCGGCATAGATGTTCCAGTCGCTGGCCGGGTAGCGCTCGGCCATGATCTCCTGCATCAGCTTGAGGGCACTGGAGACGATGGTGCCGCCGGTTTCCCGCGAGTAGAAGAACTCTTCTTCATCGACTTCCCGGGCACTGGTGTGGTGGCGAATGAACACGACCTCGATGCGCTCGTAGTTACGCTTGAGGAACAGGTACAGCAGGATGAAGAAGCGCTTTGCGATGTCCTTGGTGGCCTGGGTCATCGAGCCGGATACGTCCATCAGGCAGAACATCACTGCCTTCGAGCTGGGGTTGGGTTGCTTGACCAGCAGGTTGTACTTGAGGTCGAAGGTGTCGAGGAAGGGCAAGCGGTTGATACGTGCCTTCAGGCGCTCGATTTCCTGTTCGACTTCCTGAATATCGGTGAAATTGTCTGGTTCTTCGACCCGCAGGCGATCGAGTTCCTTTTGTGCTTCGCGCAGCAGGGCGCGGCTGCTGCCGGTCAGGGCGATACGCCGGGCATGGGCCGAGCGCAGGGTGCGCACGATGTTGATGCGTGACGGGTTGCCTTCGTTGGCGATGCCGGCGCGAACGGTCTTGAAGGTGTCGGCGCCCGTCAGGTGACGTTTGACCAGGTTGGGTAGCTCAAGGTCTTCGAACATGAATTCGAGAAATTCTTCCTGGGTGATCTGGAAGACGAACTCGTCCATGCCCTCGCCGGAATTGCCGGCCTTGCCGCGACCGCCGCCACCTCCACCGCCTTGCGGCCGTGGGATGTGTTCACCGGCAGTGAATTCTTTGTTGCCAGGATGCACGATGGTCTGTTTGCCCCCACGACCATGATGCAAGACCGGTTCGTCGATGTCGCGCCCGGGAATACTGATCTGCTCGCCGTGTTCCATATCCATGATGGAACGGCGGCTCACCGCCTCTTCGACGGCCTTCTTGATATGTTCGCGGTACCGCCGCAGGAAGCGCTGGCGGTTGACCGTGCTCTTGTTCTTGCCGTTCAGGCGTCGGTCTATAACGTAGCTCATGGTCCCTCCGGTGACTGGATGCAGCTGCAACCCACAAGCTGCAAGCCACAAGCTTCAAGCTGCAAGAAAGAGCAGCCACCGCCGCTGCAAGCTGTGACGCGGGCAGCAATGCCAACGCCAGGCAGCTTGCAGCTTGCGGCTCGTAGCTTGCCGCTTTATTGCGATTTCCTGACCCGCAGGTACCATTCCGACAGCAGGCGTACCTGTTTGTCGGTATAGCCACGCTCCACCATCCGGGTGACGAAGTCGTTGTGTTTCTTCTGGTCCTCTTTGCTGGCCTTGGCGTTGAAGCTGATGACCGGCAGCAGGTCTTCGGTGTTGGAGAACATTTTCTTCTCGATCACGACCCGCAGCTTTTCATAACTCAGCCAGCTTGGATTCTTGCCATTGTTGTTGGCGCGTGCGCGCAGTACGAAGTTGACGATCTCGTTGCGGAAGTCTTTCGGGTTGCTGATGCCAGCCGGTTTCTCGATCTTTTCCAATTCCTCGTTGAGCGCAATTCGGTTGAGAATTTCGCCAGTTTCCGGGTCGCGGTATTCCTGATCCTGAATCCAGAAGTCTGCATACAGCACGTAGCGGTCGAAGATGTTCTGGCCGTATTCGCTGTAGGACTCCAGGTAGGCGGTCTGGATTTCCTTGCCGATAAACTCGATGTAGCGCGGTGCCAGGTATTCCTTCAGGTAGCGCAGATAGCGTTCGCGCACTTCAGCTGGGAATTGCTCCTGTTCGATCTGCTGTTCGAGGACATACAGCAGGTGCACCGGGTTGGCGGCAATTTCGTGTGGGTCGAAGTTGAACACCTTGGACAGAATCTTGAAGGCGAAGCGAGTCGACAGGCCGTTCATGCCTTCGTCGACACCCGCAGAGTCCCGGTATTCCTGAATCGACTTGGCCTTGGGATCGGTGTCCTTGAGGTTTTCCCCGTCGTAAACGCGCATCTTGGAATAGATA
The DNA here is from genome assembly GCF_900291005.1 of Pseudomonas sp. Kh14. Lineage (NCBI taxonomy): Bacteria > Pseudomonadati > Pseudomonadota > Gammaproteobacteria > Pseudomonadales > Pseudomonadaceae > Pseudomonas > Pseudomonas sp. Kh14. The sequence continues at coordinate 170,191 of NZ_OLKJ01000004.1, forward strand.
TTGGAGTTCTCGGGCTCTTTCAGGCGCGAAAGCACAGTGAACTGAGCCAGCATCTTGAGCGTATCTGGCGCACAGTGGGCCTTGGACAGCGAGCTGTTGACCAGCAGTTTGTCGTAGATCTTGATTTCATCGCTGACCCGCAGGCAGTACGGCACCTTGACGATATAGATCCTGTCGATGAACGCTTCGTTGTTCTTGTTGTTACGGAAGGTGTGCCACTCCGATTCGTTGGAGTGCGCCAGCAGAATACCGGTATAGGGGATCGCTCCAAGGCCTTCGGTACTGTTGTAGTTGCCTTCCTGGGTGGCGGTGAGCAAGGGGTGCAGGACCTTGATCGGCGCCTTGAACATTTCGACGAATTCCATCAGGCCCTGGTTGGCCCGGCACAGCGCGCCCGAGTAGCTATAGGCATCGGCGTCGTTCTGTGGGTATTCCTCAAGTTTGCGGATATCGACCTTGCCGACCAGGGCCGAGATGTCCTGGTTGTTTTCATCGCCGGGTTCGGTCTTGGCAATGGCGATCTGGTTAAGAATCGACGGGTACAGCTTCACCACCTTGAACTTGGAGATGTCACCGCCAAACTCCTGCAGGCGCTTGGTGGCCCAAGGCGACATGATGGTGTTGAGGTAGCGCCGTGGGATGCCGAACTCTTCCTCGAGAATGGCCCCATCTTCGGTGGCATTAAACAAGCCCAGAGGTGACTCGAATACCGGCGAGCCCTTGATCGCGTAGAAGGGCACCTTTTCCATCAGCTGCTTGAGTTTTTCCGCCAGCGAGGACTTGCCGCCGCCTACCGGGCCCAGCAGATAGAGGATCTGTTTCTTCTCTTCCAGGCCTTGGGCGGCGTGGCGGAAGTACGACACTATCTGGTCGATGCACTCTTCCATGCCATGGAAGTCGGCAAAGGCCGGATAGCGGCGGATAACCTTGTTGGAAAAGATGCGCGACAGCCTGGAGTTGGTAGAGGTGTCGATCAGCTCTGGCTCACCGATGGCCAGCAACAGCCGTTCGGCCGCCGATGCGTAGGCACTGCGATCCTCTTTGCACAGCTCGAGGTACTCCTGCAGCGAGAGTTCTTCCTGGCGCGTAGACTCGAAACGTTGTTGGAAGTGGCTAAAAATACTCATGACGTCACCTCGCTCGATACGTGGAGACGACGCCGGATCAGTCAGCTGATGCTGGCATGCAACCGGGTTGGCCGATTGCTGTATACCCCCCAGAACACCCTGTAACGCTACCGATGACCCGCACGCCGGTGTACCGGCTCTCCCCTTTTTGGATGGCCTGAGCTTAAGCGTAGTTGGTTATCTGCAAGGTAAAGGGGCGAGAAAGGCAGAAGTTACGAACGACCGTTCGTCAGATAAGCCGCAAGCCCGCGCGGGGCACGGGCTGCAGGGGAAAATAAAAAATTATTCAGCGTTGCCCTGGGCGGTCTCGGCCGGGTAGGTCGCGCGCCACAGTTCGAAGCCGCCGTCCACGCTGTACACGTCGGAGAAACCCTGGCCTACCAGGTAGGCGGCAGCACTTTGGCTGGAATTGCCGTGATAGCAGACCACCAGGGTTGGCGCGTCGAGGTCGGCGTTGCGGATGAAATCAGCGACCGAGTGGTTATCCAGGTGCCGGGCGCCGGTGATGTGGCCGGCGGCAAAGGCCTGCGGGTCGCGAATGTCGACGACGACCGCACCTTCTTTCTTGCGAAGCTCCAAGGCCTGCTCAGGAGGGATGCGCTTGAATTCGCTCATGGGTACTACTTCCTTCAGGTGTGGTCGTTGAGTGTAGTGGGTTGTGCCGGCTGGCGCAGGGTGCCGTCGTCGGCGCAGTCGCAGCGGTGGTATTGGCCGCTGTCGACGTTGTACAGGGTCATGGCGCCGCCCCATACGCAGCCAGTGTCCAGGGCGATGACGTCGGGCTCGGTGACCTCACCCTGCAGAGCGGCCCAATGGCCAAAGATGATCTTCACGTGGCGTGAGCGGCGGTCCTTGTGCGCGTACCAGGCTTTGTAGCCTTTGGGCGCGCTACCCAGGCCTTCCTTGCTCTTGAGGTCGAGTTTGCCATCGGCCGTGCAGAAGCGCATGCGGGTGAAGTAGTTGGTGATGACCCGCAGGCGTTCGACGCCGGCGAGGTTCTTGCTCCACTTGTTCGGCTCGTTGCCATACATGCCGTCGAGGTACAGCTGCAGGCGGGTGTCGTCACGCAGCACTTCCTCGACCTCGGCAGCGAGCTCCAGGGCTTTGCCAAGGGTCCATTGTGGCGGTATGCCGGCGTGAACCAAGGCGATGCCGCGGGGCTCGTCGTAATGCAGCAGCTTTTGCTGGCGCAGCCAGTCGAACAGCTGGTCGGCGTCCGGCGCTTCGATGATCTCGCGCAGTGTGTCGCTTTTCTTGAGGCGCTCGACGTTGTGCCAGGCGGCCAGCAGGTGCAGGTCATGGTTGCCCAGCACGCAGACCAGTGAATGACGGATCGAGTACAGGAAGCGCAGGGTTTCCAGTGACTCGGGGCCGCGGTTGACCAGGTCGCCGACCAGCCACAGGCGGTCGACGGCGGGGTTGAAACTGACGCGATCGAGCAGGCATTTGAGTGGCTGCAGGCAGCCCTGCAGGTCACCGACGGCGTAGGTGGCCATCAGTGCAGCGCTCCGGGCACTGCCAGCCGGAAGGGGGCAATCTCTGCGTCGAAGCGCTTACCGTCTTCGGCGAACATCTGGTAGCTGCCCTGCATGGTGCCAACGCGGGTGCTGATGACGGCACCACTGCTGTAAGTGTGGCTCTGGCCAGGGTCGATGTTGGGTTGCTGGCCAACCACGCCGGCGCCGCGTACTTCCTCAACCTCGCCGTCACCGTTGGTGATCAGCCAGTGGCGCGACAGCAACTTGGCACTGAGCGAGCCGTTGTTCTGCACGGTAATGGTGTAGGCGAAAGCGAAGCGACTGTTTTCGGGGTCGGATTGTTCTTTCAGGTAGCGGGTCACGACGCTGACGTCGATTTGATAGCGGGGGTCGGACATGCAAGGGCCTTGGGCGAACTGACGCAATAATGCAGTCTAGGCCATTGGGAGGGGGGAGGGCCAGCGGTGATCGGGCTTGGGGGGGGTGTTACCTGTACCGGCCTCTTCGCGGGTAAACCCGCTCCTACAAGGGGTCGCACAGGATTTGAGGGTTGTGCGATCCCTTGTGGCCCGCGAAGAGGCCGGAACGGGCTAAATCAGGCTTGTTGCTGATCAGCCAGTTGGTCAGCCAGGCGCACGAAGGCTGCCAGGTCGAGCTGTTCAGGGCGCAGGCTGCCATCAACGCCAGCAGCCTCGATGGCGGCGCTGTCCAGCAGGCCTTTCATGGTGTTGCGCAGGGTCTTGCGGCGCTGGTTGAACGCTTCGCGAACGACACGCTCCAGCAGCAGGTGGTCCTTGGCCGGGAACGGCAGCACTTCGTGCGGCACCAGGCGGACGATTGCCGAATCCACTTTCGGGGGTGGGTTGAAGGCTCCAGGGCCGACATTGAACAGGTGCTCCACGCGGCAGTGGTACTGCACCATGATCGACAAGCGCCCCCAGTCACCGCCGCCAGGGCCGGCGGCCATGCGCTCGACCACTTCCTTCTGCAGCATGAAATGCATGTCGCGGATCAGCCCGGCGTGGCTGAGCAGGTGGAAGATCAGCGGGGTGGAGATGTTGTAGGGCAGGTTGCCAACCACCTTGAGGCTGCGCGGCGGCACGCCCAGCTGGTTGAAGTCGAACTTCAGGGCGTCGCCCTGATGCAGGCGGAAGTTGCTGCGATCGGCGAACTTGTGCTGCAGGATCGGCACCAGGTCTTTGTCCAGTTCCACCACGTCCAGCTGTGCGCCACTGCCCAGCAGGCCTTCGGTCAGGGCGCCCTGGCCCGGGCCGATTTCCAGCAGGTGTTCGCCGGCCTTGGCGTTGATGGCACGCAGGATGCGGTCGATGATACCGGCGTCGTGCAGGAAGTTCTGGCCGAAGCGCTTGCGCGCCCGGTGTTGGTATTGCTCGTTCATGGTCGGTTCTCGGCCATCTGGTAGGCGGTTTCCAGTGCGACGCGCAGGCTGCCGGTGTCGATTTTGCCAGTGCCGGCCAGGTCCAGGGCGGTGCCGTGGTCAACCGACGTGCGGATGATTGGCAGGCCCAGGGTCACGTTCACTGCAGCGCCGAAGCCTTTGTACTTGAGTACGGGAAGGCCCTGGTCGTGGTACATCGCCAGCACCGCATCGCAGTGCTCCAGATATTTGGGGGTAAACAGGGTATCGGCCGGCAGCGGCCCGCGCAGGTCCATGCCTTCGGTGCGCAGGCGGGCCAGGGTCGGCTCGATGATGTCGATTTCTTCGCGGCCCAGGTGGCCGCCCTCGCCCGCGTGCGGGTTGAGGCCGCACACGAGGATACGCGGGTTGGCAATGCCAAACTTGTCGCGCATGTCGGCATGCAGGATACGGGTTACACGTTCGACGCGCTCTGCAGTAATAGCGTCGGCAACATCACGCAGTGGCAAGTGCGTGGTCACCAGGGCCACGCGCAGGCCGCGGGTGGCCAGCATCATTACCACTTGTGCGGTGCGGGTCAGTTCGGCAAGGAATTCGGTATGCCCGGAAAAGGCGATACCGCTTTCGTTGATCACACCCTTGTGCACCGGGGCCGTGATCATCCCGGCGAAGTGGCCGTCCAGGCAACCTTGGCCAGCGCGGGTCAGGGTTTCCAGCACGAACGCTGCGTTGGCCTTGTCGAGCTGGCCTGGCACCACCGGGGCCGCCAAGGGGGTATCCCAGACGTACAGGCTACCTGCAGGTGCCGGGAGGTCAGGCCATTGGCCCGGGGCTACCGGCAGCAGGCTGACGGCCAGCCCCAGCTGCGTGGCCCGCTCGGCGAGCAGGTCACGGCTGGTGATGGCGATCAGGGGGTGGGGCTGGGCGTCTGCGGCGAGCAGCAGGCACAGGTCGGGGCCTATGCCGGCCGGCTCGCCGGGGGTGACGGCGAAGCGCAGGGGCTTCACTGGGCGGCCTGGTCAGCGCCAGGCAGCTTGATTTCAACGTAGGCTTCGTCGCGGATCTGGCGCAGCCAGGTTTGCAGCTCTTCGTCGTACTTGCGGTTGCGCAGTACGCCCAGGGCCTGCTGTTCGCGAGCCTGCTCGGTGCTATCGGTGGCGCGGCGGCCCAGCACTTCCAGAACGTGCCAGCCGTACTGGGTCTTGAACGGTTTGGTCACTACGCCTTGCTGGGCATTGGCCATCTGTTCACGGAACTCCGGTACCAGGCTGTTCGGGTCGACCCAGTTGAGGTCGCCGCCGTTGAGTGCCGACCCCGGGTCTTCCGAGAAGCTCTTGGCCAGTTCGCCGAAGTCTTCGCCGTTCTTGATCCGATCGTACAGGCGCTCGGCCAGCTGCTGGGTGGCCGCCTCGCTGCGGATCTCGCTTGGCTTGATCAGGATGTGGCGTACATGCACTTCGTCACGCAGCACGTTCTCGCTGCCGCCGCGCTTCTCCTCGAGCTTGAGGATGATGAAGCCGTTGGGGATGCGAATAGGCTGGGTAATTTCGCCCACCGGCATGCTGCTGAGCATCTTGGCGAAGTCGGGTGGCAGCTGACCGGCTTTACGCCAGCCCATCTCGCCGCCTTCCAGGGCGTTTTCGCTGGCCGAGTTGGCAATCGCCATCTGGCCGAAGTCAGCACCCTGGCGCAGTTGCTGGTACACGTCACCGACCTTGCGCGCAGCCTTCTGGATATCGTCCGAGTTGGCGGCTTCCGGAGTCGGGATGAGGATGTTGGCCAGGCGGTACTCTTCCGACATCTGCATCTTGCCCAGGTCTGAGGCCAGGAAGTTCTTCACTTCCTGCTCGGACACCTGAATGCGTTCGGCAACGCGGCGTTGGCGCACGCGGCTGATGATCATCTCGCGCTTGACCTGCTCGCGAGCGTCCTCGAACGACAGGCCGTCACGGGCCAGCGCCGCGCGGAACTGGTCCAGCGACATGCCATTGCGCTGGGCAATGGTGCCAATGGCCTGGTTCAGCTCTTCGTCGGTGATGCGGATGCCAGAGCGCTCGCCGATCTGCAGCTGCAGGTTCTCGACGATCAGGCGTTCCAGGACCTGCTGTTCCAGGGCGCTGGTCGGCGGCACGCCGCCGCCGCGCTTGGCGATGGTTTGCTGGACTTCATGGACACGCTGGTCCAGCTGGCTTTGCATGACCACGTCGTTGTCGACGATAGCCACCACGCGATCAAGAGGTTGCACCGCGGCATGCACCGCGCCACTCAGCAAAGCGACGCCCAGCAACACTGGGCGCAGACGATCAATAAGCTTGGTCTTCACGTTCACGGTAACCTTGAATGCCTTGGTCGAGGAAAGACTCGACCTTGTTGCCAACTACGCCGCCGAGGCCTTTCAGGACGATCTGAAGGAAGACACCGTGGTCGCCTTTTTCGTTCTGTGGAAGGGCCTGGCTGAAATCGTCGTAGTCGATCCAGTAACGGTTGATCAGGCGCAGCTTCCAGCAGCAGTTGTCGTATTCGAAACCACCCATGGCTTCCAGGGTGCGGTTGCGGTTGTAGTCATGCTGCCAGCGAGCGATTACGTTCCACTGCGGCACGATCGGCCAGATGACCGAGAAGTCGTGCTGCTGGATCTTGTAGTAATCCTTGATGTAGTTCGGATCGCCCGGGGTGCCATAGTCACCGCCGCCCACTTTCCAGGTACCCGTGGTCGAGTCGTAGGCAATGGTGTCGTTACGGTAGCGATAACCGAGGTTGACGATCTTGTTCGGGTTGTCTTCAGGCTGGTAGTGGAACATCGCGCTGCCCGAGCGGGTGCTGCGGCTGTCCGGGTCCCAGTTGAAGTCCGAATTGAAGCGCCAGTCGCGGTTGAAGTAGTAGTTGTACACCAGGGCGTATGGCGATACATCGGACTGCGCGTCCTTGCGGGTGCGGTAGTCGATGCCTGGCAGCTGGACCTTGCGGTCCTTGAAGTAGTAGGCCTGGCCGATGCTGAAGTTCTGACGCTCGAAGCCGTTCTCCTCGATCCAGCGGGTGGTCACGCCCAGCGACAGCTTGTTCTCGTCGCCGATGCGGTCGGTACCACTGAAACGGTTGTCACGGAACAGCGAGTCGTAGCTGAACAGGGTTTCACCCGTGTCGAACAGCGGGATGTCCATCTGGTCCTTGTACGGGACATAGAGGTAGAACATGCGCGGTTCGAGGGTCTGGCGGTAGTTGGTGCCGAACAACGAGGTGTTGCGATCGAAATACAGGCCGCTGTCGACGCTGAAAATCGGGATATCGCGGTTCAGGTTGCTTTTGTAGTCGCCGAACACGTCCAGTGTGTCTGCGTTCGCGCCAGCAATGTCGCTCTTGCCCTTGCTATCCAGGTCAAGGTCGTAATGGGTATACATGTACTTCAGCTTCGGCGTGATGTAGCCGTAGCTGGCCTCCATCGGCAGGCTGATGGACGGGGCGACGTTCAGGCGGGTACCGTTGGCACGCGCTACACCGAAGATGTTTTCGTCAAGACGACGACCGGGTACGCCGGCGCTGGCGTCTGGATTGCCATCTTCGTCCAGAACGAAATCGTCCTTCAGATCACGATCAAAACGAACAGCTTCAGTCTCGTACCCAAGGTTCAAACCGCCAGGCTGGAACGGCAGCGTACCGTTCAGGGTCAGCTGCGGCAGGCGATCATACGGCGTGATCTGCGAGATGGTCGCCATCTCGTAGGCATGCACATTCAACCGCGCGGTGTAGCTGTCGCCTCGGTAGGTCAACGCACCCTGCTGGTTCAGCAGGTCGCGGCTTTCCACGCCAATCTGGTCGGACTCCAGGTCCTGGAAGTAGAACGGGTCGCTGATGTCGGTGTAGTCCACCTCGGTCATCAGGCGTTCGTCCAGGCCACCCTTGTGCTGCCAGTTGACCATCCAGCGCTGATCTTTGTAATCCGTCTGATCTTTGCGGTCGTCGTTCTTGTCGTTCAGGTAGGCGCCGCCGAACTGCCCTTCGCTGGAAGGTGTCAGGTAGCGGAACTCGCCTTCCATCAGCAGGCCGCGCTTGGCCATGTAACGCGGGTACAACGTGGCGTCGTAGTTGGGCGCCAGGTTGAAATAGTACGGCGTGACCAGCATGAAGCCGGTGTCGCTGCTGGTGCTGAACGACGGCGGCAGGAAGCCGGACTGGCGACGGTCGTCAATCGGGAAGTAGATGTACGGTGTATAGAACACCGGGAAATCCTTGACCCGAAGCGTAACGTTGGTCGCAGTACCGAAACCGGTGGCCGGGTTCAGGGTGATGTTGTTGCCCTTCAGCTGCCAGGCGTTGCTGCCCGGTTCGCAGGTGGTGTACGTACCGTCCTTGAGGCGGATGATGGCGTTTTCGCCACGCTTGGCGTACAGGGCACTGCCGCGGATGTGCGACTTGTGCATCACGTATTCGGCGTTGTCGACCTGGGCTTCGCCAGTGTCGAGCTGGATCTGGGCCTCGTCACCGACCACCAGCGAACCGTTGTCACGGATCTTGACGTTGCCCTTGAGCTCGCCACGGTTTTCGGCCTGGTAGAGGTTGGCCTCGTCGGCTTCGGCCTGCATGCTGCCCTGGCGCATCACCACGTCACCGGCGAGGGTAGCGATCTGCTGCTCCTGCTGGTACTTGGATACCTTGGCATTGATGTAGGTTGGCGACTCGTCCTTCGGCGTGGTGTCGGCCATGCCCGGGCGGGTTGGCTCGATATACGCGCCACCGCAGTACGGGCCGGTTTCAGCCAGTTGCGCGGCGGTGAGCTTTTCACGCGGAACCCAGTCCAGGTGGCTGTAGTCTTCGCTGCGCGACTTCAGACCACGGCCCTTGGCCTCGGTAACCAGCATGGGCCGGTCCGCAGTTTCGGCTTCGCCCGCCGCTTCGGTACCGGAGCTGACGGCTGCACCTTCGTGCACCGGGCGCGGTGGCAAGTTGTTGACTGGGGTTTTGGGCTTGCAGTCCCAACCACCGGCGGCGGACACTTGGCAGTCGAACTGTTCGGCTGCCACTACGTATGAGGTGGCCAGAGGTTGCAGGGCCAGCAGACCGCCGGTTACCAGCAACGGAAACTTTCTACGAAACGCGGGGGATTTCAATGCCATCTTATTAGTCCGGGCTTCCTGCGTGCCATCTGCCCGCGTGTGGGGCCGCACGCCTCTCGATGGTCTGAAAAAGATGCTGGATAATAAAGCATGACCCGCTTGACGGCTAGGGCCGTCGGAGACCCTTGCAATGCCTGAACACGATGTACGCCTGCAACAACTGACGGTCTGGCTCGATGAGCAGCTCAATGATCTTTTCCGTGACAACGCCTGGGGCGAGGTGCCTGCAGGCAGCTTGACCGCTGCCAGCAGCGACGCCAGCTTCCGCCGCTATTTCCGCTGGCAGGGCGCTGGCCACAGTTTCGTGATCATGGATGCGCCCCCCCCGCAGGAGAACTGCCGACCGTTCGTCGCCATCGACCACCTGCTGGCCAGCGCTGACGTACATGTGCCGCTGATCCACGCCCAGGACCTGGAACGTGGCTTTTTGCTGCTTGGGGATCTGGGCACTCAGACATACCTTGACATCATCAATGCCGACAACGCCGATGGCCTGTTCGCCGACGCCATCGATGCCCTTCTGAAGTTCCAGCGTTTGCCGATGGACGCGCCGCTGCCCAGCTACGACGACGCCCTGCTGCGCCGTGAAGTGGAACTGTTCCCCGAATGGTACGTGGGGCGTGAGCTGGGCCTGAGCCTCACCGATGCACAGAAGGCCACCTGGCAGCGCGTCAGCCAGTTGCTGATCGACAGCGCCCTGGCGCAACCCAAGGTGCTGGTACACCGTGACTACATGCCGCGCAACCTGATGCAGAGCACCCCCAACCCTGGTGTGCTGGACTTTCAGGATGCGGTATACGGCCCGGTCACCTACGACATTACCTGCCTGTTCAAGGACGCCTTTGTCAGCTGGCCGCAGGCGCGGGTCGAAGGTTGGCTGAGCGACTACTGGCAGCAGGCGCAGGCGGCCGGGATCCCGGTGCACGCCGAGTTCGAAGCCTTCCACCGCGCCAGTGACCTGATGGGCGTGCAGCGGCACCTGAAGGTGATCGGCATCTTCGCCCGTATCTGCCACCGCGACGGTAAGCCGCGTTACCTGGGCGACGTGCCGCGTTTCTTCGCCTATATAAATGAAGTGATCGGTCGCCGGCCCGAATTGGCGGAGCTGGGTGAGCTGATTGCCGAGTTGCAGGCCGGAGCGCGTGCATGAAGGCCATGATCCTGGCTGCGGGGAAGGGCGAGCGCATGCGCCCGCTGACCCTGCACACCCCAAAACCGTTGGTCCCGGTCGCCGGCCAGCCGCTGATCGAGTACCACCTACGCGGCCTGGCGGCAGCGGGCGTGACCGAAGTGGTGATCAACCATGCCTGGCTTGGCCAGCAGATCGAAGACCATTTGGGCGACGGTAGCCGCTTCGGCCTGAGCATCCGCTATTCACCTGAAGGTGAACCGCTGGAAACCGGTGGCGGCATCTTCAAGGCCCTGCCTTTGTTGGGTGATGCGCCGTTCCTGCTGGTGAATGGCGATGTGTGGACCGACTACGACTTCGCGCGTTTGCAGGCTCCCCTGCAAGGCCTGGCTCACCTGGTACTGGTCGACAACCCTGGCCATCACGGCCGCGGTGACTTCCGCCTGGTGGGCGAGCAGGTCGTTGACGGCGATGACGCGCCCGGCACGCTGACCTTCAGCGGCATTTCTGTGCTGCACCCGGCGCTGTTCGAAGGTTGCCAGGCGGGTGCCTTCAAACTGGCACCGTTGCTGCGCCAGGCGATGGCGGCCGGCAAGGTATCTGGCGAACACTACCGTGGGCACTGGGTGGATGTTGGCACGCTTGAACGCCTGGCCGAGGCTGAGTCTCTGATTGGCGAGCGCGCCTGACATGTGGTGGCCAGGCACGGTGATAGGTGTGGGTGCCGGCTTTGCCGTTGCGAGCATACCGGGTGCCTTGCTCGGTGCGTTGCTTGGGCAGGCCATTGACCGCCGGCTGCGCTTGCAAGGCTGGGAAGACATGCGCGAACGCCTGGGTGGGCGCCCCGCATTACGCGACGACGAGTTGTTGTTCGTGATGCTCGGGCGCCTGGCCAAGTGCGATGGCCGGGTAGCCGAGCAGCATATCCAGCAGGCGCGTCAGGAGATGGTGCGCCTGGACCTGGCCGAGGCAGCCCGGTTGCGCGCCATCAATGCGTTCAACCGTGGCAAGGCGGGCAAGGACCGGCTTGGCGGGCACCTGCGGCGCATCAGTCAGCAGCCCCACGCGGCGGAAGGTACCTTGCGGGCCTGTTGGCGCATGGTCTGGGCTGACGGCAAGATGGGCAACAAGGAGCGTGAGTTGCTGCTGGACTGGGGGCAGAAGCTGGGCATGAGTCGACGCCAGGTGCAGGCCATGTCCCTGGAGTACGAGCCGCGCAAGGCCACGGGGGCAGAAAGCGTGCCCATGACCTACGCGGCAGCGTTGCGCTTGCTGGCGGTGGACGCAGACACCGACACCGATAAGGTCAAGCAGGCGTATCGTCGGCTTGTCAGCCGGCATCACCCGGACAAGCTGGCAGGTACCGGTGCCAGCGAGGCGCAGGTGCGTGAAGCAACCGCGCGTACCCGTGAGTTGCACCAGGCCTATGCCATGATCCGCAAGCGGCGCGGCCTTTGACGCCCCGCCACAAGGATCAAGACGAATCAGCCCTGAGGGCTCATCCACCCCCGCACCCGGCGGAACAATTGCTCTTGTTCCGCCGCTTTGTTTGCTGGCATGGCAATCAATGACAATTGTCGGTACTGGCTATCCTTCTGCCGCTTGCTGGCCTGCAGCCGTTGCTGGGCTGCGTTGCGGTCAGCGCTGCGGGTGGCGTAGTAGATATCGGCCGTGGGTACCTTCAAGGTTGGGGCCAGGCTTTCCAGGTCCTGCTCAACCCGTGCAGGGGTCTGCGCAGCGACCATCACCAGTTTTTGTACCTGTGGTGGCTGCTTCTCGCTCAGGTAGCGCGCCGCCCAATATGCACCGCTACCATGGCCGATCAGTACGATGCTGCGGGTATTGTGTTGCTGGGCGAACGCCACGGCGGCATCCAGGCGGGCGAAGATGCGTTCGGCATCTGCCGGGTCGGCCTGCTCGCTGGCTTGTTCGGCATCGGTGCTTTCTGCTGTGTCGGCATCGGCTGCGGTGGCTTGGGCCACGTTGGCGTTGGCATCGGCCGGAACGTCCTTGACCGGTGCGCTTTCGCCTTTGTCTGGCGCAGGCGCTGCCGGTGGTGTGGCTTCGACCCTCGCTTGCGGGCTGTCTGCGAGCAGGTCGGGCAGGCTGACGCTCAGGCTGTGCCAGCCGATATCAGGGAATTTTTGCCGCAGTGGGCCGACTGCATTTGGCCAGTCGGCCGTTTCGCCTGCACCAGGGACAATGATCACCGCCCCTTGCGGATCGTTGTCGTTGGCCGGCTTCCACAGGGCCAGGAAGCTGTCGGCACCGGCCTGCAGGGTCTGCTGCTCAGCCTTGGGCAGCAGCCGTTCCAGCGCCAGTGCATCCTCCTGGCTGCGTTCCAGCAAGGGTGGGCGTGGTGCCTCGGCAGCAGGTGCCATGGTATTTGCAGGTGGTTTTTCGGCATCGGCGGCCAGGGCGCCTAGTGGAAGGACCGAGGCCAGGCAGCACATTGCCAGCGTCGTGCGATAAAGTGTGGACATGAGTCAACCCAAGGCCAGAATGAAACCGGCAGCCTAATAGTATTTGCCCGTGACGGCCATGCTGCATGGCCGTCTTTGCCAAGTCGAGCGTATAGATGAAGCGAGTGCGTCGCCTGTTGGTTATCGGCTGCTTGTGGCTGCCCTTGATTGCCTGGGCCAAGCCCGAGGCGCTGCCAACTGTGGTGCTGGAGCCTGACCAGCAGCAGTGGCTGGACACCCACCGTAGCCTGCGTGTCGGCCTGGTGTTGCAGGCACCCTACGCCCAGTTCGACCGGCGTCTGCAGCAACTGTATGGAGCCAATGTGGAGCTGGTGAACAGCCTGGCGCAGACGCTGCGGCTGGACCTCACCTGGCGTAACTTCAGTGACCAGGCCAGTTTGGAACATGCCCTGCAGAGCGGCGAAATCGACTTCGCCCCTGGCCTTACCCAGACGCCGGCCAGCCTGCGCCTGTGGCTATTCAGCGACCCGTACATGCGCGTGCCACAGCTGGTGGTGGGGCCGCGCACCGGGGCCATGGCCGTGGAGCTGGAAAAGCTCGAAGCCGAGCAACGCGTGGCGGTGCGCATGCCCAGCCCGCTGGCGGATTACCTGCGCAGCAACTACGGCAACCTCAACCTGCAGGGGGTGCCCGACGATCGTGAGGCCTTGCAACTGGTGGTAGGTGGCCAGGCCAGTTTCGCCGTGCTGGATGAAGCGCAGCTCAGCCGCCTGTCGCGCGAGAGCGAGTTCAGTGAGCTGGCGGTAGTCGGCGATATTGGCCTGCCGCAGCTGCTGCGTATCGGTTCGCGGCGCGACTGGCCGCTGCTGGCCGATGTACTTGAGCGTGGCCTGCAGGCACTGCCGGCCAAGGAGCTGGAACAACTGCATCAGCGTTGGTTGCAGCCGAAATACCCACGCCTGAGCGAGTCGCCTGGCTTCTGGCAGAACATGGCCTTGCTGTTCGGTCTGTTGCTGTTGTGTGCCTTGGCCACGCTGGTGTGGCAACGCCGTCAGCAGCGCCAGTTGGAGCGCAGCCTGCTGGCCGCGCGGGAAAGCCTTGTTGAGCGCCAGGTGCGCGAAGAGGCGTTGCGCCTGAGCCAGTTCGCCATCGATCAGAGCACCGTGGGTATCCTCTGGGTCAACTGGGACAGCCATGTGCGTTACGCCAACCATGCCGCCGAGCGCATGTTGGGCTACAGCGAAGGGGCGTTGCTGGAGCGGCCGCTGAGCGACTTCGAGCCGAGCCTGAACATGGACCGTTGGCTGGAGCTGTGGAAGGGGGCGCGGACAGGGGCGGGGGGTGTCGGTCAGTTTGAGACGCAATGCCGGCGGGCTGATCAAAGCTTGCTACCCGTGGAGCTGTCGCTGAGCTTTCTGCGCTTTCGTGATTCCGAATATCTGGTGGTCTACCTCGCCGATGTCACCGAACGCCACCGTGCCCTGGCGGCCCTTCGCGAAAGCGAGGCGCGGCTCAAGGGCATTGCTGGCAACGTACCAGGGTTGGTGTTTCGCCTGGAACGTGACCCGGCCGAGGGCGATCTGGAGTTCCCCTATATCAGTGAGGGTAGCGAGGCTTTGGTAGGTTATGCACCCAGCGAGATCCAGCACCCGCAGATGGGCCTGCGCAACCTGGTGCACCCAGAGGACCGTGCTGATTATCACAGGGTGCAGGACCTGGCCCTGGCCAGCGACCAGGACTGGTCCTGGCAGGGGCGCATCCTCACCCGGCAGGGCGAACAGCGCTGGGCCGATATCAAGGCCAGCGCCCGGCATCTGGGCAACGGCCAGGTGGTGTGGGACGGTGTAGTCTGGGACATCACACAGGGCAAGCGGGCCGAGCTGGCGCTGGCGAAGTCCCAGGAGCAGTTGCGCGAACTCTCGGCCCACCTGGAGAGCGTGCGTGAAGAGGAAAAAGCCCGTATCGCCCGGGAAGTGCATGATGAACTGGGGCAGATGCTGACCGTGCTCAAGCTGGAAGTGTCGATGTGCGAGCTGGCCTATGCCGAGCTGGACCCTGGCCTGAATGATCGCCTGGCAAGCATGAAGCGCCTGATCGCCCAGTTGTTCCAGTTGGTGCGCGATGTCGCCACTGCCTTGCGTCCGCCGATCCTTGATGCCGGCATTGCCTCGGCCATCGAATGGCAGGCGCGGCGTTTCGAGGCACGTACGCAAATCCCCTGTCTGGTGCAAGTACCCGATAATCTGCCAGCATTGAGTGATGCCAAGGCCACCGGGCTGTTTCGTATCCTCCAGGAGGCGCTGACCAATGTGATGCGTCACGCCCAGGCGCACAGCGTAGAGATTGAGCTGGTACGTGAGGGCGGACAGTTGCGCATGACGGTCAGTGATGATGGCCAAGGCTTTTGCCGCGAGCAGACCCGGCCCACCTCGTTTGGCCTGGTGGGTGTGCGCGAGCGGGTGCTGATGCTGGGGGGGAGCATGACGCTGGAAAGCGAGCCGGGCGAAGGCACCAGCCTGAGCGTGGCCATTCCGTTGGAGTAGGAGAGCAATCGTGATTCGAGTACTGGTGGCCGAAGACCACACCATTGTCCGTGAAGGCATCAAGCAGTTGATTGGCCTGGCCAAGGACATGCAAGTGGCGGGGGAGGCCGGTAATGGCGAGCAGTTGCTCGAAACTCTGCGCCACACACCGTGCGAGGTGGTACTGCTGGACATCTCGATGCCGGGTGTGAACGGCCTGGAGGCGATCCCGCGTATCCGTGCGTTGCACGATGCTCCAGCGATCCTGATGTTGTCGATGCACGATGAGGCACAGATGGCGGCGCGGGCGCTGAAGGCCGGTGCGGCGGGCTATGCCACCAAAGACAGTGACCCGGCGCTGTTGTTGACAGCTATTCGTCGGGTGGCAGGTGGCGGGCGTTATATCGACCCGTCGCTGGCCGACCGCATGGTGTTCGAAGTAGGCCTCACCGAATCCCGGCCGTTGCACACACTGCTCTCGGAGCGGGAGTTTTCGGTGTTCGAGCGCCTGGCCCAGGGCGCCAACGTCAACGACATCGCCCAGCAGTTGGCGCTGTCGAGCAAGACCATCAGCACCCACAAGGCGCGCCTGATGCAGAAGCTGAAAGTGAACTCGCTGGCGGAGCTGGTGAAGTACGCCATGGAGCACAAGCTGATCTGATTGCGACATACGGGTGCCCGAAACTTCCCGAAGCCTCTGTGGGAGCGGGCATGCCCGCGAACGGGCCTGGCCTGCTGATCTCTATGGCTGAGCCGGCCTCTTCGCGGGCATGCCCGCTCCCACAGGTTTCGTGGTTGGCTCGCAAGGGCATTCCAATCCCGCCATCCTTGTAGGGCGATCCTTACAACAAATCTTCCATCCGGATGATGGCATTCTCTCAGTACCCCCGATTTTCGGGCGCTTGCGTCTCTTCTACTCTTTTGCCTACGCAGTCATCCAACAAGAAGGTGCAGGCATGAGCGAGGCGAAGTCGAACGCTGCAACCGGCGAAACGCTGGTCAGCTTCCGTGGTGTGCAGAAGAGCTACGACGGCGAGTCGCTGATCGTCAAAGACCTCAACCTGGATATCCGCAAGGGCGAGTTCCTCACCCTGCTTGGCCCGTCCGGCTCGGGCAAGACCACCAGCCTGATGATGCTGGCGGGCTTCGAAACGCCCACCGCCGGTGAAATCCAGCTTGGCGGGCGCTCGATCAACAACGTGCCGCCGCACAAGCGTGATATCGGCATGGTGTTCCAGAACTACGCGCTGTTTCCGCACATGACAGTGGCCGAGAACCTGGCCTTTCCGCTGACCGTGCGCAACCTGAGCAAGACCGACATCAGCGAGCGGGTCAAACGTGTGCTGAACATGGTGCAGCTCGACGCTTTCGCCAAACGCTACCCCGGCCAGTTGTCCGGTGGCCAGCAGCAGCGGGTGGCGCTGGCCCGGGCATTGGTGTTCGAGCCTCAGCTGGTGCTGATGGACGAGCCACTTGGCGCGCTGGACAAGCAGCTGCGCGAACACATGCAGATGGAGATCAAGCACATTCACCAGCGTCTTGGTGTGACCGTGGTGTACGTGACCCACGACCAGGGCGAAGCGCTGACCATGTCCGACCGCGTGGCGGTGTTCCACCAGGGCGAAATCCAGCAGATCGCCGACCCGCGCACGCTGTACGAAGAGCCCTGCAACACCTTCGTCGCCAACTTCATCGGCGAGAACAACCGCATCAGCGGCACCCTGCTGGCCAGCGATGGCAAACGTTGCCAGGTGCAGTTGCCTCGCGGCGAGCGGGTCGAGGCGCTGGCGGTGAATGTCGGCCAGGCCGGCGAGCCGGTGACCCTGTCGATACGCCCGGAGCGCGTGCGCCTGAACGGCCACAGTGAAAGCTGCGTGAACCGGTTCTCTGGCCGGGTGGCCGAATTCATTTACCTGGGCGACCACGTGCGGGTGCGCCTGGAGGTTTGCGGCAAAGGCGACTTCTTCGTGAAGCAGCCTATTGCCGAGCTCGACCCGGCGTTGGCCGTGGGCGATGTGGTACCGCTGGGCTGGGAGGTGGAGCACGCCCGCGCGCTCGATCCGATTGCCGAAGCCCATTGATGGATTGCTTCACCAACCCTGTACTGTGGAGAGAATAATAATGCGCAAGCAGTTGAAACTGACCGCCCTGGCTTTAGGGCTGTTCACCGCTGGCCAGGCCATGGCCGCAGACCTCACCGTGATTTCGTTCGGCGGCGCCAACAAGGCTGCCCAGGTCAAAGCGTTCTACGAACCCTGGGAAAAAGCGGGTAATGGCAAGATTGTCGCGGGTGAGTACAACGGCGAAATGGCCAAGGTCAAGGCAATGGTCGACACCAAGAGTGTGTCGTGGAACCTGGTAGAGGTTGAGTCGCCAGAGCTGGCGCGCGGTTGCGACGAAGGCATGTTCGAAGAGCTCGACCCGGCCCTGTTCGGCAACGAGGAAGACTACGTGCCTGGTGCCATTCAGCCTTGCGGTGTGGGCTTCTTCGTCTGGTCCACGGTCATGGCCTACAACGCCGACAAGCTCAAGACCGCCCCCACCAGCTGGGCCGATTTCTGGGACACCAAGCAGTTCCCGGGCAAGCGCGGCCTGCGCAAGGGCGCCAAGTACACGATGGAATTTGCACTGATGGCCGACGGTGTTGCGCCAAAGGACGTCTACAAAGTGCTGGCAACCAAGGAAGGCCAGGACCGCGCCTTCAAGAAACTCGACGAACTCAAGCCCAGCATCCAGTGGTGGGAAGCGGGTGCACAGCCACCGCAGTTCCTGGCCTCTGGCGACGTGGTCATGAGCTCTGCCTACAACGGCCGTATTGCCGCTGTGCAGAAAGAGAGCAACCTCAAGGTGGTGTGGAACGGCGGCATCTACGACTTCGATGCATGGGCAATTCCTAAAGGCGCCAAAAACGTCGAAGAGGCGAAGAAGTTCATCGCCTACAGCGTCAAGCCCGAGCAGCAGAAGATCTACTCCGAAAACATCGCCTATGGCCCGGCCAACTCCAAGGCCGTGAGCCTGCTGTCGGACGAAGTGAAGAAAGACATGCCGACCACGCCTGAGAACATTGCCAACCAGGTGCAGATCGACGTGACGTTCTGGGCCGACAACAGCGAGCAGCTGGAGCAACGCTTCAACGCCTGGGCGGCGAAGAAGTAAACGTCCAGTGTGTGGGGCCGTAAAGCGGCCCCCAATTCAGCCTGTATTGCGGAGTTCGCCATGGCCATTGCAGTGCCCCTCAACGAAGGCGCAGGTCCAAGTCTCAAGCAGCGCCTCAAACACGCCGAGCGGGTCAACCGCTGGAAGGCGCAGGCGTTGATCGCGCCGCTGGCGCTGTTTCTTCTGCTGGTGTTCCTGGTGCCGATTGCGGCGCTGCTGTACAAGAGCGTCGGCAACCCTGAAGTGGTCGGCGGCCTGCCGCGCACGGTGGAAATCATCAGCCAGTGGGATGGCAAGAGCCTGCCAGGCGAGGACGTTTACAAGGCGCTGAGCCAGGATTTGGCCGAGTCGCGCAAGAACCAGACCCTTGGTGACCTTTCCAAACGCTTGAACATGGAACTGGCCGGTTACCGCAGCTTGTTGACCAAAACTGCCCGTGCACTGCCCTTCAAGGCTGAGCCTGCCTCTTATAAAGAGGCATTGCAGGCTGTCGACGAGCGTTGGGGCGACCCGGCTTATTGGCAGGCGATACGCCGCAATACCAGTTCGGTGACTTCTTTCTACCTGCTGGCCTCGGTGGACCATCGCATCGATGACCTTGGTGAGCTGGCCAAGGCCACCCCGGACCAGGCCATTTACCTGGACATTTTTGTCCGTACCCTGTGGATGGGGGTGGTGATTACCACTATCTGCCTGGTACTGGCCTACCCACTGGCCTACTTGTTGGCCAACCTGCCGACCCGGCAGAGCAACCTGCTGATGATTCTGGTGCTGTTGCCTTTCTGGACATCGATCCTGGTGCGGGTGGCGGCCTGGATCGTGCTGCTGCAGTCGGGCGGGCTGATCAACAGCGCGCTGATGGCCATGGGCATCATCGACCAGCCGCTGGAGCTGGTGTTCAACCGCACAGGCGTCTACATCTCGATGGTGCACATCCTGCTGCCGTTCATGATCCTGCCGCTGTACAGCGTGATGAAGGGTATTTCCCCGAGCTACATGCGCGCGGCGATCTCGTTGGGCTGCCACCCGTTCGCCAGTTTCTGGCGGGTGTACTTCCCGCAGACTTACGCCGGTGTTGGCGCCGGTTGCCTGCTGGTGTTCATCCTGGCCATCGGTTACTACATCACCCCGGCGCTGCTGGGTAGCCCCAACGACCAGATGGTCAGCTACTTTGTCGCCTTCTACACCAACACCAGCATCAACTGGGGCATGGCCACCGCACTGGGCGGGCTGTTGCTGCTGGCGACCGTGCTGTTGTACCTGATCTATAGCTGGCTGGTCGGTGCCAGTCGTCTGCGCCTGAGCTGAGGAGCCTGTCATGCTGAGCCCATACATGTCGCCCGTGGAACGGGTCTGGTTCTACAGCCTGCGCATTCTCTGTGGCTTGATCCTGCTGTTCCTGATCTTGCCAGTGCTGGTGATCGTGCCGCTGTCGTTCAACAGTGGCAGCTTCCTGGTGTACCCGCTGCAGGGCTTCTCGCTGCAGTGGTATCAGGACTTCTTCGGCTCGGCCGAATGGATGCGGGCGTTGAAAAACAGCATCATCGTTGCCCCAGCGGCCACGGTGCTGGCCATGGTGTTCGGCACTTTGGCGGCCATCGGCCTGACCCGTGGCGATTTCCCCGGCAAGTCGCTGGTGATGGCGCTGGTGATATCGCCCATGGTGGTGCCGGTAGTGATCATCGGGGTGGCCAGTTACCTGTTCTTCGCCCCTCTGGGCATGGGCAACAGTTTCACCTCGCTGATTCTGGTGCATGCGGTACTGGGTGTGCCGTTCGTCATCATTACCGTGTCGGCGACGCTGCAGGGGTTCAACTACAATCTGGTGCGTGCGGCGGCCAGCCTGGGAGCTTCGCCTCTGCTGGCTTTCCGCCGGGTAACCCTGCCGCTGATCGCACCCGGCGTCATCTCGGGAGCACTGTTTGCCTTTGCCACCTCGTTTGACGAGGTGGTGGTGACGCTGTTCCTCGCAGGGCCGGAGCAGGCAACCCTGCCGCGGCAGATGTTCAGCGGTATTCGCGAGAACCTGAGCCCGACCATTGCCGCGGCGGCGACCTTGTTGATTGCGTTCTCGGTGGTGTTGCTGTTGACCCTGGAATGGTTGCGTGGGCGTAGTGAGAAGCTGAGGACCCAGCAGCCGGCCTGATGATGGTTTGCCTGTGCGGGCCTCTTCGCGGCTAAAGCTGCGAAGAGGCCCGCACAGGTTGCGCTGGTCGACAGCAATTGATACCAATCAGCCTTCATCGCTTTCCCTGAGTTACAATGCGCGCCACCGTGACTCTGCCAACAGGTGCGCCATGCAGCCCTACGCTATTGCCCCCTCCATTCTCTCTGCCGATTTTGCCCGCCTGGGTGAGGACGTCGACAAGGTATTGGCTGCGGGTGCAGACATCGTCCACTTCGATGTCATGGACAATCACTATGTCCCCAACCTGACCATCGGTCCGATGGTTTGCACCGCTCTGCGCAAGTACGGCGTTACTGCGCCGATCGACGTGCACCTGATGGTCAGCCCGGTTGACCGCATCATTGGTGACTTTATCGAAGCGGGTGCCACCTACATCACCTTCCACCCTGAAGCCACGCAGCACATCGACCGTTCGCTTCAGCTGATCAAGGATGGTGGTTGCAAGGCCGGCCTGGTGTTCAACCCGGCCACCAGCCTGGACGCCCTGAAGTATGTGATGGACAAGATCGACATGGTGCTGCTGATGAGCGTCAACCCAGGCTTCGGCGGGCAGAAGTTCATCCCCGGCACCCTCGACAAACTGCGCGAAGCGCGTGCGCTGATCGACGCCAGTGGCCGTGATATCCGTCTGGAGATCGATGGTGGCGTGAACGTCAACAACATCCGCGAGATCGCTGCCGCTGGCGCCGACACCTTCGTGGCCGGCTCGGCGATCTTCAACGCCCCGGACTACCAGGAAGTGATCGCCAAGATGCGCGCCGAACTGGCCCTGGCCCGCCCATGAGTGGCTTCGAGCAGCTGTTCCCCGGAACGCTGCCAAGGCTGGTGATGTTCGATCTGGACGGTACCCTGATCGATTCCGTGCCTGACCTGGCCGCCGCTGTGGACCGCATGCTGCTCGAACTGGGGCGCCCGCCTGCAGGCCTTGAGGCCGTGCGCCACTGGGTTGGCAACGGCGCCCAGGTGCTGGTGCGCCGCGCGTTGGCGGGCGGCATCGACCATGCCGATGTGGACGATGCGCTGGCAGAACAGGCGCTGGCGTTGTTCATGGACGCTTATGCCGAAAGCCATGAACTTACCGTGGTCTACCCCGGCGTGCGCGACACCCTGCGCTGGCTGCGCAAGCAGGGTGTGGAGATGGCGCTGATTACCAACAAGCCTGAGCGCTTTGTCGGTCCGCTGCTGGACCAGATGAAGATCGGTAATTTCTTCCGCTGGATCATTGGTGGCGACACCCTGCCGCAGAAAAAGCCTGACCCGGCGGCGTTGCTGTTCGTCATGCAGATGGCCGGTGTTACCCCGCAGCAGTCCCTGTTTGTCGGTGATTCGCGCAGTGACGTGCAGGCGGCGAAGGCGGCTGGCGTGCAATGCGTGGGCCTGACCTACGGCTATAACCATGGCCGGCCGATCGACGACGAATCCCCCAGCCTGGTAATCGACGATCTGCGCGCATTGCTGCCCGGTTGCGCAGACCCGGCCACTGGGATAACGTTGGCGGACCTTCAAGCCTCACAAGACAGAGAGTCCACCGTGGCGGTTACTGGCAAATTCTGGATGAAAGTCATCAAGGCCTTGGCCCGTTGGCGTTGGCGCGCCTGACTTCAGCCTGCCGGCGTGTGC
The DNA here is from genome assembly GCF_900291005.1 of Pseudomonas sp. Kh14. Classification (NCBI taxonomy): domain Bacteria; kingdom Pseudomonadati; phylum Pseudomonadota; class Gammaproteobacteria; order Pseudomonadales; family Pseudomonadaceae; genus Pseudomonas; species Pseudomonas sp. Kh14. Next base: position 192,323 of record NZ_OLKJ01000004.1, read on the forward strand.
CGGCCCGTCCGTTTGCCTGACCTATTGCTGCTTGCCACGAGACTACTCATGAACCGCGAAGAATTCCTGCGCCTGGCTGCTGCCGGCTACAACCGTATTCCCTTGGCCTGTGAAACCTTGGCCGACTTCGACACGCCGCTGTCGATCTACCTGAAACTGGCTGACCAGCCCAACTCGTACCTGCTCGAATCGGTGCAGGGCGGGGAGAAGTGGGGCCGTTACTCGATGATCGGCTTGCCATCGCGCACCGTGATGCGTGTGCATGGCTACCATGTCAGCATCCTGCACGATGGGGTCGAGGTGGAAAGCTGCGATGTCGAAGACCCGCTGGCATTCGTTGAAACCTTCAAGGACCGCTACAAAGTTGCCGATATCCCCGGCCTGCCGCGTTTCAATGGCGGCCTGGTCGGTTACTTTGGCTATGACTGCGTGCGCTATGTAGAAAAGCGCCTGGGCGCCAGCCCCAACCCAGACCCGCTGGGCGTACCGGATATCCTGCTGATGGTGTCCGACGCGGTGGTGGTGTTCGACAACCTGGCGGGCAAGATGCACGCCATCGTGTTGGTCGACCCAGCTGAAGATCAGGCCTTCGAACAGGGCCAGGCACGCCTGCAAGGCTTGCTGGAAACCTTGCGCCAGCCAATCACCCCGCGCCGCGGCCTGGACCTGAGTGGCCCGCAGGCGGCCGAGCCAGCGTTCCGCTCCAGCTACACCCGCGAGGATTACGAAAGCGCCGTCGGTCGTATCAAGGAATACATCCTGGCCGGGGACTGTATGCAGGTGGTGCCGTCGCAGCGCATGTCGATCGACTTCACGGCTGCGCCTATCGATCTGTACCGCGCGCTACGTTGCTTCAACCCGACGCCATACATGTACTTCTTCAACTTCGGTGACTTCCATGTGGTCGGCAGCTCGCCCGAAGTGCTGGTACGTGTCGAGGACAACCTGGTCACCGTGCGCCCGATTGCCGGAACCCGCCCGCGTGGTGCGACCGAAGAGGCCGATCGTGCGCTGGAAGACGACCTGCTGTCGGACGACAAGGAAATTGCCGAACACCTGATGCTGATCGATCTGGGCCGCAACGATGTCGGCCGTGTGTCTTCGACCGGCAGTGTGCGCCTGACCGAGAAGATGGTGATCGAGCGTTACTCCAACGTGATGCACATTGTTTCCAACGTTACCGGCCAGCTGCGTGAAGGCCTGACGGCGATGGATGCACTGCGGGCGATTCTGCCGGCGGGTACCTTGTCGGGTGCGCCCAAGATCCGGGCGATGGAGATTATCGACGAGCTGGAGCCGGTCAAGCGTGGGGTTTACGGCGGTGCCGTCGGCTATTTTGCCTGGAACGGCAACATGGATACCGCAATTGCCATTCGTACTGCAGTGATCAAGGATGGCGAGCTGCATGTGCAGGCCGGTGGCGGCATCGTTGCCGACTCGGTGCCGGCGCTGGAATGGGAAGAAACCATCAACAAGCGCCGGGCGATGTTCCGTGCGGTGGCGTTGGCCGAGCAGACTTCCGCCAGATAAATTGATTGGGGCTGCTGCGCAGCCCATTCGCGGGTAAACCCGCTCCTACAAGGGTTGCGCAAGCCTCAGGCATACGAGGCCGTCGTAGGAGCGGGTTTACCCGCGAATGGGCCGCAAAGCGGCCCCCGGCAATTTAGAAGTCCACACTAACCCCCACGCTAACGCCCTGCTGCGTCAACTCATCACTCTTGCGCCAGTTGTAGTTCCCGCGCAAATGCACCCCTGCCAACAGTTCATGGCTCACACCCACGCTCGCCCGGGTCAGGTCGCTGTGCGGCGTATACCCGGTCAGGGTGAAGTCATTCGCCGGCAAGCTGGTCAGGTGCATCGTCACATCCTGCTCGTCGTCCTCGAACTCATGCTCCTGCGCCACCTCGGCAAAAAGCCGGGTACTTGGCAGTACCTGCACACTGCCCAGCAGCCCCACGCCCAGGCGGCGTGACGTGCGCTCCTGGTCATCGAAGCCAAGCGCCGTCGAGCGTCCGCTCTTCTCGTCGTAACCATCCACCTTCACCCGCGCATAGTCGGCACTGATGAAAGGTGCCAACTGCCAGTTGCTGGTGTCGGCCGCCAGGTTGTAGCCCAGCCGCCCGGACAATGCCCAGGCTTCGCCGTCGGTGTCGCCCTTCTCACTGCGATCATTCACGCCCAGGGCGAAGGTACGCTTGAGGTCGCTGTAGTCCAGGTGCCCGGCGGTCAGCGCCGCGTCGGCCCACCAGCGGTCCTGACGGTACTGGGCAAAGGCGCTGGCCATATAGCTGTTCAGTTTGTAGTCCGAATCCTGTTCGCCAGCTTCCAGCTTCTGCCGGTACGCACCGCCGGCCAGGCCCAGGCGCCAGGCGTCGTTCAGGCGATAGCTGCCGCCCACGGTCAGGTTGTAGCCGCGGCCGTCACCGCTGGCCGCGCTGCGCTGGCCGTCGAAGTCCAGGTCCTGAACGCCGCTGGCGACAAAGGCTTGCCATTGGCCAACTGCTTGCCAAGGCGTCTGCCACTGATTGCGTAACTCATCCTGATGAGCCCGCAGGCTGGCGTGGGCCATTTCCGGTAGCAGGGTCAGTTCCCAGGGGGCTGCGAGGATCGAGTAGGCGTAATCGGCAATCAGCTGCTGACCCGCGATGGTCGGGTGTACCGAGTCGTTGAACAGCAGTTTGGTCGGGTCTGGCGTTGTGCCGTTGATCCCGTACACCGGGTTTTCCACGCAGCTATCGCCGCTGTAGCAGGTGCCGACCAGGTTCTGGTCGCTGGCCAGGCCGAACTGACTGGGGCTGGCAAGCGCCTCGCTCAACAGCACAGGGATGTTCAGTGGAATGATCTGGGCATCGATCTGCCCTAGCTGGCTGATCAATGACTGGTTGAACGCAGCGGAGAGCAGTGACAGTGGATTTTGCTGGGGCGTGCCGCTGAAATTGGGCGTTTGGCCGAGGTCAGGTAGCAGCCAGACCATGATGTAGCGCGCACCTCCTTGCTGAAGCGCTTGGGCGCTGGCAGCCAGGCGGGCGCCGGCGGCTACGGCGTCGGCTGGGCTATTAACCAGGCCCTGGAGGAAGTCGTTACCGCCGCCTGTCAGGTAGTACAAGGCATTGGGGTCGGCGCGCAGGCCGTTGGCCAGGTAGCCGGGGCGCTCGCGCAGCACCTGCCCGGCATTGGGGTTTCCTGGTGGGATGACGGTCTCGGACGTTGTCGTGATCGAGTCCAGGATCTGCTGGGTGGTGTACCCGCCGACTGCCCAGTTATTACCATCGGGCTGGATGCCTACGGATGTCGACGGGTTAAGCTCGCCTGGCGCGACGCCCAGGCGGCCACCGAGGATCATCGGCGACACCGGGGCGAAGTTGCCGTCGGCGTCACGGTTGGTGAAACGCGCGCCTGGGGTACCGCCACCAAGATCGGGAAACTGCCCGGCATCGGCGAGGCTGTCGCCAAACACGATCAGGGTTGAATAGGGCGAAGGGCCGGCCAACGCCTGGCTGCAGGCCAGGGCCAGTGAAGCGAGGGTAAAGCGCAATAACGGGGCTTTTCGCATCAGGGAACATCCTTTTCTTTGTTTTTATCAGAACAAGCCCATCGACCTTAGCAAATCGTCGTGCTTCGCTCCCAAGTCCATTCGTTTCCCCGTGTTTACAGGCATATTGCGCCCGTCGCCCCGGTAGGCTACTGTGCCGGGACGTATGAGCGAGACCTATCCTGTGTTGATCGTCAGCAAACTCTTGATGCGCGTAATCAAGGCCCACGCCCGTTGGCGTTGGCGCGCCTGACTTTATCTCCTGCCGGCCCGCCCGGCCCGCCCCCGTTTGCCTTCTCGTTTACCGCCCGTTGTGGCAAAGCCGCGCCTGTGGCTGGTGCAGGAAGGTTCGAATCATGAAGTCAGTAGATTCAAGAGGTTTAACACCATGTTACTGATGATCGACAATTACGACTCATTCACTTACAACGTCGTTCAGTACCTTGGCGAGCTGGGTGCCGAGGTCAAGGTCATTCGCAATGACGAAATGACCATCGCCCAGATTGAGGCCCTCAACCCTGAGCGCATCGTCGTATCTCCGGGCCCGTGCACCCCAAGCGAGGCAGGCGTGTCCATCGAGGCCATCCTGCATTTCGCCGGGAAGTTGCCAATCCTCGGCGTATGCCTGGGCCACCAGTCAATCGGGCAGGCCTTTGGCGGCGACGTTGTACGTGCACGCCAGGTCATGCACGGCAAGACCAGCCCGGTATATCACCGCGACCTGGGCGTGTTCGCCAGCCTTAACAACCCGCTGACCGTGACCCGTTACCACTCGCTGGTGGTAAAGCGTGAAACCTTGCCCGACTGCCTGGAAGTTACCGCCTGGACCTCCCATGCTGACGGTTCGGTCGATGAGATCATGGGCCTGCGCCACAAGACGCTGAATATCGAAGGGGTGCAATTCCACCCTGAGTCGATCCTGACCGAGCAGGGCCACGAACTGTTCGCCAACTTCCTCAAGCAGACCGGCGGCCGCCGTTAAGGATCGAACATGGATATCAAGAGTGCGTTGAGCCGTATCGTCGGCCAGTTGGACCTTACTACCGAAGAAATGCGCGAGGTCATGCGCCAGATCATGACCGGTCAGTGCAGCGAGGCGCAGATAGGCGCTTTCCTGATGGGCATGCGCATGAAAAGCGAAAGCATCGACGAAATCGTCGGTGCGGTGTCGGTGATGCGCGAGCTGGCCGAAAAGGTCGAGCTGCAAAGCCTTGATGGTGTCGTCGATATTGTCGGGACCGGCGGTGATGGCGCCAACATCTTCAACGTGTCCACCGCTTCGTCTTTTGTCCTGGCGGCGGCGGGCTGCCCGGTGGCCAAGCATGGTAACCGCGCAGTATCGGGCAAGAGCGGCAGTGCCGACCTGCTGGAAGCTGCCGGCATCTACCTGAACCTGACGCCAACGCAAGTGGCACGCTGCATCGACAGCCTGGGCATCGGCTTCATGTTCGCGCAAAGTCACCACTCGGCCATGAAACATGCCGCTGGCCCGCGTCGAGAACTGGGGTTGCGCACCCTGTTCAATATGCTCGGCCCGCTTACGAATCCGGCCGGAGTGAAGCACCAGGTGGTTGGTGTGTTCGCGCAAACCCTTTGCCGCCCGCTGGCTGAGGTGCTGCAGCGCCTGGGGAGCAAGCATGTGCTGGTCGTGCACTCGAAGGATGGTCTGGACGAGTTCAGCCTGGCTGCACCCACCTTCGTTGCCGAACTGAAAAACGGCGAAATCACTGAATATTGGGTAGAGCCGGAAGACCTCGGCATGAAGAGCCAGAGCCTTCATGGCCTGGCTGTCGAGAGCCCTCAGGCTTCGCTGGAGTTGATCCGCGATGCGCTGGGGCGGCGCAAGACCGAGAACGGTCAGAAGGCCGCCGAGATGATCGTGCTTAATGCTGGCGCGGCGCTGTATGCCGCTGACCATGCCATGAGCCTGAAAGCCGGTGTAGAACTGGCCCATGATGTACTGCACACCGGCCTGGCCTGGGAAAAGCTGCAGGAATTGGGTGCCTTTACTGCAGTATTCAAGGTGGAGAACGAAGCATGAGTGTGCCGACGGTGCTGGAAAGGATCATTGCCCGCAAGTTTCAGGAAGTGGCCGAGCGCAGTGCGCGCGTCAGCCTCGCCGAACTGGAGGGCCTGGCCAAGGCCGCTGACGCCCCGCGAGGCTTCGCCAACGCGCTGATCGAGCAGGCCAAGCGCAAGCAGCCCGCGGTGATTGCCGAAATCAAGAAGGCTTCGCCAAGCAAGGGCGTGATCCGCGAGCACTTCGTGCCAGCGGAAATCGCGGTCAGCTACGAGAAGGGCGGGGCCACCTGCCTGTCGGTGTTGACCGATGTCGATTATTTCCAGGGTGCCGATGAGTACTTGCAGCAGGCCCGCGCGGCTGTTTCGCTGCCGGTGATCCGCAAGGACTTCATGGTCGACCCTTACCAGATCGTCGAAGCCCGTGCCCTGGGGGCAGATTGCGTACTGCTGATCGTGTCGGCGCTGGATGACGTGAAGATGGCTGAACTGGCCGCCACTGCCAAGGACGTCGGCCTCGACGTGCTGGTGGAAGTGCACGATGGCGATGAACTGGAGCGCGCGCTGACAACACTGGACACGCCGCTGGTGGGGGTGAACAACCGCAACCTGCACACCTTCGAGGTCAGCCTGGAAACCACCCTTGACCTGCTGCCGCGCATTCCGCGTGACCGTCTGGCGATTACCGAAAGCGGTATTCTCAACCGGGCCGATGTGGAACTGATGGCAATCAACGAGGTTTACTCGTTCCTGGTGGGTGAGGCGTTCATGCGCGCTGAGCAGCCTGGCCTGGAATTACAGCGGCTGTTCTTCCCTGAGCAGGTGAAGAAGACTGTTCAGCAACTGGACTGATCAAATGAAGCCGGCGTTTTTGCCGGCTTTTTTGTACCTGTAGTGGCCTCTTCGCGGGCAAGCCCGCCCCTACACGGGTACGCGCCCTGTCGTAGGGGCGGGTTTACCCGCGAAGAGGCCAGTGAAATCAACATCATAGGTGGATCAATGACCGATCAACCCCTGGCCCTGAGCGTCGAACAAGGCCTGCACGCCGAGCAGGAGCTGCTGGCCGCCGTCTGCCGCGGCGAACGCGAAAGTGGGGTGCTGTTCTGGCGCCCCACCGACCACGCGCTGGTCATGCCTCGGCGCATGAGCCGGCTGGGCAACTTCGAGGTCGCCTGCGCGGAATTGGCTATTGCTGGCTGGCCGGTGCTGTTGCGAGAAACCGGCGGTGAGCCGGTGCCTCAGTCGCATTCGACGGTGAACGTTGCACTGGTCTACGCCGCGCCGCGCAGTGAAGGCGACCATGGCCGTATCGAAAATGCCTACGAGCGCCTGTGTCTGCCGCTGTGCGATGTGCTGCGCGAGTGGGGCGGTGTAGCGTCGGTCGGGGAAATCGACGGGGCCTTCTGCGATGGCCGCTACAACGTCAACCTCAATGGCCGCAAATTGGTGGGTACCGCCCAGCGCTGGCGTCAGGGCCTGGGTGGCAAGCGCCCGGTGGTGCTGGTGCACGGTGCGCTGCTGCTGGACAACGAGCGTGAGTCGATGGTGGCGGCGGTCAACCGCTTCAACGAGTGCTGTGAGCTGGAGCAACGCTGTCGCGCCGATGCGCACATCGCCTTGCACGAAGTGGCGCCGGCAGCACCCTGGTTCGAGCGCCTTTCGCAGGCCTACGCCAAGGTACTGGCCGAGTTGCCCAAGGACTAGCGGGTACCGTAGACCACCATGGTCTTGCCCTTGACCTGCACCAGGCTGCGTTCCTCAAGGTCTTTGAGAACGCGGCCGACCATTTCCCGAGAGCAACCGACGATTCGGCCAATTTCCTGACGGGTAATCTTGATTTGCATGCCATCTGGGTGGGTCATGGCGTCGGGCTGCTTGCACAGTTCCAGCAGGCAACGGGCAACTCGCCCGGTGACGTCGAAAAATGCCAAATCGCCAACCTTGCGCGTGGTGTTGCGCAGGCGCTGGGCCATCTGGCTACCCAGGGCATAGAGGATTTCCGGGTCCTGGCGCGCCAGCTCGCGAAACTTCTCGTAGCTGATTTCGGCCACTTCGCATTCGGTCTTGGCGCGTACCCAGGCACTGCGCTGCTGCTCGCCATCAACGGGCTCGAACAGGCCTAGCTCGCCAAAAAAATCGCCATTGTTGAGGTAGGCAATGATCATTTCATGGCCGTCGTCGTCCTCGATGAGGATGGTGACCGAACCCTTGATGATAAAAGACAGTGTCTCGGCCCGGTCGCCGGCGCAGATGATATTGCTTTTGGCGGTGTAGCGGCGGCGCTGGCAGTGTACCAGTAGCTTGTCGATGTTCTTTATCTTGGCGGGTAGGGCGGAGGCAACCATCACGAAATCCTGTTCGATATGACGCATAGGCTTTTTTTAGAGGTTGGCTGACGGAAAGCGCCAGTCATTTGGCGCCAGCTTATCAGACACTACAAGATGTTTCGGTACTAAACCGACACATCTCGTGCTTTTCCCACAGCCGCGCAAGGTCTAAGCTGACACCCTTTTCCGAAAATCAGGAGTCCGGGTAGATGAAGGCACGTATCCAGTGGGCCGGTGAGGCAATGTTCCTCGGCGAATCGGGGAGCGGCCATGTCGTCGTAATGGACGGCCCGCCCGAGGCCGGCGGCCGCAACCTGGGCGTGCGACCGATGGAAATGCTGTTGCTGGGCCTGGGTGGCTGCAGCAGCTTTGACGTGGTCAGCATTCTGAAGAAGTCGCGCCAGGCAGTGGAAAGCTGCGAGGCATTTCTGGAGGCGGAGCGCGCCAGCGAAGACCCTAAGGTGTTCACCAAGATTCACATGAACTTCGTGGTGAAGGGGCGTGGGCTGAAAGAGGCGCAGGTCAAGCGGGCGGTGGAGCTGTCGGCGGAAAAGTATTGCTCGGCTTCGATCATGCTTGAGCGTGCCGGGGTTGAGATTACCCATGGGTACGAAATCGTAGAGCTGGGTTAAGGCTGAGATTCCGGGGCCGCTTTGCAGCCCTTGTGGAAGCGGGTGAACCCGCTCCCACCTGCGGCCCGGGCGAGCTTCAGTTGCGCAGGGCCGGAAGGGCTATCCGCAACCATTGCGGAAGACTGCTTCTCAGCGCCTGGCTCAACCGCTCCCGGCGCTTCTGGTAAACCAGCCCAAGCCAGATAACCCCCAGCCCGATCATGGTCAGCACCACCGGGAACAGCAGCGACTGGGCAAACACCTCGTACGACAGATATCCCAGATACGCCGCCACCCCCAGCGCACCAAACACCATGAACACCGGCCGACGCAGCAGCACCGCCATGCCCATCAGCGCAATGTTGATCAGGCAGTAAATGGCCTTGCCCAACTCACTGCCGCTTTCCAGTAGTGTCAACCCGCCCCAGAATGCTGCCAGTCCGGCGAGGTAACCCCAACGGGCGTAGTCTTCACGCGTGCGGCCGTCTATCACGAGGAACACCACCAGCAAGCCCAGCCCAAACCACAGGGATACCTGGCGGCGCTGCTCCCAGCTGAACGGGGAGCCGAAGAACCACTCGCTAAGGTCCATCGACATGAACCACAAGGCTACGGCCATTGGCATGACGACGAACGGGTAGGGGATCAGCCGCAGCATCAGCAGCCCGGCAAGCACCGTGGCCGCTTCCATCGCCAGCCAGCCACCCTGCACGTAGGTGTAGTACTGGTGGTAGTCGGCCTGCACATCGTCCAGTGGCCACCAGCCGAACATGCGTTCGATAGCGAATACCGCCAGCGGCACGATGCTGACTGCTACAGCTGCCAGCACGCCAGCGGCGACGGGCTGGGCGCGGCGTTGCAGATTGAGGGCGAACAAGGTGATCAACAGGATATAGAGGCTGGCGATGATCAACAGCGCGCTGTCACCGAGGCTCATCCAGGCCTCGGTGAGCAACCAGCCCAAGGCCGCCATGATCAGCATGGCGCCAAAGTAGAAGGCAACATGGGCCAGCTGAAAGCTGCCACGTGGTGCGGGTTGCTGGCGCAGGAATGCCAACAGGCTTTGGTCCTGACCTGGTTGGAGAATGCCTGCTTGCACGGCGCGCGCCAGGTCCTTGGCGTCGAATCGATCCGTCATGGTGATGCCTTCAGATACGGTATGTGCTCTTGGTCATGACCTTGGCCAGCAAGCTCATGCCAAAGCGGACGGGGGCCGGGAAGCGGTAACCACCGGCTTCCAGTGCAGACTCGGCGTGCTGTTCTTCGTCGATGCGCATTTGCTCGAGAATGGCCCGGGATTTTTCATCTTCGTGCGGGAGCTGCTCCAAGTGCTCGTCAAGGTGCTTGCACACCTGATGTTCGGTAGCGGCGACGAAGCCCAGGCTGACTTTGTCGCTGACCAGCCCGGCCAGCGCGCCGATGCCGAACGACATGCCGTAGAACAGAGGGTTGAGCACGCTCGGGTGGCTGTTCAGCTGGCGAATGCGCTGCTCGCACCAGGCCAGGTGGTCCACTTCTTCCTCGGCGGCATGCTCCATGGCCTTGCGCACTTCCGGCAGCTTGGCGGTCAGGGCTTGGCCTTGGTACAGCGCCTGGGCGCAGACTTCACCGGTATGGTTGATGCGCATCAGTCCGGCAATATGACGGGCCTGTTGTTCGTCCAGGTCAACGTCTGGCTGGACGATGGCCGGCGATGGCCGGGCGGGTTGGCCGCTGAAAGGCAGCAAGGTGCGCATGGCAGTATCGGCCTGCAGCAACAAGCGGTCGAGCGGCGAGTAGTGACGTTCGGTAGCCATCGGGCACCTCCGCAAGAATGTGCCCGACAGTTTACCGCAATAGCGGCGGGGTCGCTTGCCGTGGGTCAGCCCGGTGGCCAGTTCATCTGGCGCTGGCCAAGCACGTGCATATGGATGTGGTAGACGGTCTGGCCGCCTTTTGGGTTGCAGTTCATGACCACACGGAAACCTTCCTCGCAGCCTTGTTCGACAGCCAGGCGCTGGGCGGTGAACAGGATGTGGCCAGCCAGGGCCTTGTCTTCTTCGGTCAGGTCATTGAGGGTGCGAATGTGCTTTTTCGGGATGACCAGAAAATGTACCGGTGCCGCGGGTGCAATGTCCTTGAAGGCCAGGATCTGGTCGTCTTCATAGATGATATCTGCCGGGATTTCCCGGTTGATGATTTTGAGGAATAGATCGTCCACAGCACTTGCTCCATGGTGAGGGTCGGGCCGAGTGTACTCAGCCGTGAGCCGCTCGCCCAGTGGCTATTCCATGCCTGAGGGGCAATAGCGGCGGTGGATGGCCCCGGCCAGCTTGCGCACCAGCCAGCGCGGCAGCAGCCGCGGTGCGAACGCCAGCCAGCGGTTGCGCCGGCCGGGCATGATCAGTGCGCGGTTCTTGTCCAGTGCCCGCACGGTGTACAGCGCCACTTCCTCGGGGCTGAGACAGCGCGGCTTGCCATCGAGCCGCGCAATGCGCCGGCGTGCGGAACGTACTGGGCCAGGGCACAGTACCGAGACCTTGATGCCGGTACGCTTGAGTTCTTCACGCAGGGCCTGGGAAAAGCTCAGCACGTAGGCCTTGCTGGCGGCATAGGCGGCCATCCATGGGCCAGGCGCCACCCCGGCCAAGCCGGCGACGTTGAGAATCTGCCCGCCACCCTGTACAGCCATCAGGTTACCGATGGCGTGGCACAGGCGGCTCAGGGCCAGCACGTTGACTTCCAGCAGATCCTGTTCGTCGGCCCATTCATGGGCCAGGAACGGGCCATAGGTGCGCAAGCCCGCGCAGTTGACCAGTAAATCGATACGCCGCTCGCCTTCTTCCAGCTCCAGCACGAAGCCTGAAAGGCGCAACGGCTGGCTGAGGTCGCAGGCGCGGAACAGCACCTCGACACCGAAACGCTGGGTCAGCTCGATGGCGACAGGCTCCAGCGTTTCTCGTTGGCGTGCCACCAGGATCAGGTTCCGCCCGCGCCGTGCCAGCGCTTCCGCCAAGGCCAGGCCCAGGCCGCTGGAAGCACCAGTGATCATGGCGTAACGGGTCATGCAAGGCTCCTGGGGCCGGAAGAGGGCGCCTAGTGTACAACTTGCCCGTGCAAGGTGTTGCCTTTTGCTACAAGGCGCGGGCGCGCAGAACCTGGCAGTGCTCCAGGGCTTGCCGGTACTCGCCATGCAGGCGCTCGATCAATGCGCTGGCGCTGGGCAGGTCATGGATTGCACCGACGCCCTGGCCCGCTGACCATACGGTCTTCCAGGCCTTGGCTTCGTCATCGATCGGTTTGAGCTTGCCTTGCACCTGCCCGCCTTTGAGGGCGTTCATGTCGTAGCCGGCCTGCTCCAGGCTCTGGCGCAAGAAGCTGGCGGGGATGCCGGACACCACGGGTGTGTGAATGATGTCGGCGGCATGGGCATCCAGCAGCATCTGTTTGTAGGTGCCCTGAGCCTGGCTTTCTGTGGTGGCGATGAAGCGCGTGCCCATGTATGCCAAGTCCGCCCCCAGCAGTTGTGCGGCCAGGATTTCGTGGCCGTGGTTAATGCAACCAGCCAGCAGCAGGGTCTTGTCGAAGAACTGGCGAATTTCTGCGGCCAGGGCGAACGGGCTCCAGGTGCCGGCATGGCCGCCTGCGCCGGCGGCGACGGCGATAAGGCCATCGACACCGGCTTCGGCGGCTTTTTCTGCATGCCGGCGGGTGGTGACATCGTGGAGCACCAGGCCGCCGTAGCCGTGTACGGCATCGACCACTTCCTTTACCGCCCCCAGGCTGGTGATAACGATTGGTACACGCTGTTCGACGCACAAGGCCAAGTCGGCCTGCAGGCGCGGGTTGGTCGGGTGGACGATCAGGTTGACGGCGTAGGGCGCTGGCGCCTGCAGTTGAGCCAGGCCTGCCTCGATCTCTTCCAGCCAAGCCTTGAAGCCAGCGCTGTCGCGTTGGTTCAGGGCCGGGAAACTGCCAACTACACCGCTGGCGCAGCAGGCCAGCACCAGTTGGGGGTTGGAGATGAGGAACATCGGCGCGGCAACCACGGGCAGCCGCAGGCGTTGTTCGAGCGAGGCAGGTAGCGACATGGCAAGGCTCCTTGAGCGGGCGGCTATGTCAGAACGGTTTCACCACCACCAGAATGACGATAGCCAGCAGGATCAGCACGGGCACTTCGTTGAACCAGCGATAGTAAACGTGGCTGCGGGTGTTGGTGCCGTTGGCGAAGCGTTTGCGCTGGGCACCGCATACGTGATGGTAGCCGGTCAGCAGGATGACCAGGGTGAGCTTGGCATGCAGCCACCCCTGGCTCAGCCAGCCGGGGGTGAGGTACAGCATCCAGGCGCCAAAAATGTATGTGGCGATCATCGCCGGGTTCATGATGCCGCGGTACAGCTTGCGCTCCATGGTAACGAAGCGTTCCTGGCTGATGCTGTCCTGGCTCTGGGCGTGGTAGACGAACAGCCTGGGCAGGTAGAACAGGCCGGCGAACCAGCAGACCACGCTGACGATATGCAGCGCTTTGATCCATAGGTAAAGCATGGAGGGAGTTCCTTCAGATAGTCACGGTCGTCAGATAGTAGTGGTCAGGCGCCCGAAGGGTCACCCGAAGAGTTGTTACAGGCGCCCTGCGCCCCTATTATCGTGCGCTTTCCAGACGGCTCGTTGATAAGGGGCAAGCGTTATGATCAAGGTCGGTATCGTCGGCGGCACGGGTTACACCGGCGTCGAACTGTTGCGTCTGCTGGCACAGCATCCACAGGCCGAAGTGGCGGTCATCACTTCGCGCTCCGAGGCGGGCGTGGCGGTGGCGGACATGTACCCGAACTTGCGCGGCCACTATGACGGGCTGGCGTTCAGCGTGCCGGACAGCAAGGCTCTGGCCGCCTGCGATGTGGTGTTCTTCGCCACTCCGCATGGTGTTGCCCACGCCCTGGCTGGTGAGCTGCTGGCAGCTGGCACCAAGGTGATCGACCTGTCGGCCGACTTCCGTCTGCAGGATGCCGCTGAGTGGGGCAAATGGTACGGTCAGCCCCATGGCGCACCAGAGCTGCTCAAGGACGCAGTGTATGGCCTGCCGGAAGTCAACCGCGAGAAGATCCGCCAGGCCCGCCTGATCGCTGTGCCGGGTTGCTATCCGACCGCAACCCAGCTGGGCTTCCTGCCGCTGCTGGAAGCAGGGCTGGCTGACCCGTCGCGCCTGATCGCCGACTGCAAGTCGGGTGTCAGCGGCGCTGGCCGTGGCGCCGCAGTGGGCTCGCTGTTCTGCGAAGCCGGCGAGAGCATGAAGGCCTATGCAGTCAAGGGGCATCGTCACCTGCCAGAAATCAGCCAAGGCTTGCGCCTGGCCGCTGGCAAGGATATCGGCCTGACGTTCGTGCCGCACCTGACGCCGATGATCCGTGGTATCCACGCCACCCTTTACGCGAACGTGGTCGATACGTCGGTCGACCTGCAGGCGCTGTTCGAGAAACGCTACGCCGATGAACCGTTCGTCGACGTGATGCCAGCAGGCAGCCATCCGGAAACCCGTAGCGTGCGTGGTGCCAACGTCTGCCGCATTGCCGTTCATCGTCCGCAGGGTGGTGACCTGGTGGTGGTGCTGTCGGTGATCGACAACCTGGTCAAGGGCGCCTCCGGCCAGGCGGTGCAGAACCTCAACATTCTGTTCGGCCTGGATGAGCGCATGGGCCTGGCCCATGCCGGCTTGCTGCCGTAAGTCCGCCAGCATTGGAAAAGGCCCGCGTCGTGCGGGCCTTTTTGCAGGTCGCGACTAAAGCCGCACAATTCTTGACCGATTTTCTCGGGAAAGCGGATAATGCGCGTCATCGAGTTTTATGGCGGCTACCGCGCCGGGAGAATCAACATGAGCGTCGAAACCTTCACCCCTACAGGTCTGGAGTTCACCCATGGGGCAGCCCAGAAGGTGAAAAACCTGGTCAATGAGGAAGGCAATGAACGTCTGAAACTGCGGGTGTTCGTGACCGGTGGTGGTTGCTCGGGCTTCCAGTATGGCTTCACCTTCGATGAAGACGTGGCCGAAGATGACACCATTGTCGAGCGCGAGGGCGTTTCCCTGGTGGTCGACCCGATGAGCTTCCAGTACCTGGCAGGTGCCGAAGTGGACTACCAGGAAGGCCTGGAAGGTTCGCGTTTCGTGATCAAGAACCCGAATGCCGCGACCACCTGCGGTTGCGGGTCGTCGTTCTCGATCTAAGGGCTGGGCATACGAAAACGCCGCGCAATTGCGCGGCGTTTTGCTTTCTGGCGTAGCGGCTATGCCGGGTAGATTGCGCCCAGTACGCGCAGGCCCTTGGCGGCAGTGACGCTGGGGCGGTTGGCGGCGATACCCTCCAGGCAGCAGTGAGCCAGCCAGGCGAAGGCCATGGCTTCGACCCAGTCCGGGTCTACGCCATAGGCGCCAGTGCTTGCGACACGGGCCGCAGGTAGCAGCTGGCCAAGACGGGCCATCAGCGCGCCGTTGCGGGCGCCTCCACCACAGACCAACAGCGCCTCGGTGCCTTGCTGGGCTTTGCCAAGCGAATCGATGATGCTGCGTGCGGTCAGTTCCAGCAGTGTCGCCTGCACGTCCTGGGCCCGGTATGCCGGCAGGGTGGCCAGGTGGCGATCCAGCCAAGGCAGGTTGAATACCTCGCGGCCGGTACTCTTCGGGCCGCTGCCGGCAAAGAACGGGTCAGCCATCAGTACGCTGAGCAACCTGGGCTGCACCACACCCGAGGCAGCCCATGCGCCATCTGCATCGTAGGCGTGGCCGTGCTCGCGCTCGATCCAGGCATCCAGCAGCACGTTCCCCGGGCCGCAATCGAACCCATGAACCGGCTTGTCCTGCTCGATCAGGCTGAGGTTGCTGAAACCGCCTACGTTAAGGATTGCCAGTCGCTGGCCAAGGTGGTTGAACAGGGTTTCGTGAAAGGCGGGCACCAGCGGCGCGCCTTGGCCGCCGGCCGCTACATCGCGGCGGCGGAAGTCGGCGACCACGCTGATGCCGGTCAGTTCGGCGAGCAGCGCCGGGTTGCCGATCTGCACAGTAAAACCACGTGCCGGTTCATGGCGGATGGTCTGGCCGTGGCTACCAATGGCGCGGATGGCTTCCGCCTTCAGGCCCTGGCGGGCCAGCAACTGGTTGATACCTTCCCCTGCCAGGCTGGCCCAGCGGTTTTCCGCCAGTGCCGCACGTGCGATCTCGTCAGGGCCGCTGCTGCACAGGGCAAGCAGCTCCTGCCGCAAGTCGTCGGGCATGGGCAGGTAATGAGTGGCGAGCAGCTCAAGCTGCTCGCCTTGTTCGATCAGGGCAATGTCCAGGCCATCGAGGCTGGTGCCGGACATCACCCCCAGATAGAGCGCCATGGCTTAGCGCTTGTTCGCTGCGAGCATGGTTGCCTTTTCCTGGTCCATACGGGCAATCAGTGGTTGGCTCTGCTGCAGGAAGCGTTGGCGCTCGTTTTTGGCGATCGGGTCGGCCATCGGCACTTTTTGGCTCAGCGGATCGACGTGCACGCCGTTGACCTGAAACTCGTAGTGCAGGTGCGGTCCGGTGGACAGGCCAGTGGTACCGATATAGCCAATGATCTGGCCCTGCTTGACCGTGCTGCCGGTCTTGATGCCCTTGGCGAAGCCCTGCATGTGGCCGTACAGCGTCTTGTAACGGTTACCGTGCTGGATAATCACGGTATTGCCGTAGCCGCCTCGGCGACCGGCCAGTTCGATACGGCCGTCACCGGCTGCCTTGATCGGCGTACCGCGGGGGGCCGCGTAGTCGACGCCTTTGTGGGCGCGGATCTTGTTCAGGATCGGGTGCTTGCGGCCGGCGGAAAAGCGCGAGCTGATGCGGGCGAAGTCGACGGGGGTACGGATGAAGGCCTTGCGCAGGCTGTTGCCGTCGGCGGTGTAGTAGGCAGTGTTGCCCTGCTTGTTGGTATAGCGCACGGCGGTGTAGGTCTTGCCGCGATTGGTGAAGCGGGCGGACAGGATATTGCCGGTACCGACGACCTTGCCGTCCATCACTTTCTGCTCATAGACCACGTCGAATTCGTCACCCGGACGAATGTCCTGAGCGAAGTCGATGTCGTAACCCAGCACGCGGGCCAGGCTCATGGTCATGCTGTGGGACAGGCCGGCGCGCTGGGCCGATGCCGACAGCGAGCTCTTGATCACGCCGTGGGCATAGGCGGTACGCACCACCGGCTTGCTGATTTCACGATTGAAGGTGTAGCCCTTGGCGGTCTTGGTCAGTTGAATGGTTTCGAGGTTGCTGACCTTGCTGTGCAGGCTGGCCAATTGGCCATCCTTGTCGAGTTCGAACTGCAGCACCTGGCCGTGCTTTAGCTGGCTGAACTGCTTGGCCTGCTTGTTACTTGCCAGCAGGTCATGCACTGCATTGGCAGGCAGACCAACCTTGGCGAACAGGGTGGACAGGGTATCGCCGCGGGCTACGGTGACTTCGCGGTGGCCAGGCTCCTTGGCGGCCTCGGCAACCGGTTCGGCGGCCGGAGCCTGCTGATCGGCCTTCTGGGTTTCGGGGGTAGCCTCTTCGATCTGGGCGAAAGGCGAGCCTTGCTCACTTTCGCTTTGCACCAGTGGCGCGGCGCGGGATTCGTCTTTCAGCTGCTCGGCAGGGCTTTCGAGCTCGAGGTTGAGGGTAGTTTTCTTGGCTTCCACTTCGCTGGAAGGAAATACCAGCAAAGCCAGGCTGAGCAGGGCGGCGATGCCGCTGGCGGCCAACAGATGGCTCTTCGGATAAAGCGGGGGCGCTTTAGGCGGTTCGTTGGTCATGGGCAAGGTGACTTTGAAAAAAGTGAAATGGAAAAGATGAATGACATGATGAAGATGAAATAACTGTATAAAATATAACCAAATCCATTTTCACGCAAGGGCGCGTAGACGCCGCAAGCCTGTGTTCGGGTCACATTCCTTTGCGAAACTTGTATTTGACGGCCGATCTTGTATGGTTGGCTCCCCCTGAATCTGAGCCTTGCGGGTTTGTCTATGAAGTCGGTTGAAGAGCAGCTGGCGCTTATCAAGCGCGGTGCGGAAGAAGTACTGGTCGAGTCGGAACTGGTGGAGAAGCTCAAGCGCGGCCAACCTCTGCGCATCAAGGCCGGCTTCGACCCGACCGCTCCGGACCTGCACCTGGGTCACACGGTGCTGATCAACAAGCTGCGCCAGTTCCAGGATCTGGGCCATCAGGTCATCTTCCTGATCGGTGACTTCACCGGCATGATCGGCGACCCGAGTGGCAAGAGCGCCACGCGCCCGCCGCTTACCCGCGAACAGGTGCTGGAGAACGCCGAGACGTACAAGCAGCAGGTGTTCAAGATTCTTGACCCGGCCAAGACTGAAGTTGCGTTCAACTCCACATGGATGGACAAGCTGACCCCTGCCGACTTCATTCGCCTGGCTTCGCAGTACACCGTCGCGCGCATGCTGGAGCGTGATGACTTCGACAAGCGTTACACCACCAATCAGCCGATTGCCATTCACGAGTTCCTCTATCCGCTGGTGCAGGGGTACGACTCGGTAGCGCTGAAAGCGGACGTCGAGCTGGGCGGTACCGACCAGAAGTTCAACCTGCTGATGGGGCGTGAACTGCAACGGTCTTATGGCCAGGAAGCGCAGAACATCGTAACCATGCCACTGCTCGAAGGGCTCGACGGCGTGAAGAAGATGTCGAAGTCGCTGGGCAACTATGTCGGCATCCAAGAGGCGCCAGGGGTGATGTACAGCAAGCTGGTGTCGATCCCGGATACCCTGATGTGGCGTTACTTTGAGCTGCTGAGCTTCCGTTCGATGGAAGAAATCGAGCAGTTCCGGGCCGATGTTGCAAATGGCGCCAACCCACGTGACATCAAAATCAAGCTGGCGGAAGAAATTGTGGCGCGCTTCCATGGTGAGGAGGCTGCGGCCAATGCTCACCGTGCTGCCGGTAACCGTATGAAGGAAGGCGAGCTGCCGGAAGACTTGCCGGAGATCGAAGTGGCTGCGGCGGAAGACCTGCCAATTGCTGCGGTGCTGAACCGGGCTGGTCTGGTCAAGAACTCGGCGCAGGCGCGAGACTTGCTGAATAGCGGTGCGGTGAAAGTTGATGGTGCAGTGGTCGACAAGGACTTCATGTTTGTCCTTGGTGCTACCCATGTGTGCCAAGCGGGCAAGAAGTCGTTTGGCCGGGTTACCCTCAAGGCTGAGTGATTGCCTGGATGGTGTAGCTATATAGAAGCGGGGAGGCCGGTAGGCCTCCCCGCTTTGTATTCAGCAATATTAAGGTTTCTTGAAATTAAAGGTTGACGGGCTTTCGAATCCCCTTATAATGCGCCCCACTTCCAGCGACAACGGAACGACAAACTCCTTGAGATTCAATGAGTTAGACGATTCGGAAGGTGCTGTAAGGGCTACGATCAAATGATCGAAAGCGGTTGAGATGATGGTTGACAGCGCTTTCAAGTGCTGTATGATTCGCCTCCCGCTACGAGGGATCGCAGCGAGCCAAGTGTTTGAAGCTAAACGAGTTTCTCGCAAAAAACTTCAAAATAAACGCTTGACAGGCTCTG
>NZ_OLKJ01000005.1:0-3092 GCF_900291005.1 Pseudomonas sp. Kh14
CGCCGATGGTAGTGTGGGGTTTCCCCATGTGAGAGTAGGTCATCGTCAAGATTCATTTCGCAAAACCCCTATCTGCGTATGCAGGTAGGGGTTTTGTCTTTGTGGGCTTAAAAATCCTGGCCTTGCGAATGCTCCTCCCTGTGATTGCGATACCCGGCCTCTCCTGCAGGCCCTTTTCCTATGCAAGCCAACAGCCCATGGCTATCATGCCTGCCTTATTCCAAGTCGAGACTGGCATGCTGAAGTTGTTGAATCTCCTCAAGGACGGTCGGTTCCATTCCGGAGAAGCTCTGGGGGCAGCCCTAGGGGTGAGTCGCAGCGCAGTTTGGAAACAGCTGCAGCATCTGGAAAGTGAGCTGAACCTCACCATTCACAAAGTTCGTGGGCGCGGTTACCAGTTGGCTGCGCCACTGGCGTTGCTTGAGACGCAGGCAATCGCCGGATTCGCCGTGGGCGAACAGTGGCCGGTATTCATCCACGAAACCATCGACTCGACCAATGCCGAAGGCTTGCGCCTTGCCAGTGAAGGGCAGGCGGCTCCATTTCTGGTTCTGGCTGAGCGCCAGAGCGCCGGACGGGGTCGGCGCGGCCGACAGTGGGTCAGTCCATTTGCTGAAAATCTCTATTACAGCCTGGTGCTGCGCGTCGATGGAGGCATGCGTCAGCTAGAGGGGTTGAGCTTGGTAGTGGGGTTGGCGGTAATGCGCACCTTGCAGGCGTTCGGTGTAAAGGATGTCGGGCTCAAATGGCCTAATGATGTGTTGGTACGTGGGCAGAAGATCACCGGGATTCTCCTGGAATTGGTCGGCGATCCTGCAGATGTCTGTCATGTGGTGCTAGGCATTGGTATCAATGTAAACATGCAGGTAAACGAACAGGTCGATCAGCAGTGGACCTCAATGCGGCGTGAGGTTGGTGTAGTCATAGATCGGAATCACTTGGTCGCACTGCTCAGTCAGCAACTACAGCACGAATTGGCGCGCCATCGCCGCTACGGCTTTGCCGCATTCCAGGAGGAATGGGAGCAGGCGCACTTGTGGCAGGGGCGCAATGTATCGCTGGTTGCTGGTAATACACGTATTGATGGCGTGGTTCTTGGCGTCGACGGGCAGGGTGGTTTGCGCCTTGAGGTGGACGGGATGGAAAAGAGCTTCAGTGGTGGTGAGCTCAGTTTGAGGTTGCGTGATGATTCTTGAGCTCGATTGCGGTAACAGCTTCATCAAGTGGCGGGTGATCCATGTCGCCGATGCTGTGATTGAAGGTGGTGGGATCGTCGATTCCGATCAGGCGCTGGTGGCCGAAGTGGCTGCGCTCGCTTCAGTGCGCCTCACGGGTTGCCGTATTGTCAGTGTGCGCAGCGAAGAAGAAACCGATGCGCTTTGCGCGTTGATTGCTCAGGCATTTGCCGTGCAGGCGAAGGTTGCCCACCCTGTCCGTGAAATGGCAGGTGTGCGCAATGGCTATGACGACTATCAGCGCCTGGGTATGGATCGTTGGCTGGCGGCGCTGGGGGCGTTTCACCTGGCCAAGGGCGCGTGCCTGGTGATTGACCTGGGTACCGCGGCAAAAGCGGACTTCGTTTCTGCAGATGGCGAGCATCTTGGGGGCTACATTTGCCCGGGTATGCCATTGATGCGTAGCCAGCTGCGCACTCACACCCGTCGTATCCGATATGACGATGCCTCCGCGGAGCGCGCATTGAACAGCTTGTCACCAGGTCGCTCGACTGTCGAAGCGGTAGAGCGCGGTTGCGTATTGATGCTCCAGGGCTTTGCCTACACCCAGCTTGAGCAGGCTCGTGTGTTATGGGGTGAGGAGTTCACCGTGTTCCTCACTGGCGGTGATGCGCCGCTGGTGAGGGCGGCCCTGCCACAGGCGCGAGTCGTGCCTGACCTGGTTTTCGTTGGCCTGGCTATGGCCTGCCCATTGGATTGAGGTGCCTATGCGCTGGTTGTTTCTGCTGTTATTGGTGCTCAACGTCTTTTATTACGTATGGCATCAACAGGAAGCCCCGCTGAAGGTCAAGGAAGTCGCCCCGTTGTCGCTGTACAAGGGAAATCAGCAAGAAATCCGTCTGTTGCGTGAAACAGGTGTGTCGGCACCGCCCAAGCGTCGTGATGAATGCCTGGTAGTCGGAGGTGTGAAGGGGCAGGAGCAGTTGGATGCGCTGCGCCAACGCCTGCTGAGTCTGGATATTGCCACCTTGCCGGTGTCAGGGCAGCTGCCTGGGGCGGATGGTCGCTGGCTCAAGGTTGCTCCGGAAAGCGAGCGTTTGCTGGACCAAACGGTGCTCTTGGCTCTTTCCAATGATTTCAAAGACTTAAAACATAAAATTATTTTCTGCCAGGGTATTGCAACTGACGAATAGCTTGATAGAATGGCGCCCGCTTCACAGGGAACACCACTCAGGTGGTAGAGCTGGAAGCAGTGTCAAAGCAGCTAAGTTTCAGATTTGATTGAAAAAATTTGAAAAAACGCTTGACACTAGGACGGCAGACAAATAGAATGCCGGCCACATCTGGAGGGATTCCCGAGCGGTCAAAGGGGACGGACTGTAAATCCGTTGCGAGAGCTTCGAAGGTTCGAATCCTTCTCCCTCCACCAGTTTTAGCGAGAGCCGCAAGCTCCGCGGGTATAGTTTAGTGGTAGAACCTCAGCCTTCCAAGCTGATGATGCGGGTTCGATTCCCGCTACCCGCTCCAAGTTTGCCGGATTTTGCACAAAGTGTTTCGCTCTTGTAGCTCAGTTGGTAGAGCACACCCTTGGTAAGGGTGAGGTCAGCGGTTCAAGTCCGCTCAAGAGCTCCATATAAACAAGGCAGATATGAAAATATCTGCCTTTGTTTTATCAGCGCAAGACTATTTCTTCTGCGGAGGATTGTATCGATGGCTAAGGAAAAGTTTGATCGTTCCCTTCCCCACGTTAACGTCGGCACTATCGGCCACGTTGACCACGGTAAGACCACTCTGACCGCAGCTCTGACTCGCGTTTGCTCCGAAGTTTTCGGTTCGGCAATCGTTGAGTTCGACAAGATCGACTCGGCTCCGGAAGAAAAAGCGCGCGGTATCACCATCAACACCGCTCACGTCGAG
>NZ_OLKJ01000006.1:0-16283 GCF_900291005.1 Pseudomonas sp. Kh14
ATCGGTTCCGCTCGTATGGCCCTGGAAGGCAAAGACGACAACGAAATGGGCACTACCGCTGTCAAGAAGCTGGTAGAGACTCTGGATAGCTACATTCCTGAGCCAGTTCGTGCCATCGACCAGCCGTTCCTGATGCCAATCGAAGACGTATTCTCGATCTCGGGGCGTGGTACCGTTGTTACCGGTCGTATCGAGCGTGGTATCGTCCGCGTTCAGGACCCGCTGGAAATCGTTGGTCTGCGTGACACCACCACCACCACCTGTACCGGTGTTGAGATGTTCCGCAAGCTGCTGGACGAAGGTCGTGCTGGCGAGAACTGCGGCGTTCTGCTGCGTGGTACCAAGCGTGACGACGTTGAGCGTGGCCAGGTTCTGGTCAAGCCAGGTTCGGTCAAGCCGCACACCAAGTTCACCGCAGAAGTCTACGTCCTGTCGAAGGAGGAAGGCGGCCGTCACACTCCGTTCTTCAAAGGCTACCGTCCACAGTTCTACTTCCGTACCACTGACGTGACCGGTAACTGCGAACTGCCGGAAGGCGTTGAAATGGTTATGCCAGGTGACAACATTCAGATGACTGTTACCCTGATCAAGACCATCGCAATGGAAGACGGTCTGCGCTTCGCTATCCGTGAAGGCGGTCGTACCGTCGGCGCCGGCGTCGTAGCAAAAATTATTGAATAAGTAGTTGATTTACTTGATCAGGCCGGTATAATGGCCGGCCTGATACAGCGTTACAGGTCAGTAGCTCAATTGGCAGAGCGACGGTCTCCAAAACCGTAGGTTGGGGGTTCGATTCCCTCCTGACCTGCCATTTCACCTCGGTGTGATGGCTTTCTTCTTACAGGATCCTCCTCGATGACCCCCAAAACTGAAGCCCAAGAATCGCGTTTTGATCTGTTCAAGTGGCTGGCTGTAGTGGCTTTGGTGGTTGTTGGTGTTGTGGGTAATCAATATTACTCCGGCTCTCCAATCCTGTATCGCGTTCTTGTGCTTCTCGTCCTTGCTGCTGTCGCGGGCTTTGTAGCTCTGCAGACTGCGAAGGGCAAGTCGTTCTTTGCGCTGGCGAAGGAAGCTCGTACCGAGATTCGTAAAGTCGTGTGGCCGACCCGCCAGGAAACCACCCAGACCACGCTGATTGTCGTGGCTGTCGTGCTGGTTATGGCACTGCTGCTGTGGGGGCTCGACTCCCTGCTCGGCTGGGCGGTCTCCTTGATCGTTGGCTAAAGGTGTCCCGTGGCTAAGCGTTGGTATGTTGTGCATGCTTACTCGGGTTACGAGAAGCATGTAATGCGCTCCCTCATTGAGCGCGTCAAGCTGGCTGGCATGGAAGACGGTTTCGGCGAGATCTTGGTCCCGACCGAAGAAGTCGTCGAAATGCGCAACGGCCAGAAGCGCAAGAGTGAGCGTAAATTCTTCCCTGGCTATGTACTGGTCCAGATGGAGATGAATGAAGGGACTTGGCACTTGGTCAAGGACACCCCTCGCGTAATGGGCTTTATTGGCGGTACTGCTGACAAGCCTGCGCCGATTACCGATAAAGAAGCTGAGGCCATCCTGCGTCGCGTTGCCGACGGTAGCGATAAGCCGAAGCCCAAGACGCTGTTCGAGCCAGGTGAAGTGGTTCGAGTCATTGATGGTCCGTTCGCTGACTTCAATGGTAGTGTCGAAGAAGTTAACTACGAAAAGAGTCGCCTGCAGGTTGCGGTGCTCATTTTCGGTCGCTCTACTCCGGTGGAGCTCGAGTTCAGCCAGGTCGAAAAGGTCTAGGCGGACGAAGCATCCCATACCCCGCAGCCCTGTGTGCTGCGGGGTTTTGTCGTCACTGGGATAAAACGCAAGTCATCCGGGGAGCCATCAGGCGTTCGTACCCGATTTTGGAGTAGCTCATGGCTAAGAAGATTCAGGCTTACATCAAGCTGCAAGTTAAGGCCGGCCAGGCCAACCCAAGCCCACCCGTTGGTCCAGCTCTGGGTCAACATGGTGTGAACATCATGGAATTCTGCAAGGCCTTCAACGCCCGTACCCAGGGTCAAGAAGCCGGCCTGCCGACTCCAGTGATCATCACTGTCTACAGCGACCGTAGCTTCACCTTCGAGACCAAGAGCACCCCTGCCTCGGTTCTGCTGAAGAAAGCTGCTGGCCTGACCAGTGGTTCGGCTCGCCCGAACACCGTTAAAGTCGGTACCGTTACCCGTGCTCAGCTGGAAGACATCGCGAAAGCCAAACAGGCTGACCTGACTGCCGCTGACCTGGACGCTGCTGTACGCACCATCGCTGGCTCTGCCCGCAGCATGGGCCTGAACGTGGAGGGTGTGTAATGGCTAAGCTGACCAAACGCCAAAAGGCAATCGCCGAGAAAATCGAAGCAGGCAAGGCCTACAACTTCGAAGAAGCGGCAACTCTGCTGGCCTCGCTGCCTGCTGCCAAGTTCGTCGAGTCCTACGACATCGCCGTTAACCTCGGTGTTGACCCGCGTAAATCCGACCAGGTCGTACGTAGCGCTACCGTGCTGCCACACGGCACTGGCAAGACCGTTCGCGTCGCTGTCTTCACCCAGGGTCCAGCTGCTGAAGCTGCTCTGGCTGCCGGCGCTGATCGCGTAGGTATGGACGATCTGGCTGCCGAAATGAAAGGCGGCGACCTGAACTATGACGTCGTTATCGCATCGCCTGATGCCATGCGCGTTGTAGGTCAGCTGGGTCAGGTTCTGGGTCCTCGCGGCCTGATGCCTAACCCGAAAGTTGGTACCGTGACCCCAGACGTAGCCACTGCCGTGAAAAACGCCAAGGCTGGTCAGGTTCGCTACCGTACCGACAAAAACGGTATCATCCACACCTCCGTTGGCAAGATCGGCTTTGAAGCTGACAAGCTGAAGGAAAACGTTGAAGCCCTGATCGCTGACCTGAAGCGTATCAAGCCAGCTTCCTCGAAAGGCATCTACGTTAAGCGCGTTACCCTGAGCACCACCATGGGCCCAGGTCTGGTCATCGATCAGAGCTCGCTGAACGTGTAAGAACATGGCGGCGCGACCAGTCGCGCCGCCAGCAAAAATTGGGGTCCCTGCCTGGCGGGGGCTATCCAAGACCGTAGGCGGCGCAAGCCTTAAAACATCAGCCCACGCAGATGGTGCTCCCGATTCGTTACCGAATCAGACACCAAAACGACATCCGGCTTCGGCCAGATGAAACGGTAAAAACCAGGAGTAAACCCGTGGCAATTAAACTCGAAGACAAGAAGGCCATCGTCGCTGAAGTCAACGAGGCTGCCAAAGTCGCTCTGTCCGCTGTCGTGGCTGATGCCCGTGGTGTGACTGTAAGCGCAATGACCGGACTCCGTAAAGAGGCCCGCGAAGCTGGCGTATACGTACGTGTAGTGCGTAATACCCTGCTCAAGCGCGCTGTTGAAGGCACCGAATTCTCGATCCTCAACGACGCGTTCAAAGGCCCGACCCTGATTGCTTTCTCCAACGAACACCCGGGCGCTGCTGCTCGTCTGTTCAAAGAGTTCGCCAAGGGTCAGGACAAGTTCGAGATCAAGGCAGCTGCGTTTGACGGCAATTTCATTGCAGCGAACCAGATCGACGTGTTGGCTACCCTGCCGACCCGCGACGAAGCTATTGCACGACTGATGAGCGTTATTCAAGGCGCCACCAGCAAGCTGGCTCGTACTCTGGCAGCCATTCGCGACCAGAAAGAAGCTACCGCCGCCTAAGGCGTGCGAACTCTTTCAAAATCATACGTTTAATTTGATGGCTGCGTAGGCTGTCACCCCAATACAGGATTGAGTCATGTCTCTGACTAACGAACAAATCATCGAAGCAATCGGCCAGAAAACCGTTCTGGAAGTTGTTGAGCTGATCAAAGCAATGGAAGAAACCTTCGGCGTTACCGCTGCTGTTGCCGCTGCTGGCCCAGCTGCTGCTGCTGCCGTTGTTGAAGAGCAGACCGAGTTCAACGTTGTTCTGGTTGAAGCCGGCGACAAGAAAGTGAACGTGATCAAAGCCGTTCGCGAACTGACCGGTCTGGGCCTGAAAGAAGCCAAAGAGAAAGTCGATGGCGCTCCTCAGGTTGTAGCTGAAGGCGTTTCGAAAGAAGCCGCTGAAGACGCTAAGAAGAAGCTGGAAGAAGCAGGCGCTAAAGTCGAGCTGAAGTAATCTCGACCTTGCGATGCCAGCCTGAGCGTTGAGCGAAAGGCTGATGGCTGGTGGCTTATGCCACCGGCCTTTTTCCGTTATTGGTGGCCGGTCAGGCCGGTCCCGATAACGAGCTGCAAGACACCCATGTGGGTGGCGCAAACCAAGGGGTTTGCACGATTTTCTGGCTGCTCCCGCCGGGAGAAGCCAAACAAGCAGGTGACCAAGCTGGGGAACGCTGATGGCTTACTCATACACTGAGAAAAAACGTATCCGCAAGGACTTTAGCAAGTTGCCGGACGTCATGGATGTGCCTTACCTCCTGGCCATCCAGCTGGATTCGTATCGCGAATTCCTGCAAGCGGGAGCATCCAAGGATCACTTCCGCGACGTCGGCCTGCACGCGGCCTTCAAATCGGTATTCCCGATCATCAGCTACTCCGGCAATGCTGCCCTGGAGTACGTAGGCTATCGCCTGGGCGAACCCGCCTTCGATGTGAAGGAATGTGTCCTGCGTGGCGTGACCTTCGCGGTCCCACTGCGGGTCAAGGTGCGCCTGATCATCTTCGACAAGGAATCGTCGAACAAAGCGATCAAGGACATCAAAGAGCAAGAAGTCTACATGGGTGAAATCCCCCTGATGACTGAGAACGGTACCTTCGTTATCAACGGTACCGAGCGTGTGATCGTTTCCCAGC
The DNA here is from genome assembly GCF_900291005.1 of Pseudomonas sp. Kh14. Lineage (NCBI taxonomy): Bacteria > Pseudomonadati > Pseudomonadota > Gammaproteobacteria > Pseudomonadales > Pseudomonadaceae > Pseudomonas > Pseudomonas sp. Kh14. The sequence continues at coordinate 4,831 of NZ_OLKJ01000006.1, forward strand.
TGCACCGTTCGCCTGGTGTGTTCTTCGACCACGACCGTGGCAAGACCCACAGCTCGGGCAAGCTGCTGTACTCCGCTCGCATCATCCCTTACCGCGGTTCCTGGCTGGACTTCGAGTTCGACCCGAAGGACTGCGTGTTCGTGCGTATCGACCGTCGCCGCAAGCTGCCGGCCTCGGTGCTGCTGCGCGCCCTGGGTTACAGCACTGAAGAAGTGCTGAATACCTTCTACACCACCAACGTGTTCCACATTTCCGGCGAAAAACTCAGCCTGGAACTGGTGCCGCAGCGTCTGCGTGGTGAAGTTGCAGTCATGGACATCCATGACGAAACCGGCAAAGTCATCGTCGAGCAAGGCCGCCGTATTACCGCGCGCCACATCAACCAGCTCGAGAAGGCCGGCGTCAAGCAACTGGACGTTCCAATGGAATACGTCCTGGGCCGCACTACCGCCAAGGCTATCGTGCATCCGGCTACCGGCGAAATTCTCGCCGAATGCAACACCGAGATGACCACCGAGCTGCTGATCAAGGTCGCCAAGGCGCAGGTTGTCCGTATCGAGACCCTGTACACCAACGACATCGATTGCGGTCCGTTCATCTCTGACACACTGAAGATCGATACCACCAGCAACCAACTGGAAGCGCTGGTCGAGATCTACCGCATGATGCGTCCAGGCGAGCCGCCAACCAAGGATGCAGCCGAGACCCTGTTCAACAACCTGTTCTTCAGCGCCGAGCGTTACGATCTGTCCGCCGTAGGCCGCATGAAGTTCAACCGTCGTATCGGTCGTACCGAGATCGAGGGTTCGGGCGTGCTGAGCAAGGAAGACATCGTCGAGGTTCTGAAGACCCTGGTCGATATCCGTAACGGCAAAGGCATCGTCGACGACATCGACCACCTGGGTAACCGTCGCGTACGTTGCGTCGGCGAGATGGCCGAGAACCAGTTCCGTGTTGGCCTGGTGCGTGTCGAGCGCGCGGTCAAGGAACGCCTGTCGATGGCGGAAAGCGAAGGCCTGATGCCGCAAGACCTGATCAACGCCAAGCCGGTAGCGGCAGCGGTGAAAGAGTTCTTCGGTTCCAGCCAGCTGTCCCAGTTCATGGACCAGAACAACCCTCTCTCGGAGATTACCCACAAGCGCCGTGTCTCCGCACTCGGCCCTGGCGGTCTGACCCGTGAGCGTGCCGGCTTCGAAGTCCGTGACGTACACCCGACCCACTATGGCCGTGTGTGCCCGATCGAGACCCCTGAAGGTCCGAACATCGGTCTGATCAACTCCCTGGCGGCCTACGCCCGCACCAACCAGTACGGCTTCCTGGAAAGCCCGTACCGCGTGGTGAAGGAAGGCGTTGTCAGCGACGACATCGTGTTCCTGTCGGCAATCGAAGAGGCAGATCACGTCATCGCACAGGCTTCGGCCGCGATGAACGACAAGAAGCAACTGATCGATGAGCTGGTAGCAGTTCGTCACCTGAACGAATTCACCGTCAAGGCGCCGGAAGACGTCACCCTGATGGACGTTTCGCCGAAGCAGGTTGTTTCCGTTGCAGCGTCGCTGATTCCGTTCCTCGAGCACGACGACGCCAACCGTGCGTTGATGGGTTCGAACATGCAGCGTCAGGCTGTACCAACCCTGCGTGCCGACAAGCCGCTGGTAGGTACCGGCATGGAGCGCAACGTTGCCCGTGACTCCGGTGTCTGCGTGGTTGCTCGCCGCGGTGGTGTGATCGACTCGGTCGACGCCAGCCGTATCGTTGTTCGCGTTGCCGACGACGAAGTGGAAACCGGCGAAGCGGGTGTGGATATCTACAACCTGACCAAGTACACCCGTTCGAACCAGAACACCTGCATCAACCAGCGTCCGCTGGTGAGCAAAGGTGACAAGGTTCAGCGTGGTGACATCATGGCCGACGGCCCGTCCACCGACATGGGTGAGCTGGCTCTGGGTCAGAACATGCGCATCGCGTTCATGGCGTGGAACGGCTTCAACTTCGAAGACTCCATCTGCCTGTCCGAGCGTGTTGTTCAGGAAGATCGCTTCACCACCATCCACATTCAGGAACTGACCTGTGTGGCGCGTGACACCAAGCTCGGCCCAGAGGAAATCACTGCGGACATCCCGAACGTGGGTGAAGCCGCACTGAACAAGCTGGACGAAGCCGGTATCGTTTACGTAGGTGCTGAAGTTGGCGCTGGCGACATCCTGGTCGGCAAGGTCACGCCAAAAGGCGAAACCCAGCTGACTCCGGAAGAAAAACTGCTGCGCGCAATCTTCGGTGAGAAGGCCAGCGACGTTAAGGACACATCCCTGCGTGTGCCAACCGGCACCAAGGGTACTGTCATCGACGTACAGGTCTTCACCCGTGATGGCGTAGAGCGCGATAGTCGCGCGCTGGCCATCGAGAAGATGCAGCTCGACGAGATCCGCAAGGACCTCAACGAAGAGTTCCGCATTGTTGAAGGTGCAACCTTCGAGCGTCTGCGTTCTGCCCTGAACGGCCAGGTGGTTGATGGTGGTGCGGGCCTGAAGAAAGGCACCGTGATCACTGACGAGGTGCTGGACGGTCTGGAGCACGGCCAGTGGTTCAAACTGCGCATGGCTGAAGATGCACTGAACGAGCAGCTGGAAAAGGCTCAGCAGTACATCGTCGACCGTCGCCGTTTGCTGGACGACAAGTTCGAAGACAAGAAGCGCAAGCTGCAGCAGGGCGATGACCTGGCACCGGGCGTACTGAAGATCGTCAAGGTTTACCTGGCAATCCGCCGTCGCATCCAGCCGGGTGACAAGATGGCCGGTCGTCACGGTAACAAGGGTGTTGTCTCGGTCATCATGCCGGTTGAAGACATGCCGCACGATGCCAACGGTACTCCGGTTGACGTCGTACTGAACCCGCTGGGTGTACCTTCGCGTATGAACGTTGGTCAGATCCTTGAAACCCACCTGGGCCTCGCGGCCAAGGGTCTGGGCGAGAAGATCGACCGCATGCTCGAAGAGCAGCGTAAAGCCGCTGAGCTGCGCGTGTTCCTGACCGAGGTCTACAACGAGATCGGCGGTCGTCAGGAAAACCTCGACGAGTTCACCGACGAAGAGATCCTGGCCCTGGCTAACAACCTGAAGAAAGGCGTGCCGATGGCTACCCCGGTCTTCGATGGTGCCAAGGAGCGCGAGATCAAGGCCATGCTGAAACTGGCCGACCTGCCAGAGAGCGGCCAGATGGTGCTGTTCGACGGCCGTACCGGCAACAAGTTCGAGCGTCCTGTGACCGTTGGTTACATGTACATGCTCAAGCTGAACCACTTGGTGGACGACAAGATGCACGCGCGTTCCACTGGTTCCTACAGCCTGGTTACCCAGCAGCCGCTGGGTGGTAAGGCGCAGTTCGGTGGTCAGCGTTTCGGGGAGATGGAAGTGTGGGCGCTGGAAGCATACGGCGCGGCATACACCCTGCAAGAAATGCTCACAGTGAAGTCGGACGACGTGAACGGCCGTACCAAGATGTACAAGAACATCGTGGATGGCGATCACCGTATGGAGCCGGGCATGCCCGAGTCCTTCAACGTGTTGATCAAAGAGATCCGTTCGCTCGGTATCGATATCGATCTGGAAACCGAATAACACGTGACGCGAAGGGGAGTGGGGCAGGTAATGCCCGCTCCCTGCTCCGCCAGGAGGAAAGGCCTTGAAAGACCTACTGAATTTGCTGAAAAACCAGGGTCAAGTCGAAGAGTTCGACGCCATCCGCATCGGTCTGGCGTCGCCTGAAATGATCCGTTCGTGGTCGTTCGGTGAAGTTAAGAAGCCGGAAACCATCAACTACCGTACGTTCAAGCCTGAGCGTGACGGCCTGTTCTGCGCCAAGATCTTTGGCCCAGTCAAGGACTACGAGTGCCTGTGCGGCAAGTACAAGCGCCTCAAGCACCGCGGCGTAATCTGCGAGAAGTGCGGCGTTGAAGTTGCCCTGGCGAAGGTTCGTCGTGAGCGCATGGCGCACATCGAGCTGGCTTCGCCGGTTGCCCACATCTGGTTCCTGAAGTCGCTGCCGTCCCGTATCGGCCTGCTGATGGACATGACCCTGCGTGATATCGAGCGCGTGCTCTACTTCGAGAGCTATGTCGTTATCGACCCGGGCATGACTACCCTGGAAAAGGGCCAGCTGCTGAACGACGAGCAGTACTTCGAAGCGCTGGAAGAGTTCGGTGACGACTTCGATGCCCGTATGGGTGCCGAGGCTGTCCGCGAGCTGCTGCACGCTATCGACCTGGAGCACGAGATCGGCCGCCTGCGCGAAGAAATTCCGCAGACCAACTCGGAAACCAAGATCAAGAAGCTTTCCAAGCGTCTGAAGCTGATGGAAGCTTTCCAGGGCTCGGGCAACCTGCCTGAGTGGATGGTCCTGACCGTCCTGCCAGTGCTGCCGCCGGACCTGCGTCCGCTGGTTCCGCTGGATGGTGGCCGTTTCGCGACTTCCGACCTGAACGACCTGTATCGTCGGGTGATCAACCGTAACAACCGTCTGAAGCGCCTGCTGGATCTGTCGGCGCCGGACATCATCGTGCGCAACGAAAAGCGCATGCTGCAGGAAGCGGTTGATGCTCTGCTGGACAACGGCCGTCGTGGTCGCGCCATCACTGGCTCGAACAAGCGTCCGCTGAAGTCCCTGGCTGACATGATCAAAGGTAAGCAAGGTCGCTTCCGTCAGAACTTGCTCGGTAAGCGTGTTGACTACTCCGGCCGTTCGGTAATCACCGTAGGTCCGACCCTGCGTCTGCACCAGTGCGGTCTGCCGAAGAAGATGGCCCTCGAGCTGTTCAAGCCGTTCATTTTCGGCAAGCTGGAAATGCGTGGTCTGGCGACCACCATCAAGGCTGCCAAGAAGATGGTCGAGCGCGAGCTGCCAGAGGTGTGGGACGTTCTCGCTGAAGTGATTCGCGAACACCCCGTACTGCTCAACCGTGCACCGACCCTTCACCGTCTGGGTATCCAGGCGTTTGAACCCGTACTGATCGAAGGTAAGGCTATTCAGCTGCACCCGCTGGTCTGTGCTGCGTACAACGCCGACTTCGACGGTGACCAGATGGCCGTTCACGTGCCGCTGACCCTGGAAGCCCAGCTCGAAGCGCGTGCGCTGATGATGTCGACCAACAACATCCTGTCGCCAGCCAACGGTGAGCCAATCATCGTTCCGTCGCAGGACGTTGTACTGGGTCTGTACTACATGACCCGGGAAGCCATCAATGCCAAGGGCGAAGGTCGCGTGTTCGCCGACCTGCAGGAAGTCGACCGCGTATTCCGCGCAGGCGAAGCCGCCCTGCACGCGAAAATCAAGGTTCGTATCAACGAAACCGTGAAAGAGCGTGATGGCTCGGTGGTCAAGAACACCCGCATCGTCGACACCACCGTCGGCCGTGCGCTGCTGTTCCAGGTTGTGCCGGCAGGTCTGCCGTATGACGTGGTCAACCAGCCGATGAAGAAAAAGGCGATCTCCAAGCTGATCAACCAGTGCTACCGCGTGGTTGGTCTGAAAGAGACCGTTATCTTCGCCGACCAGCTGATGTACACCGGTTTCGCTTACTCGACCATTTCCGGCGTTTCCATCGGTGTTAACGACTTCGTTATCCCGGACGAGAAAGCCCGCATCATCGGTAACGCTACCGACGAAGTGAAGGAAATCGAGAGCCAGTACGCCTCCGGCCTGGTAACCCAGGGCGAGAAGTACAACAAGGTCATCGACTTGTGGTCGAAGGCGAACGACGAAGTGTCCAAGGCGATGATGGCCAACCTCTCGAAAGAGAAGGTAATCGACCGCGAAGGCAAGGAAGTCGAGCAAGAGTCCTTCAACTCGATGTACATGATGGCTGACTCGGGTGCGCGGGGTTCCGCAGCCCAGATCCGTCAGCTGGCAGGTATGCGTGGTCTGATGGCCAAGCCGGACGGCTCCATCATCGAGACGCCGATCACTGCGAACTTCCGTGAAGGTCTGAGCGTACTTCAGTACTTCATCTCGACTCACGGTGCTCGTAAGGGTCTGGCGGATACCGCACTGAAAACCGCTAACTCCGGTTATCTGACTCGTCGTCTGGTGGACGTTGCCCAGGATCTGGTAGTAACCGAGATCGACTGCGGCACCGATCAGGGCCTGGTGATGACGCCACACATCGAAGGCGGCGACGTTGTAGAGCCACTGGGTGAGCGTGTATTGGGTCGTGTCATCGCCCGTGACGTGTTCAAGCCAGGTACCGAGGACGTTATCGTTCCGGCCGGTACCTTGGTCGACGAGCAGTGGGTCGAGTTCATCGAGCTGAACAGCATCGACGAAGTGATCGTGCGTTCGCCGATCAACTGCGAAACCCGCTACGGCATTTGCGCCAAGTGCTACGGTCGTGATCTGGCTCGTGGTCACCAGGTGAACATCGGTGAGGCTGTCGGCGTTATCGCTGCCCAGTCGATCGGTGAGCCGGGTACCCAGCTGACCATGCGTACGTTCCACATCGGTGGTGCTGCAAGCCGTACCTCGGCTGCCGACAGCGTCCAGGTTAAGAATGGCGGTATGGTGCGTCTGCACAACCTGAAGCAGGTTGAGCGTGCCGACGGTAACCTGGTTGCCGTATCGCGTTCGGGTGAGTTGGCGATTGCTGACGAGTTCGGTCGTGAGCGTGAGCGCTACAAGCTGCCTTACGGTGCGGTGATTTCGGTCAAGGAAGGTGAAAAGGTCGAAGCTGGCGCCATCGTCGCCAAGTGGGACCCACACACCCACCCGATCGTTACCGAGCTGAAAGGTACCGTGACCTTCGTGGGCATGGAAGAAAACATCACCATCAAGCGTCAGACCGACGAACTGACCGGCTTGACCAACATTGAAGTACTGGACGTCAAGGATCGCCCTGCCGCAGGCAAGGAAATCCGTCCGGCAATCAAGATGGTCGATGCTGCAGGCAAGGACCTGTACCTGCCAGGTACTGACGTACCTGCCCAGTACTTCCTGCCGGCCAACGCCCTTGTCGGTGTGGCTGACGGTGCTCAGATCGGTGTTGGTGACGTTATCGCGCGTATCCCGCAAGAGACGTCGAAGACCCGTGACATCACCGGTGGTCTGCCGCGCGTTGCCGACCTGTTCGAAGCGCGTCGTCCGAAAGAAGCCTCGATTCTGGCTGAAGTCAGCGGCACCATCGCATTCGGTAAAGAGACCAAGGGCAAGCGTCGCCTGGTGATCACTCCGACCGACGGTAGCGATCCGTACGAAGAGCTGATTCCAAAGTGGCGCCACCTGAACGTCTTCGAAGGTGAACAGGTAAACCGCGGCGAAGTTATCTCGGACGGCCCGAGCGATCCGCATGACATCCTGCGTCTGCTGGGTGTGAGTGCGCTGGCGAAGTACATCGTCAACGAGATCCAGGACGTTTACCGTCTGCAAGGCGTGAAGATCAACGACAAGCACATCGAGACCATTCTGCGTCAGATGCTGCGCAAGGTTGAGATCTCCGAGTCGGGCGATTCCAGCTTCATCAAGGGCGACCAGATGGAACTGACCCAGGTGCTGGTAGAGAACGAGCGTCTCGCTAGCGAGGACAAGTTCATCTCCAAGTTCACCCGAGTGCTGCTGGGTATCACCAAGGCCTCGCTGTCCACCGAGTCGTTCATCTCCGCGGCTTCCTTCCAGGAAACAACCCGCGTACTGACCGAAGCGGCGGTAACCGGCAAGCGCGACTACCTGCGCGGCCTGAAAGAGAACGTGGTCGTGGGTCGTCTGATCCCGGCCGGTACTGGTCTGGCCTACCACAGCGAGCGCAAGCGTCGCCGTGATGCCGACAAACCGCTGCGTGTAAGCGCCAGTGAAGTGGAAGCTGCACTGACCGAAGCGCTGAATTCCAGCGGTAACTAAGTACAGGGCAAGGCCCCGGCAAGCCTCGGGCGATCATCGGCGACATGAAATGTTGCCGATGATCGGGCGGGGAGGGCCGGGGCCTCGTCTTGACTGGGTGCAAGATCCTCTTTAGACTTTTGTACCCTTAAATTTGGTGAGGCTCCGTCTCGCCAATTTTTGGCTTTCTTGCAAGACAATAGAGTCGCAAGACAATCAGTGGAGCTAGTAGATGGCAACTATCAACCAGCTGGTACGTCAGCCGCGTAAGCGTTCGGTCGAGAAGTCCGACGTTCCTGCGCTGCAGAACTGCCCGCAGCGTCGTGGCGTGTGCACCCGTGTGTACACCACCACGCCGAAAAAACCTAACTCGGCACTGCGTAAAGTATGCCGTGTGCGTCTGACCAACGGTTTCGAGGTTTCCTCGTACATCGGTGGTGAAGGCCACAACCTGCAAGAGCACAGCGTCGTCCTGATTCGTGGCGGCCGTGTAAAAGACTTGCCAGGTGTTCGTTACCACACCGTTCGCGGCTCTCTGGATACTTCGGGCGTTAAAGGCCGTAACCAGGGTCGTTCGAAGTACGGTACCAAGCGTCCGAAGTAATCGGTCGTTTGCAGACATCCATTTTTTTGAGTCGATAAGAGTAAGGTCGGGCGTGGGTCGAATGACCTGGTCCCGGGCTAACCTGAAGACCGTTTGAGGGCTTATCATGCCAAGACGTCGTGTAGCAGCAAAACGTGAGATCCTTGACGATCCGAAGTACGGATCCCAGATTCTCGCGAAGTTCATGAACCACGTGATGGAAAGCGGCAAGAAGGCCGTAGCCGAGCGCATCGTTTACGGTGCCCTGGATACCGTCAAAGCACGCAAGAACAGCGACCCCCTGGAAATCTTCGAGAAAGCTCTCGACGCCATCGCTCCGCTGGTCGAAGTAAAGTCCCGTCGTGTCGGCGGTGCCACTTACCAGGTCCCGGTTGAAGTTCGTCCATCCCGTCGTAACGCTCTGGCAATGCGCTGGCTCGTAGACTACGCCCGCAAGCGCGGCGAGAAGTCGATGGCTCTGCGTCTGGCCGGCGAACTGCTGGATGCTGCCGAAGGCAAGGGTGCTGCAGTCAAGAAGCGTGAAGACGTTCACCGTATGGCTGAAGCCAACAAAGCGTTCTCGCACTACCGCTTCTAATTCAAGCATCAATCTTTTTGCGAGGGCTTTATGGCTCGTACTACAGCAATTAACCGCTACCGTAACATTGGTATCTGTGCCCACGTTGACGCGGGCAAGACCACCACTACCGAGCGGATCCTGTTCTACACAGGTCTGAGCCACAAAATGGGCGAGGTGCATGACGGCGCCGCGACCACCGACTGGATGGTGCAGGAGCAGGAGCGGGGTATCACCATTACCTCCGCTGCCGTTACCACCTTCTGGAAGGGTTCCCGTGGTCAGTATGACAACTACCGCGTAAACGTTATCGATACCCCTGGCCACGTTGACTTCACCATTGAAGTAGAGCGTTCGCTGCGTGTACTCGACGGCGCGGTCGTTGTATTCTGCGGCACCTCCGGCGTTGAGCCGCAGTCCGAAACCGTATGGCGTCAGGCCAACAAGTACGGCGTTCCGCGTGTTGTTTACGTGAACAAGATGGACCGTGCTGGTGCAAACTTCCTGCGCGTCGTAGGTCAGATCAAGAACCGTCTGGGTCACACTCCGGTTCCTGTTCAGCTGGCCATCGGTTCGGAAGATAACTTCCAGGGTCAGGTTGACCTGATCAAGATGAAGGCTATCTACTGGAACGACGACGACAAGGGTACTACCTACCGCGAGGAAGAAATTCCTGCGGATATGGTCGAGCTGGCTAACGAATGGCGCAACAACATGGTTGAAGCCGCCGCCGAAGCCACCGAAGAGCTGATGAACAAGTACCTTGAAGAAGGTGAGCTGTCCGTCGAAGAGATCAAGGCAGGCCTGCGCGCGCGCACCCTGGCCAGCGAGATCGTTCCGGCTGTCTGCGGTTCGTCGTTCAAGAACAAGGGTGTTCCCCTGGTTCTCGACGCCGTTATCGACTTCCTCCCAGCTCCGACCGAGATCCCTGCGATCAAGGGTATCCACCCTGACCTGATCGACGTGCCTAAGGACGAAGTCAAGCCAGAGCAGTTCGACGAGCGTCATGCTGACGACGACGAGCCGTTCTCGGCCCTGGCCTTCAAGATTGCCACCGACCCGTTCGTTGGTACTCTGACCTTCGTTCGCGTTTACTCGGGCTTCCTGACCTCCGGTGACTCTGTCATCAACTCGGTCAAAGGCAAGAAAGAGCGCGTTGGTCGTATGGTCCAGATGCACGCCAACCAGCGTGAAGAGATCAAAGAAGTACGTGCAGGCGACATCGCTGCTCTGATCGGCATGAAGGACGTCACTACTGGTGATACCCTGTGCAACGCCGACAAGCCGATCATCCTCGAGCGTATGGACTTCCCTGAGCCTGTGATTTCGCTCTCTGTAGAGCCGAAAACCAAGCAGGACCAGGAGAAGATGGGTATCGCACTGGGCAAGTTGGCTCAGGAAGACCCATCGTTCCGCGTCAAGACCGATGAAGAAACCGGTCAGACCATCATCTCCGGTATGGGTGAGCTGCACCTGGACATCCTCGTTGACCGCATGAAGCGCGAATTCAACGTCGAAGCCAACATCGGCAAGCCGCAGGTTTCGTACCGCGAGAAGATCACCAAATCCAACGTCGAGATCGAAGGCAAGTTCGTTCGTCAGTCGGGTGGTCGTGGTCAGTTCGGTCACTGCTGGGTTCGCTTCTCCGAGCCGGACGTGGACGACAAGGGCAACATCACAGAAGGTCTGGTGTTCTCCAACGAAGTCGTTGGTGGTGTGATTCCTAAGGAATACATCCCTGCGATCCAGAAGGGTATCGAAGAGCAGATGAAAAACGGCGTTGTTGCCGGTTATCCTCTGATCGGCCTGAAGGCCGCGGTATTCGACGGTTCGTACCACGACGTCGACTCCAACGAAATGGCGTTCAAGATCGCTGCTTCGATGGCGACCAAGCAACTGGCCCAGAAGGGCGGTGGCGTGGTTCTCGAGCCGATCATGAAAGTCGAAGTTGTAACCCCGGAAGACTACCTGGGTGACGTGATGGGTGACCTGAACCGTCGTCGTGGTCTGGTCCAGGGTATGGATGAGTCGGTCTCTGGCCGCGTCGTCCGTGCTGAAGTACCGCTCGGAGAGATGTTCGGTTACGCAACCGACGTTCGTTCCATGTCTCAGGGTCGCGCAAGCTACTCCATGGAATTCTCCAAATACGCCGAAGCTCCGTCGAACATCGTCGAAGCACTCGTTAAAAAACAAGGCTAATCCCCTTTAGGCAAGAGGTTCACTGTCGTGGCTAAAGAAAAATTTGATCGTTCCCTTCCCCACGTTAACGTCGGCACCATCGGCCACGTTGACCACGGTAAGACCACTCTGACCGCAGCTCTGACTCGCGTCTGCTCCGAAGTTTTCGGTTCGGCAGTCGTTGAGTTCGACAAGATCGACTCGGCTCCGGAAGAAAAAGCGCGCGGTATCACCATCAACACCGCTCACGTCGAG
>NZ_OLKJ01000007.1:0-149005 GCF_900291005.1 Pseudomonas sp. Kh14
TCGTTGAGTTCGACAAGATCGACTCGGCTCCGGAAGAAAAAGCGCGCGGTATCACCATCAACACCGCTCACGTCGAGTACAACTCGAACATTCGTCACTACGCTCACGTTGACTGCCCAGGTCACGCTGACTACGTGAAGAACATGATCACCGGTGCTGCCCAGATGGACGGTGCTATCCTGGTTTGCTCGGCCGCCGATGGTCCGATGCCACAAACCCGTGAGCACATCCTGCTGTCCCGTCAGGTAGGCGTTCCGTACATCGTGGTCTTCCTGAACAAGGCTGACCTGGTAGACGACGCTGAGCTGCTGGAACTGGTCGAGATGGAAGTTCGCGACCTGCTGTCCACCTACGACTTCCCAGGCGACGACACTCCGATCATCATCGGTTCCGCTCGTATGGCCCTGGAAGGCAAAGACGACAACGAAATGGGCACTACCGCTGTCAAGAAGCTGGTAGANATCGGTTCCGCTCGTATGGCCCTGGAAGGCAAAGACGACAACGAAATGGGCACTACCGCTGTCAAGAAGCTGGTAGAAACTCTGGATGCCTACATCCCTGAGCCAGTTCGTGCCATCGACCAGCCGTTCCTGATGCCAATCGAAGACGTGTTCTCGATCTCGGGTCGTGGTACCGTTGTTACCGGTCGTATCGAGCGTGGTATCGTCCGCGTTCAGGATCCGCTGGAAATCGTTGGTCTGCGTGACACCACCACCACCACCTGCACCGGTGTTGAGATGTTCCGCAAGCTGCTGGACGAAGGTCGTGCTGGCGAGAACTGCGGCGTTCTGCTGCGTGGTACCAAGCGTGACGACGTTGAGCGTGGCCAGGTTCTGGTCAAGCCAGGTTCGGTCAAGCCGCACACCAAGTTCACCGCAGAAGTCTACGTCCTGTCGAAGGAAGAAGGCGGCCGTCACACTCCGTTCTTCAAAGGCTACCGTCCACAGTTCTACTTCCGTACCACTGACGTGACCGGTAACTGCGAACTGCCGGAAGGCGTTGAAATGGTAATGCCAGGTGACAACATTCAGATGACTGTTACCCTGATCAAGACCATCGCAATGGAAGACGGTCTGCGCTTCGCTATCCGTGAAGGCGGTCGTACCGTCGGCGCCGGCGTTGTGGCAAAAATCATCGAGTAATCACTCGACCGATTGAAAAAACCCCCGCTCAGCGGGGGTTTTTTTTATTGGGTTGACACTAATTGGGGGCGTCTATAGAATCACGCCTCCTTTTAGCGGGCGTAGTGCGTCCGTTGGGAACAGCCTGGAGTCTGAAATCCAATGCAAAATCAGCAAATCCGTATCAGGTTGAAGGCTTTCGACCATCGCCTGATCGACCAATCCACCCAGGAAATCGTGGAAACCGCGAAACGTACTGGTGCACAAGTGCGTGGTCCAATTCCACTGCCTACCCGCAAAGAGCGTTTCACCGTTCTGGTCTCCCCGCACGTCAACAAAGACGCGCGTGACCAGTACGAGATTCGCACTCATAAGCGTGTTCTGGACATCGTCCAGCCAACGGATAAAACCGTTGATGCGCTGATGAAGCTTGATCTGGCGGCAGGTGTGGAAGTACAGATCAGCCTCGGCTAAGACTTCGGTCTAGTCGTGTAACGCTCTGAAATGGGCGGCCATAGCGGGTGAAAGCCCCGTACACTCATGAGGTTTACAACATGACTATTGGTGTAATCGGTCGCAAGTGCGGTATGACCCGCATTTTCACCGAAGAAGGTGTCTCCATTCCGGTCACGGTCATTGAGATCGAGCCGAATCGCGTCACCCAGTTCAAAACTGAAGAAACCGATGGCTACCGTGCAGTGCAAGTCACTGTCGGCGAGCGTCGTGCTTCGCGTGTGACTGCCGCTCAGGCAGGCCACTTCGCCAAGGCCAACGTTGCCGCTGGTCGCGGTGTTTGGGAGTTCCGTCTTGAAGAAGGCGATTTCCAGGCTGGCGATCTGATCAAAGCTGAACTCTTCACTGCAGGCCAGCTGGTTGACGTTACTGGTCAGTCCAAAGGTAAAGGCTTCGCCGGTACCATCAAGCGCTGGAACTTCCGTGGTCAGGACAACACCCACGGTAACTCCGTGTCGCACCGTGTTCCTGGTTCCATCGGCCAGTGCCAGACTCCTGGTCGTGTGTTCAAGGGCAAGAAAATGTCCGGTCACATGGGCGCCGAGCGCGTGACTGTTCAGTCCCTGGAAGTAGTTCGCGTAGACGCTGAACGCAACCTGCTGCTGATCAAGGGTGCCGTACCTGGCGCTACTGGCGGCGACGTGGTTGTACGTCCAGCTGTCAAGGCTCGCGGTTAAGGGGAAACTGACATGCAACTTAATGTAAATGACGCTCAGGCGATCGAAGTTTCCGAACTGACTTTCGGTGGCGAATTCAACGAGACGCTGGTTCACCAAGCAGTCGTGGCCTACATGGCCGGCGGCCGTCAGGGCACCAAGCAGCAGAAGACCCGTTCCGACGTGGCTGGTGGCGGTAAGCGCCCATGGCGTCAGAAGGGTACTGGCCGTGCTCGTGCTGGTACCACTCGTGGTCCGATCTGGCGTGGCGGTGGTGTAACCTTCGCAGCTCGCCCTCAAGATCACTCGCAAAAGCTCAACAAGAAGATGTATCGCGCAGCTCTGCGCTCCATCCTCGCTGAGCTGGTGCGTAGCGACCGTCTGGTCGTGGTTCAGGACTTCGCTGTTGAAGCACCGAAAACCAAAGATCTGCTGAACAAGCTGAACGGCATGGGTCTGAGCGATGTACTGATCGTTTCCGACGCTGTTGATCAGAACCTGTACCTGGCTGCTCGTAACCTGCCGCACGTCGACGTACGTGACGTACAAGGTTCCGACCCGGTCAGTCTGATCGCATACGAGAAAGTGTTGATCACTGTCTCGGCCGTGAAGAAATTCGAGGAGCTGCTGGGATGAACCAGGAACGCGTATTCAAAGTCCTCCTTGGCCCGCACGTTTCCGAGAAGGCTACCGTTCTGGCTGAGAAAAAAGGCCAGTTCGTATTCAAGGTTGCTACTGATGCAACCAAGCTGGAAATCAAGAAAGCTGTCGAAGGCCTGTTCAACGTAAAAGTTGAAAACGTGTCGACTGTTAACGTTCTGGGTAAAACCAAGCGTACCGCACGTGGTCTGGGCAAGCGTAATGACTGGAAGAAGGCGATCGTCTCCCTTCAGCCAGGCCAAGATCTCGATTTCAGCAGCAGTGCTGAGTAAGGAAGGGGTGCATCATGGCAATCGTTAAATGCAAACCGACTTCCCCTGGCCGCCGTTTCGTGGTCAAGGTGGTCAACAAGGAGCTGCACAAAGGCGCTCCTCACGCACCGCTGATCGAGAAAAAATCGAAGTCTGGTGGTCGTAACAACAATGGCCGCATTACCACTCGTCACGTTGGTGGTGGTCACAAGCAGCATTACCGTCTGGTCGACTTCCGTCGCAACGACAAAGATGGCATTCCAGCCACTGTCGAGCGTATCGAATACGATCCAAACCGTACTGCTCACATCGCCCTGCTGTGCTACGCAGACGGTGAGCGTCGCTACATCATCGCGCCTAAAGGCGTGAGCGCTGGCGACCAGCTGATCGCAGGTGCCCTGGCCCCAATCAAGGCCGGTAACTCCCTGCAGCTGCGCAACATTCCAGTAGGTAGCACCATTCACGGCATCGAACTGAAGCCGGGTAAAGGTGCTCAGATCGCTCGTTCCGCTGGTGCTTCGGCTCAGCTGATCGCTCGCGAAGGTGTCTACGTGACCCTGCGTCTGCGCTCTGGTGAAATGCGTAAAGTCCTGGCTGAGTGCCGTGCGACCCTGGGCGAAGTCTCGAACTCCGAGCACAGCCTGCGTTCGCTGGGTAAAGCTGGTGCCAAACGCTGGCGCGGCGTTCGCCCAACCGTTCGTGGTGTTGCCATGAACCCGGTTGACCACCCACACGGTGGTGGTGAAGGTCGTACCTCCGGTGGTCGTCATCCGGTATCGCCATGGGGCTTCCCAACCAAGGGTGCTAAAACCCGTGGTAATAAGCGTACCGACAACATGATCGTCCGTCGTCGCAAGTAACTAGAGGGATACGACAGTGCCACGTTCTCTGAAAAAAGGTCCTTTTATCGATCTTCACCTGTTGAAGAAGGTCGAAGTGGCGGTGGAGAAGAACGATCGCAAGCCAGTTAAAACCTGGTCGCGCCGTTCGATGATCCTGCCACAAATGGTCGGTCTGACCATCGCGGTTCACAACGGTCGCCAGCATGTCCCAGTTCTCGTGAACGAAGACATGGTCGGCCACAAACTGGGCGAGTTCGCCGGTACCCGCACCTATCGCGGGCACGTGGCTGACAAGAAAGCCAAGCGTTAAGGGGTAAGGAAATGGAAGTAGCCGCTAAGTTGTCGGGCGCTCGCATCTCCGCCCAGAAAGCCCGCTTGGTCGCCGACCAGATCCGCGGGAAGAAGGTGGGCGAAGCGCTCAACCTGTTGGCCTTCAGCAGCAAAAAAGCCGCTGAAATCATGAAGAAAGTCCTCGAGTCGGCCGTAGCCAACGCCGAACACAACGAAGGCGCAGACGTTGATGACCTGAAGGTCTCCACCGTCTTCGTCAACGAAGGGCGTTCGCTGAAGCGCATCATGCCACGTGCCAAAGGCCGTGCTGATCGCATCGTCAAGCGGTCTTGCCATATCACTGTCAAGGTTGCGGACAAGTAACGGAGTCGATCAGATGGGTCAGAAAGTACATCCCACTGGCATTCGCCTGGGAATCGTCAAGGAGCACACCTCCGTCTGGTACGCAGACGGTGCTACTTACGCAGATTACCTGTTGAAGGATCTGAAAACGCGTGAGTACCTCCAAGACAAACTAAAAAGCGCGTCCGTAAGCCGTATCGATATTCATCGTCCGGCTCAAACTGCACGCATCACCATCCACACCGCTCGTCCCGGTATCGTTATCGGTAAGAAAGGTGAAGATGTCGAGAAGCTGCGTCAGGACCTGACCAAGCAGATGGGTGTGCCTGTGCACATCAACATCGAAGAGATCCGCAAGCCGGAACTCGACGCTATGCTGGTTGCGCAGAGCGTAGCTCAGCAGCTGGAACGCCGTGTAATGTTCCGTCGCGCCATGAAGCGCGCGGTACAGAACGCCATGCGTATTGGTGCCAAGGGCATCAAGATCCAGGTGAGCGGTCGTCTCGGCGGTGCTGAGATTGCTCGTACCGAGTGGTATCGCGAAGGTCGTGTGCCTCTGCACACCCTGCGTGCCGATATCGACTACAACACCTACGAAGCTCACACCACTTACGGTGTGATCGGTGTGAAGGTTTGGATCTTCAAAGGCGAAGTTATTGGTGGTCGCCAAGAAGAACTGAAACCACAAGCACCAGCGCCTCGTAAAAAAGCTGCTAAGTAAGGGGTACGCCAAATGTTGCAACCAAAGCGTACAAAATTCCGCAAGCAGATGACTGGCCACAACCGTGGTCTGGCACTGCGCGGTAGCAAAGTCAGCTTCGGCGAATTCGCCCTGAAAGCTGTTGCTCGCGGTCGCCTCACCGCTCGCCAGATCGAGTCCGCACGTCGTGCGCTGACCCGTCACGTTAAGCGTGGCGGTAAGATCTGGATCCGTGTGTTCCCGGACAAGCCGATCTCCAAAAAACCTCTTGAGGTTCGTATGGGTAAAGGTAAGGGCTCCGTGGAATACTGGGTTGCCCAGATTCAGCCAGGCAAAGTCCTGTACGAGATCGAGGGTGTTTCTGAAGAGCTGGCGCGCGAAGCTTTCGCCCTGGCTGCTGCA
Source organism: Pseudomonas sp. Kh14 (assembly GCF_900291005.1). NCBI lineage: Bacteria > Pseudomonadati > Pseudomonadota > Gammaproteobacteria > Pseudomonadales > Pseudomonadaceae > Pseudomonas > Pseudomonas sp. Kh14. The sequence goes on from NZ_OLKJ01000007.1 coordinate 5,779, forward strand.
AAGCTGCCTCTCGCCACCTCCTTTGTTAAGCGGACGGTGATGTGATGAAAGCGAATGAACTTCGTGAAAAATCGGCACAGCAACTGAACGAGCAACTGCTCGGCTTGCTGCGCGACCAGTTCAATCTGCGTATGCAGAAAGCAACTGGCCAGTTGGGGCAGTCGCACCTGCTCTCGCAAGTTAAGCGTGACATCGCTCGCGTGAAAACTGTGCTCAACCAGCAGGCAGGTAAGTGATCATGGCTGAAGCTGAAAAAACCGTCCGTACGCTGACTGGCCGTGTCGTCAGCGACAAAATGGACAAGACCATCACCGTTCTGATCGAGCGTCGCGTAAAGCACCCGATCTACGGTAAATACGTTAAGCGTTCGACTAAGCTGCACGCGCACGACGAAGCCAACCAGTGCAAGATCGGCGACAAGGTTTCCATCCGTGAAACCCGTCCGCTGGCCAAGACCAAGTCCTGGGCACTGGTTGAAGTCCTCGAACGCGCTGTTGAAGTCTAAGGGCTAAGGGTCGGAGAAATTTTATGATTCAGACTCAATCCATGCTCGATGTGGCCGATAACAGCGGCGCTCGTCGCGTCATGTGCATCAAGGTACTCGGCGGTTCGCACCGCCGTTACGCCGGTATCGGTGACATCATCAAAGTAACCGTCAAGGAAGCAATTCCGCGCGGTAAGGTCAAAAAAGGCCAAGTGATGACCGCTGTCGTCGTACGTACCCGTCACGGTGTTCGTCGCGCTGACGGTTCCATCATTCGTTTCGACGGCAACGCTGCTGTTCTGCTGAACAACAAGCAAGAGCCGATCGGCACTCGCATCTTCGGGCCAGTGACCCGTGAACTTCGTACTGAGAAGTTCATGAAGATCGTCTCGCTCGCCCCTGAAGTGCTGTAAGGAGATCCGACATGCAAAAGATTCGTCGTGACGACGAGATCATCGTGATCGCCGGCAAAGACAAAGGTAAGCGCGGTAAGGTGCTGAAGGTTCTGGCTGATGACCGTCTGGTTATCGGTGGCGTGAACCTGGTCAAGCGTCATACCAAGCCTAACCCGATGGCGGGCGTACAGGGCGGTATCGTCGAGAAAGAAGCGCCTCTGCACGCTTCCAACGTTGCCATCTTCAACGGTGAAACCAACAAGGCTGACCGCGTTGGTTTCAAAGTAGAAGACGGTAAAAAAATTCGTGTCTTCAAGTCGACCCAAAAAGCGGTTGATGCTTGAACACTGCTAGGTAGAAGACCATGGCACGACTGAAAGAGATTTACCGGAACGAAATCGCTCCTAAGCTTAAGGAAGAACTTAAGCTGTCGAACGTGATGGAAGTTCCGCGCGTTACCAAGATCACCCTGAACATGGGTCTGGGCGAAGCGATCGGCGACAAGAAAGTCATCGAGCACGCTGTTGCCGACCTGGAAAAGATCACCGGTCAAAAGCCGGTCGTGACTTTCGCTCGCAAATCCATCGCTGGCTTCAAAGTCCGCGAAGGCTGGCCGATCGGCGTCAAGGTGACCCTGCGTAGCGACAAGATGTACGAATTCCTGGACCGCCTGCTGGCGATCTCCCTGCCTCGGGTTCGCGACTTCCGCGGCCTGAATGCCAAGTCCTTCGATGGTCGTGGCAACTACAGCATGGGCGTGAAAGAGCAGATCATCTTCCCGGAAATCGACTACGACAAGATCGATGCTCTGCGCGGTTTGGACATCACCCTGACCACCACTGCTCGTTCGGACGACGAAGGCCGCGCTCTGCTGCGTGCTTTCAAGTTCCCGTTCCGCAACTGATTGGAGTAGGAAAATGGCCAAGAAGAGCATGAAAAACCGCGAGCTGAAGCGTCAGCTCACGGTAGCAAAGTTCGCTAAGAAGCGTGCTGAGCTGAAAGCGACCATCGTCAACCTGAACGCCTCTCCAGAAGAGCGTTTCGCTGCCGTTGTCGCTCTGCAGAAGCAGCCACGCGACGCTAGCGCCTCGCGCCTGCGCAACCGTTGCCGCCTGACCGGTCGTCCTCACGGTGTATACCGTAAGTTCGGCCTGGGCCGTAACATGCTGCGTCAAGCTGCAATGCGCGGTGACGTACCAGGCCTGGTCAAGGCCTCCTGGTAATCGCTGCAGGCAAGGCACGGGTGGAAGGGGAGCAATCTTCCGACCGCCGGTGACCTTGCCAACAAACAAGCCCCTATATGGGGCTTGTTTCGTTTCTGCCTTGTGTCTAGAATGACCGGCTCACCTGAGCCTGGGTTTTTGCCCAAACCGTTCGGGTGGTTGTCATAGCCGCAAGGCTAATAATTCTTGTATCAGGAGCATCTAGCCCATGAGTATGCAGGACCCGTTAGCGGACATGCTAACTCGCATCCGTAATGCCCAGATGGCTGAAAAGTCCGTCGTAAGCATGCCTTCCTCTACCCTGAAGGTCGCGGTTGCCAAAGTTCTGAAGGACGAAGGTTACATCGCTGGCTACCAGGTAACTGGTGAGGCCAAGCCTTCCCTGTCGATCGAACTGAAGTACTTCGAAGGCCGTCCGGTCATCGAGGAACTGAAGCGCTCCAGCCGTCCAGGCCTGCGCCAGTACAAGGCCGTCACCGATCTGCCGAAAGTACGTGGCGGTCTGGGCGTGTCTATCGTCTCCACCAACAAAGGTGTGATGACTGATCGCGCTGCGCGCGCTGCCGGTGTCGGCGGCGAAGTTCTGTGCACAGTGTTCTAAGGGGGGATAGACATGTCTCGCGTCGCTAAGAACCCCGTTAAGCTGCCATCCGGTGTCGAAGTCAAATTCGCCGGCCAGCAGCTTTCGGTGAAGGGTGCCAAAGGTACTCTCGAACTGAACGTTCACTCGTCTGTTGAAGTTACCGAAGAGTCTGGTGAGCTGCGTTTCGTCGCTCGCAATGGTGACCAGCAAGCTCGTGCCATGGCCGGTACCACCCGCGCTCTGGTCAACAACATGGTCCAAGGCGTAAGCCAAGGCTTCGAGCGCAAGCTCCAGCTGGTCGGTGTTGGTTACAAGGCACAGGCTAAAGGCACCGTCCTGAACCTGGCCCTGGGCTTCTCTCACCCAGTGGACTACGAACTGCCAGCCGGTATCACCGCTGAAACACCTAGCCAGACCGACATCCTGATCAAGGGTATCGACAAGCAGCTGGTAGGTCAGGTGGCCGCTGAAATCCGCGACTTCCGTCCGCCAGAGCCTTACAAAGGTAAAGGTGTGCGTTACGCGGACGAAGTAGTCCGTCGTAAAGAAGCCAAGAAGAAGTAGGGCCTAGTAAATGACCGACAAAAAAGTTATTCGACTGCGTCGCGCTCGCAAAGCACGTCTCAAGATGCACGAACTCGAAGTCGTGCGCCTGTGCGTGTTCCGCTCCTCGCAGCACATCTACGCCCAGGTCATTTCGGCCGACGGCAGCAAGGTTCTGGCAAGCGCCTCGACCTTGGACAAAGACCTGCGTGATGGCGCCACTGGCAACATCGACGCGGCCACTAAGGTTGGCAAGCTGGTAGCTGAGCGTGCGAAAGCCGCCGGTGTATCTCAAGTTGCCTTTGACCGTTCCGGCTTCAAGTACCATGGCCGCGTCAAAGCGCTGGCTGATGCTGCTCGTGAAGGCGGGCTGGAGTTCTAAGTTATGGCAAATAACGATCAAAAGCGCGACGAAGGCTACATCGAGAAGCTGGTTCAAGTTAACCGCGTTGCCAAAACCGTAAAAGGCGGCCGTATCTTCACCTTCACCGCGCTGACCGTGGTTGGTGATGGTAAAGGTCGTGTTGGCTTCGGCCGTGGCAAGTCGCGCGAAGTACCAGCCGCGATCCAGAAAGCCATGGAAGCTGCTCGCCGCAACATGATCCAGGTTGACCTGAAGGGCACCACCCTGCAGTACGCCACCAAGGCTGCCCACGGCGCCTCGAAGGTTTACATGCAGCCTGCCTCGGAAGGTACCGGTATCATCGCCGGTGGCGCAATGCGTGCTGTCCTGGAAGTTGCTGGTGTTCAGAACGTTCTGGCCAAGTGCTACGGTTCGACCAACCCAGTGAACGTGGTTTACGCCACCTTCAAGGGTCTGAAAGCCATGCAATCTCCTGAATCCATTGCCGCCAAGCGTGGCAAGAGCGTCGAGGAGATCTTCTGATCATGGCAACCGTAAAAGTAACGCTGATCAAGAGCGTCTCGGGCCGTCTGCCTAACCACAAGCTGTGTGTTAAAGGCCTGGGTCTGCGTCGCATCGGTCACACTGTAGAAGTCCAGGATACTCCCGAGAACCGCGGGATGATCAACAAGGCTTACTACATGCTGAAGGTCGAGGGCTAATCGATGAAACTCAATGATCTGAGTCCAGCGCCGGGTTCCCGTCGCGAGAAGCATCGTCCAGGTCGTGGTATCGGTAGCGGTCTGGGTAAGACCGGCGGCCGTGGCCACAAAGGTCAGACTTCCCGTTCGGGTGGTTCGATCGCTCCTGGCTTCGAAGGCGGTCAACAGCCGCTGCACCGTCGCCTGCCGAAGTTCGGCTTCGTTTCCCTGAAAGCCATGGACCGCGCTGAAGTGCGTCTGTCCGAGCTGGCCAAAGTGGAAGGCGACGTGATCTCCGTGCAATCCCTGAAGGATGCCAACGTGATCAACCAGCACATTCAGCGTGTGAAAATCATGCTGTCTGGCGAAGTTACTCGCGCAGTCACCATCAAGGGTATCGCAGCCACCAAGGGTGCGCGTGCGGCTATCGAAGCAGCTGGCGGCAAATTCGAGGAATAAATGGCTAAGCAAGGTGCTCTCTCTTCGCTCGGTAAGGGCGGGATGTCGGAACTCTGGGCTCGTCTGCGCTTTCTGTTCATGGCGATCATCGTCTATCGGATAGGTGCGCATATCCCGGTTCCCGGCATCAATCCGGACCGTCTGGCGGATCTGTTTCGGCAGAATGAGGGGACCATTCTTAGCTTGTTCAACATGTTTTCCGGTGGCGCGCTCGAGCGCATGAGCATCTTTGCACTGGGGATCATGCCGTACATTTCGGCATCGATCATCATGCAGTTGATGACGGCGGTCAGCCCGCAACTGGAGCAGTTGAAGAAGGAAGGTGAAGCTGGCCGTCGCAAGATCAGCCAGTACACCCGCTACGGCACCGTTATCCTGGCACTGGTCCAAGCCATTGGCATGTCCATTGGCCTGGCCAACCAGGGCGTGGCGTTTTCTGTAGGCCTGGGCTTCCATGTCGTCGCTGTTTCCACTTTCGTGGCAGGCGCGATGTTCATGATGTGGCTGGGCGAGCAGATCACCGAGCGCGGTGTGGGCAACGGTATCTCGATGTTGATTTTCGCGGGTATCGTTGCCGGTCTTCCGAGAGCAATCGGGCAGTCTTTCGAGTCTGCACGCACAGGCGATATCAACATTTTCGCCCTGGTCGCCATCGGTCTGCTGGCAGTAGCGATTATCGGTTTTGTGGTGTTCATTGAGCGTGGTCAGCGTCGTATCGCCGTTCATTACGCCAAGCGTCAGCAGGGCCGTAAGGTCTTCGCTGCGCAGACTAGCCACTTGCCGCTGAAAGTGAACATGGCGGGGGTTATCCCGGCCATTTTCGCGAGCAGCATTCTGCTGTTCCCGGCTTCGCTGGGTGCCTGGTTTGGTCAGTCCGAAGGTATGGGCTGGCTGCAGGACATCTCGCAGTCGATCGCTCCTGGTCAGCCGTTGAATATTCTGCTGTTTAGTGCAGGGATCATTTTCTTCTGCTTCTTCTACACAGCGTTGATGTTCAACCCGAAAGACGTAGCGGAAAACCTGAAGAAGTCCGGTGCCTTTATTCCGGGTATCCGTCCTGGTGAGCAGTCGGCGCGCTACATTGATGGCGTTCTGACCCGTTTGACCATGTTCGGTGCTCTTTACATGATGGCCGTCTGCCTTCTGCCCCAGTTCCTGGTGGTGGCAGCAAATGTGCCGTTCTACCTTGGCGGGACCTCGTTGCTGATTGTGGTAGTGGTTGTGATGGACTTCATGTCCCAAGTACAATCGCACCTCGTTTCGCACCAGTACGAATCCCTGATGAAGAAAGCCAACCTGAAAGGCTACGGTGGCAGCGGTTTGCTGCGCTGATACGCCCCTAAGGTTCGAGGAGTCGGTAATGAAAGTTCGTGCATCGGTGAAAAAGCTGTGCCGTAACTGCAAGATCATCCGTCGCGAAGGCGTCGTACGAGTGATCTGCAGCGCGGAACCGCGTCACAAACAGCGCCAAGGCTGAGTGTGATCTGCGCTTCAAACCCAGCAGCTAGTGTGCTGCTGGGTTGATTATTCGTTTCTACAGCGATATTATCTCGCGCCCTATTTCTTGGCTTCCGGGGCGTAGGTAGCTGTCAATTGGAGTCCCACTGAATGGCCCGTATTGCAGGCGTCAACATTCCAGATAACAAGCATACTGTTATCTCGCTGACCTACATCTATGGTGTCGGTCGCACAACTGCACAGAAGATTTGTGCAGACGCTGGTGTAAACCCAGCCGCTAAGATCAAGGATCTGAGCGACGAGCAAATCGAAACCCTGCGTGGCGAAGTCGCGAAGTTCACCACCGAAGGTGACCTGCGTCGTGACATCAACATGAAGATCAAGCGCTTGATGGACCTGGGTTGCTACCGCGGCCTGCGTCATCGTAAAGGTCTGCCGGTTCGCGGTCAGCGCACCAAGACCAACGCACGCACCCGTAAGGGCCCGCGTAAGCCGATCCGCAAGTAATCGCCCAGGAATATAGACATGGCAAAACCTGCTGCTCGTCCTCGTAAGAAAGTCAAAAAGACAGTGGTTGATGGCATCGCCCACATCCATGCTTCTTTCAACAACACCATCGTGACCATCACCGACCGTCAGGGCAATGCTTTGTCCTGGGCGACCTCCGGTGGTTCGGGTTTCCGTGGTTCGCGCAAATCCACCCCGTTCGCAGCTCAGATCGCTGCTGAGCGTGCTGGTCAAGCTGCGCTGGAATACGGTCTGAAGAACCTCGACGTTAACGTCAAGGGTCCAGGTCCAGGTCGTGAGTCCGCCGTTCGTGCATTGAACAGCTGCGGCTACAAGATCGCCAGCATCACCGACGTGACGCCAATCCCGCACAACGGGTGCCGTCCGCCGAAGAAGCGTCGCGTGTAATCAGGAGACAGAAGAATGGCACGTTACATTGGTCCAAAATGCAAACTGTCTCGTCGTGAAGGCACTGATCTTTTCCTGAAGAGCGGCGTTCGCGCTCTGGAATCGAAGTGCAATATCGAAGCAGCCCCAGGTATCCACGGCCAGCGCCGTGGCCGTCAGTCCGACTACGGCACCCAGCTGCGTGAGAAACAAAAAGTCCGTCGTATCTACGGTGTTCTGGAGCGTCAGTTCCGCGGTTACTACCAAGCTGCTGCCTCGAAAAAAGGCGCAACCGGTGAAAACCTGCTGCAACTGCTCGAGTGCCGTCTGGATAACGTCGTTTACCGTATGGGCTTCGGCTCGACTCGTTCCGAGTCCCGTCAGCTGGTTTCGCACAAAGCGATCAGCGTCAACGGTAAGACTGTAAACATTCCATCCTACCAAGTTCGTCCGGGTGACGTGGTCGCAGTCCGCGAGAAATCGCTGGGCCAGTTGCGCATTGTTCAAGCCCTTGAACTGTGCGCCCAGCGTGGCCGCGTTGAGTGGGTTGACGTGGATGCTGCTAAAAAGTCGGGCGTTTTCAAGAACGTTCCTGCTCGCAGCGACCTGTCTGCCGACATCAACGAAAACCTGATTGTCGAGCTCTACTCCAAGTAAGGGCTAGAAAATAGGTGCATCCATGCAGATTTCGGTAAATGAGTTCCTGACTCCCCGCCACATTGATGTGCAGGTAGTCAGTCCGACCCGCGCCAAAATTACGCTCGAGCCTCTCGAGCGTGGTTTCGGCCATACCCTGGGCAACGCGCTGCGCCGCATCCTGTTGTCCTCCATGCCTGGCTGTGCAGTAGTCGAGGCCGAGATCGATGGCGTACTCCATGAGTACTCCGCGATCGAAGGTGTTCAGGAAGACGTAATTGAAATCCTGTTGAACCTGAAAGGTCTCGCTATCAAACTGCATGGTCGTGACGAAGTTACGCTGACCTTGTCGAAAAAGGGTTCGGGGGTGGTTACCGCTGCCGATATTCAGCTGGATCACGATGTCGAGATCGTCAACCCCGATCACGTAATCGCGAACCTGGCGTCGAACGGCGCTCTGAACATGAAGCTCACTGTAGCTCGTGGTCGTGGTTACGAGCCGGCCGACTCCCGTCAAACCGACGAAGACGAAAGCCGTAGCATTGGCCGTCTGCAGTTGGACGCCTCCTTCAGCCCGGTGCGTCGTATCGCCTATGTGGTCGAGAACGCCCGTGTTGAACAGCGTACCAACCTGGACAAACTGGTCATTGATCTGGAAACCAACGGCACCCTGGATCCTGAAGAGGCTATCCGCCGCGCTGCGACCATTCTGCAACAGCAGTTGGCTGCGTTCGTCGACCTCAAAGGTGACAGCGAGCCTGTCGTAGTCGAGCAGGAAGACGAGATCGATCCGATCCTGCTGCGTCCGGTTGACGACCTGGAACTGACTGTACGTTCGGCCAACTGCCTCAAGGCGGAGAACATCTACTACATCGGCGACCTGATTCAGCGTACCGAAGTAGAGCTGTTGAAGACTCCTAACCTGGGTAAGAAGTCCCTGACTGAAATCAAGGACGTTCTGGCCTCTCGTGGTCTGTCTCTCGGCATGCGCCTCGACAACTGGCCGCCTGCAAGTCTTAAGAAAGACGACAAGGCGACCGCCTGATCGTCGTAATCACCGAACGTAGTGTTTGGTAAGGAATGAATCATGCGTCATCGTAAAAGTGGACGTCACCTGAGCCGTACCAGCTCTCACCGCAAGGCTATGTTCCAGAACATGGCAGTGTCGCTGATCGAGCACGAGCTGATCAAAACCACCCTGCCGAAAGCCAAGGAACTGCGCCGCGTTGCCGAGCCGCTGATCACCCTGGCCAAGGAAGACAGCGTTGCTAACCGTCGTCTGGCCTTCGACCGTACCCGTTCGAAGTCCGCTGTTGGCAAACTGTTCAACGACCTGGGCAAGCGTTACGCCACCCGTCAGGGCGGCTACCTGCGCATCCTGAAGTGCGGTTTCCGCGCTGGCGACAACGCGCCTATGGCGTACGTCGAGCTGGTTGATCGTCCGGTCGGCGGTGCTGTAGAAGCTGCTGAGTAAGACGTTCTGTCTGCTACAGAAAACCGGGCCTAGTGCCCGGTTTTTTGTTTGTACATCTATTGTTTATCTCTATTGATTTAAGTCATGTAATGAATTTGTCCCTGTAATCTTGCTCGTCAATACTCTCTCTACAGCCGATTAGCCGGCCCTTGAAGAACGAAAAGGAGAGCCCATGAGCAAGATTCTCACCACCGCTAGCGGTGCACCTGTAGCCGACAACCAGAACTCCCGCTCCGCTGGCCCGCGCGGTCCGCTGCTGCTCGACGACTTCCACCTGATCGAGAAGCTCGCCCATTTCAACCGCGAGAACATTCCTGAGCGCCGCGTCCATGCCAAAGGCTCGGGCGCCTACGGTACCTTTACCGTTACTCACGATATCACCGGCTATACCAGCGCCAAGCTGTTCGAAGAGGTCGGTAAACAAACCGAGACTTTCTTACGGTTCTCCACCGTTGGTGGCGAGCGCGGCTCTGCAGATACCGAGCGTGACCCGCGTGGCTTCGCGGTGAAGTTCTACACCGAAGAAGGTAACTGGGACATCGTCGGTAACAACACGCCAGTGTTCTTCATTCGTGATCCACTGAAGTTCCCGGACTTTATCCACACCCAGAAGCGCCACCCGCAGTCCAACCTGAAGAATGCTCAGATGATGTGGGACTTCTGGTCGCACTCCCCAGAAGCGCTGCATCAGGTCACCATCCTGTTTTCCGACCGTGGCATTCCGGACGGCTACCGTCACATGCATGGCTTTGGCAGCCACACCTACAGCCTGATCAATGCAAAGGGTGAGCGCACTTGGGTCAAGTGGCACTTCAAGACCCAACAAGGCATCAAGAACCTCACCCCGGCAGACGCTGCACGCCTGGCAGGTACCGACCCGGACTACGCTCAGCGCGACCTCTTCGAGGCCATCGAGCGTGGCGACTACCCGCGCTGGACTGTCTGCATTCAGGTGATGAGCGAAGCCGAGGCTGCCAGCCGCGATGAGAACCCATTCGACGTGACCAAGACCTGGTCGCAGAAGGATTATCCGCTCATCGAGGTGGGTGTACTGGAGCTCAACCGTAACCCGCTGAACTATTTTGCGGAGGTCGAGCAGGCCGCGTTCGGGCCGAGCAATATGGTGCCCGGCGTCGGTCTTTCGCCGGACCGCATGCTGCAAGGCCGTGTATTCGCCTACGCTGACGCGCACCGCTATCGCGTGGGTACCAACCACCAGCAATTGCCAGTCAACGCGCCACGCTGCCCGGTGAACAGCTACCAGCGTGACGGCTCGATGGCCACCGGCAGTTACGGTAGTGCACCGAACTACGAGCCAAACAGCTACAGCGATGCCCCGAAACAGTCGCCACGTCATGTTGAGCCAGCATTGGCCATGAATGGTTCGGCTGATCGCTACGATCACCGCGAGGACACCGACTACTTCAGCCATGCCGGCGCTTTGTTCCGTTTGATGAACGATGAGCAGAAGGCCCTGCTGATCAGCAACATCGCCGGTACCATGGCGGGCGTCAGCGAAGACGTGATCCAGCGTCAGTTACAGTACTTCTTCAAGGCGGATCCGGCCTACGGCGAAGGAATTGCCAAGGCTTTGGGCATCAATCTCGCCTAAGTCGAAGTGATAAGAAGAACCGCCCTCATTTGGGCGGTTTTTCAATGAATATCACTACTGTTTAACCGATTTTTTGCGTCTAATTGCGCGTTTTTCAGTGACCATAGACAAAAGCTGGTTCACACTATGTGGCATAGACGTTTTCACATGGAGAATCAGGGCGATGCAAGGCCACCCGGATGTAATCAACTATCTCGTCACGCTGCTGAAGGGCGAACTGGCGGCACGCGACCAGTACTTCATTCATTCGCGCATGTACGAAGACTGGGGCCTGTCCAAGCTCTACGAGCGCATCAACCACGAGATGGAGGAAGAGACGCAACACGCCGATGCCCTGATGCGTCGTATCCTCATGCTCGAAGGGACCCCTGACATGCGAGCGGATGACCTGGAGGTCGGCAGCACCGTGCCGGAAATGATCGAGGCGGACCTCAAGCTCGAATACAAGGTGCGCGGTGCGCTTTGCAAAGGCATCGAGCTGTGCGAATTGCACAAGGACTACGTCAGTCGTGACATCCTGCGTGCGCAGCTGGCCGACACCGAAGAAGATCACACCTACTGGCTTGAGAAGCAGCAGGGCCTGATCAAGGCCATCGGGCTGGAAAACTACCTGCAGTCGCAGATGTAAGTTATCCACAGACTCAAGTAAAAGCCCCTGGCACCATCGGTACCAGGGGCTTTTTCATTGCGCTGGCAATACTCAGGCCCTATCCCGCTCCAGCAATGGTTTCAGGTAATGGCCGGTATATGACTGCTTCATCTCGCTCAGCTCTTCTGGTGTACCGCAGGCAATGATCTGCCCACCCTTGGAGCCGCCCTCAGGCCCCAGATCAACCAGCCAGTCGGCGGTCTTGATCACATCCAGGTTATGTTCGATCACCACCACGGTGTTGCCGTGGTCGCGCAGGCGATGCAACACGTCCAGCAGTTGCTGGATATCGGCAAAGTGCAGACCGGTGGTAGGTTCGTCGAGGATGTACAAGGTCTTGCCGGTATCGCGCTTGGACAGTTCGCGCGACAGCTTTACCCGCTGCGCCTCACCGCCGGACAACGTGGTCGCTGATTGCCCCAGTTTGATGTACGAGAGGCCCACATCCATCAACGTTTGCAGCTTGCGCGCCAGCGCCGGCACCGCATCGAAGAACTCGCGGGCATCCTCGATGGTCATTTCCAGCACCTCGTGGATGTTCTTGCCCTTGTACTTGATCTCCAAGGTTTCGCGGTTGTAGCGCTTGCTCTTGCACACGTCACACGGCACGTAGATGTCCGGCAGGAAGTGCATTTCCACCTTGATCAGGCCATCGCCCTGGCAGGCCTCGCAACGGCCACCCTTGACGTTGAACGAGAAACGCCCCGGGCCATAACCACGCGAGCGTGACTCCGGGACACCGGAGAACAGCTCGCGGATCGGCGTGAAGATGCCGGTGTAGGTCGCCGGGTTGGAGCGCGGCGTGCGGCCGATCGGGCTCTGGTCGATATCCACCACCTTGTCCAGGTGCTGCAGGCCGTCCATGCTGCTGTGCGGTGCGGCTTCCAGGCTGCTTGCGCCATTGAGGGCGGTGGCGGCCAAGGGGTAAAGGGTATTGTTGATCAGCGTCGATTTACCCGAGCCGGATACACCGGTCACGCAGGTCAGCAGGCCGATCGGTACTTCCAGGTCGATGTTCTGCAGGTTGTTGCCACGTGCGCCCTTGAGCTTGAGCTGCAGCTTCTTGTTGCGCGGTGTGCGCTTGGCCGGCACGACGATCTTCTTGCGCCCGGACAGGTACTTGCCAGTCAGCGAATCGGGATGGTCCATGACCTCCTGGGGCGAGCCCTCGGCGACGATCTGCCCACCGTGAACACCGGCGCCCGGGCCGATATCGACCACGTAGTCGGCCAGCCGAATGGCGTCCTCGTCGTGTTCCACCACGATCACCGTGTTGCCCAGGTCGCGCAAATGGTTAAGTGTGGCCAACAGGCGGTCGTTGTCGCGTTGATGAAGGCCGATGGACGGTTCATCGAGGATGTACATCACCCCCACCAGACCGGCACCGATCTGGCTGGCGAGTCGGATACGTTGCGCTTCGCCACCGGACAGGGTGTCGGCGCTACGATCCAGGGTCAGGTAGTCGAGGCCGACATTGACCAGAAACTGAAGTCGTTCGCAGATTTCCTTGAGGATTTTTGCCGCGATTTCGCCACGTCGGCCAGTAAGGGTCAGTTGACCAAAGTAGTTGCTGGCTTCACCGATCGGCATATTGGTTACAGCCGGCAGGGTCTTCTCGCCCACCCACACATGGCGCGCCTCGCGGCGCAGGCGCGTACCCCGGCAATCCGGGCACGGTTGCGTGCCAAGGAATTTGGCCAGTTCTTCACGCACGGTGGCCGATTCGGTTTCGCGGTAGCGACGCTCAAGGTTTGGCACAATGCCTTCGAACGGGTGCGATCGCTTGACGATGTCGCCTCGGTCGTTGAGGTACTTGAAATCGACACTCTGCTTGCCGCTGCCCTGCAGGATCACTTTCTGGTGTTCGGCTGACAGCTCGCCGAAAGGCTCCTCCAGGCTGAAGCCGTAGTGCGCAGCCAACGAACCGAGCATCTGGAAGTAGTACACGTTACGCCGGTCCCAGCCGCGGATCGCGCCTTCGGCCAAGGTCAGTTCGGTGTTGACCAGGCGTTTGGTGTCGAAGAACTGCTTGACCCCCAGGCCGTCGCAGGTCGGGCAGGCGCCAGCCGGGTTGTTGAAGGAAAAGAGCTTCGGTTCCAGCTCGCTGATCGCGTGGCCGCACACCGGACAGGCGAAGCGCGCGGAGAAGATCGTCTCTTCGCCTTGTTCGTCGTCCATCGGTGCCACCAGGGCAATACCATCGGCCAGCTTCAACGCGGTTTCGAACGATTCGGCCAGGCGCTGTTGCAGGTCGGCGCGGACTTTAAATCGGTCCACCACCACATCGATGCTGTGCTTCTTTTGCTTGTCCAGCTTGGGCAACTCATCAAGCTCGTAGAGCTTGCCGTTGACCCTGGCCCGCACGAAGCCCTGGGCGCGAAGCTCGTCAAACACCGCCAGGTGCTCGCCCTTGCGCTCGCGCACTACCGGCGCAAGCAGCATCAGCTTGCTGCCTTCCGGGCGCTCCAGCACCAGGTCGACCATCTGGCTGATCGTTTGCGCCTCCAGCGGGATATCGTGGTCCGGGCAGCGTGGAGTACCGACACGGGCGTATAGCAGGCGCAGATAATCGTAGATTTCGGTGATGGTGCCGACCGTGGAGCGCGGGTTGTGCGAGGTCGACTTCTGCTCGATCGAAATCGCTGGCGACAGGCCTTCGATGGTGTCGACGTCGGGCTTTTCCATCATCGACAGGAACTGCCGGGCGTAGGCCGACAGCGATTCCACGTAGCGGCGCTGGCCTTCGGCGTACAAGGTATCGAACGCCAGGGACGACTTGCCGGAACCGGACAAGCCGGTGATCACGATCAACTTGTCCCGGGGCAGGGTCAGGTCGATGTTCTTCAGGTTGTGGGTACGTGCCCCACGAATAAGGATCTTGTCCACTGCGGCCTCGCTTGGCGGGCATAAACAAGGAAGTATACGGCGCGCCAGTATGACGCGGCAAAGCGTCGCGTTGATGCCGTCAAGCTGTCGGACTGATAGAATCGCCGCCGGTTCACACGAGGTTAATCCATGTACGACACCCACAACGAGCGTATGAGTAGCGGCGAAACCCGCGCCGCTGGCGGCCTTGCCCTGGTCTTTGCCTTTCGTATGCTGGGCATGTTCATGGTCTTGCCGGTACTGGCCACCTACGGCATGGACCTGGCTGGCGCCACGCCTGCCCTGATCGGCCTGGCCATTGGTGCCTATGGCCTGACCCAGGCGGTATTGCAGATCCCGTTCGGGATGATTTCCGACCGCATCGGTCGCCGGCCGGTGATTTATCTGGGGCTGGTGATCTTCGCCCTGGGCAGTGTACTGGCGGCCCAAGCCGACTCTATCTGGGGCGTGATTGCCGGGCGCATCCTGCAGGGCGCGGGGGCAATTTCTGCTGCGGTCATGGCACTGCTGTCGGACCTCACCCGCGAACAACACCGGACCAAGGCCATGGCCATGATCGGCATGAGCATCGGCCTTTCGTTTGCTGTCGCCATGGTCGTCGGTCCATTGCTGACAAGTGCCTTTGGTTTGTCAGGTTTGTTCCTGGTCACGGCTGGGCTGGCCCTGGTCGGCATGCTGTTGATCGCGTTTGTCGTGCCCAACACCCACAGCATTTTGCAGCACCGCGAGTCGGGTGTGGCGCGCCAGGCCATCGGCCCGACCCTGCGCCATCCGGACCTTCTGCGCCTGGACGTAAGCATTTTCATCCTGCACGCCGTCCTCATGGCCAGCTTCGTTGCGCTGCCGCTGGCGTTCGTCGAGCGTGGCGGCCTGCCCAAGGAGCAGCACTGGTGGGTGTACCTGACCGCGCTGTTCATCTCATTTTTTGCAATGGTCCCGTTCATCATCTACGGCGAAAAAAAGCGCAAGATGAAACGTGTGTTGGCCGGCGCGGTCAGTGTCCTGCTGCTGACGGAGATATACTTCTGGGAGTGGGCTGACGGTTTGCGCGGACTGGTGATTGGCACCGTGGTATTCTTTACCGCATTCAACCTGCTGGAGGCTTCGCTGCCTTCTCTGGTGAGCAAGGTGTCGCCTGCCGGTGGCAAGGGGACGGCAATGGGAGTGTATTCCACCAGCCAGTTCCTCGGTGCAGCGTTAGGCGGGATTCTTGGCGGCTGGCTGTTCCAGCACGGTGGGCTGAACACGGTGTTCCTCGGTAGCGCGGTGCTGTGTGCTATCTGGCTGATCGTCGCCTTGCGCATGAACGAGCCGCCATATGTGACCAGCCTGCGCATGCCTCTGGCGCCTGAGGCGGTCCGGGAGGCCGGCCTGACCGAGCGCCTGATGGCCGTGCCGGGTGTGACCGACGCTGTGGTGGTGGAAGAAGAAGCCGCCATCTATATCAAACTGGATACGAAAATTTTGGACCGTGCGACCCTCGAGCGACTGGTGAATCCAGCCTCTTCGGCGTGCGAAGCCTAGGAGAACGTTATGGCCCGTGGGGTTAACAAAGTCATTCTGGTCGGTACCTGTGGCCAGGATCCCGAAGTCCGCTACCTGCCCAACGGTAACGCCGTGACCAACCTGAGCCTGGCCACCAGCGAGCAGTGGACTGACAAGCAGTCGGGCCAGAAGGTCGAGCGTACCGAGTGGCACCGTGTGTCGCTGTTCGGCAAGGTTGCCGAAATCGCTGGCGAATACCTGCGCAAGGGTTCGCAGTGCTACATCGAAGGCAAGCTGCAGACCCGCGAGTGGGAAAAAGACGGCATCAAGCGCTACACCACCGAGATCATCGTCGACATCAACGGCACCATGCAGCTGCTCGGCGGTCGTCCGCAAGGCCAGCAGCAGGGCGGCGACCCGTACAATCAGGGTGGCGGCAATTATGGTGGTGGCCAGCAGCAACAGTACAACCAGGCACCGCCACGCCAGCAGGCCCAGCGCCCGCAACAGGCCCCTCAGCGCCCAGCGCCGCAACAGCCTGCGCCGCAGCCGGCGGCTGACTTCGACAGCTTCGATGACGATATTCCGTTCTGATCAAAGCGGTAGGGCGTTCAGCAAGACGAAACCCAGGGCAGTTGCCCTGGGTTTTTTTATGGGCAGCACCGCGTATCTGGCATCGCTTTCAGTAGAACAACCGCGGTTCCGGCGAATCCAGCAGGCTTGCCAGCTTGGTCAGGGCAAAGCCCAGTGCCTGGCGGCTGGGTGCCATCAGAGCGATGCGCACACCGCTGGTGGCGTGGCTGCGTTCTGGCAGGAACTGGCTGCCGCTGACCACTGTTACGCCGTTGTCACGTGCCAGGTTGGCAAATTCGTCGCTGGTCCAAGGTTCTGGCAGCTCCAGCCAGATATGGAAACTGTGGGGCTGACTGCGGATCTTGTATTGGCCAAGAATCTCCCGGGCCATGTGCTGGCGCGCGGCCGCCTCCTGCTGCTGCATACGCACCAACTGGTCGGCCTTGCCGCTGTTGATCAGGTTACTGGCCAATTGCGCCATCAGAGGCGATGGCATCCACACGCTGCTGCGTACCATCGATGATAACCGCGACAGGGTTTGCGGCGGGGCGTACAGGTAGCCGATGCGCAGCGCCGGCAGCACGCTTTTGGACAGGCTGGTGAGGTATACCGAGCGTTCAGGCGCATACGCTGCAAGCGGCTTGTAGTCCGGGCTGGGCTCGAGAAAACCATAGATATCGTCATCCACGATGAACAGGTCGAACTCACGGGCGATCTCGGCGATAGCCTGGCGCCTTGCTGGGGGCATGATCGAGTTGGTCGGGTTCTGGTGCGTGGTGACGCACACCAGCAGGGAAGGGCGGTGTTCCAGGCAGGCCGCGCGCAATGCCTCCGGGATGAGCCCGTGTTCGTCCATGGCGACGCCGCGCAGGCGCCGGCCCAGGCTGTGGGCCAGGGATATGATGCCCGGGTAGCAGAGCGACTCGCACAGCACCACATCGTCACTCTTCGACAGGCTGCTGATGGCCACCAGCAGCCCATGTTGGGCGCCAGCGGTCAGTACTACCTGCTGCCAGCGAGCATCAGGCAGCCAGCGCTGTATCCAGGTCGCACCGGCTTGTTTGTGGGAGGTGTGACCACCCTCTGTCACATAGTCGAGTACCTGCCCCAAGTTCGAGGAGGAGGCCAGTTCGCTGATAGCCGTGCCTAGCCACTCGCTCATGTGAGCGTCGTTGGGCTTGATGATCGAGAGGTCGATCTGGTTACTCTCGCCGGCAACGGATGTGGGTACCGACGGGGCGGGTAATGGCTGCCGTAGTTGCCTGACAAATGTGCCCCGCCCTACCTCGCCAGCCACCAGACCACGCTTGGCTGCTTCGTCGTAGGCCCTGCCAACAGTGCCGGGGGTTACATTCAGCGCCTCGGCCAGGTCCTTGAGCGTGGGTAAGCGATCGCCTTCTGCAAGCCGACCACTTTCGATGTCCTGTTCAAGGGCATCAGCGATCATCAGGTAAACCGGCTGTGTTTGATGGCTGTATTGGGGGACCCACATGGAGATGGCACCAGGCTTTGCAAGAGCGCGAAAGCCTAGCATGAAAGCTCGGATGCAGGTAATGATGGTAATTGGCTAAATTGAGTTGAATTTATTTTAGATTGAATCGATTCAATTTTTGAAATTACAATCATCGCACCGAACAGGCCGGCCACACTCGGGCTGTGCCTGGCATAACGCTCCACTGGATGGACATCGCTATGGAAATGTTGGGTTCTTACTGGGCGGAGCACTGGTTGCTGGCAGTCCTCATACTTGGCGCGATCGCCTTCGTTGCGGGCTTCGTCGATAGCATTGCCGGTGGTGGTGGTTTGTTTCTGGTGCCGGGTTTTCTGCTGGTTGGCATGCCGCCCCAGGTGGCACTGGGTCAGGAAAAACTGGTCAGTACCCTCGGCACGCTGGCGGCTATCCGCAACTTCCTGGCCAACAGCAGGATGGTCTGGCAAGTAGCGTTGGTCGGGGTGCCGTTTTCGCTATTAGGCGCCTACCTGGGGGCTCACCTGATCGTGTCGATCTCGCAGGAAACGGTGGGCAAGATCATCCTGGCACTAATCCCCCTCGGCATTCTCATTTTCCTTACCCCCAAGGATCGTCCGGTCGAGGAGCGCAAACTGTCTTCGCGAATGCTGTACACGGTAGTGCCGTTGACTTGCCTGGCCATTGGCTTCTACGACGGCTTCTTCGGCCCCGGTACCGGCAGCATGTTCATCATCGCTTTCCATTACCTGCTGCGCATGGACCTGGTCTCCAGTTCGGCCAACTCCAAAACCTTCAACTTCGCTTCCAACATCGGTGCTTTGGTGGCGTTCGTCAGCGCAGGCAAGGTCGTCTACCTGCTGGCATTGCCACTTGTGGCCTGCAACATCCTTGGTAACCACCTGGGCAGTTCCCTGGCCTTGCGTAAAGGCAACGACGTGGTGCGCAAGGCGTTGGTGTTCTCGATGCTCTGCCTGTTCACCAGCCTGGGCGTGAAGTACCTGACCTGAGCCATTGATAGGAGATAACGAATGAAAACCGCATTTGTAACCGGTGCTTCCTCAGGCTTTGGCCGCGCCATCTGCTGCACCCTGATCGGCAAAGGCTACCGTGTGATCGGTGGAGCCAGGCGCATGGACAAACTGAAAGCACTGGAGGCCGAACTGGGCGTAAATTTCATTCCGCTGGCGCTGGATGTCACTGATTCAATATCGCTCGAGAAGGCGGTCGAGCAGATGCGTGAGGCGTCGCTGCAGATCGATCTGCTGGTCAACAACGCGGGGCTGGCGCTGGGCGTGGACCGTGCCCAAACCAGCAGTGCCGCAAACTGGCAGCAGATGATCGATACCAACATCACCGGCCTGGCCATGGTCACCCACAAGATCCTGCCGCAGATGGTGGCAGCCGATAGCGGCATGATCATCAACATCGGCTCGATCGCCGGCACTTACCCCTACCCGGGCGGTAACGTGTATGGCGCCAGCAAGGCGTTCGTCCGCCAGTTCAGCCTCAATCTGCGTGCCGACCTGGCTGGCACCCGGGTGCGGGTGAGCAACATCGAGCCGGGGCTGTGCTCCGGCACGGACTTCTCGGTGGTGCGCCTCAATGGCGACATGGACGCCGTGCAGGCTTTGTATCGGGATGTAGAGGCCCTTCTGCCGGAGGACATCGCAGCAACGGTAGCCTGGGTTGCCGAGCAGCCGGCGCACGTGAATATCAATACCATCGAGATCATGCCTGTGGCGCAGAGCAGTGCGGCGCTGAATGTGGTGCGCAACCTGCCACGTGCCTGATCGGGGCCGCACCACTGACCCAGGTCATCGCAGCTTCTGGATTCTTGACTAGTCTTATCCACTGGCGGCCATCAATTGGCCGCCACCGTGACTACCAAGAGGCGCCGGCAATGTTCCGCGCGTCCACCACCTGATCAGGAGTGCACGATGGACCTGAACCGTCGGCAGTTCTTCAAGGTCGCCGCCGTCGGCCTTGGAGGCTCGAGCCTTGCGGCGTTGGGCATGGCCCCAACGCCGGCATTCGCCGAGCAGGTGCGTCACTTCAAGCTGGCGCATACCAAAGAAACCCGTAACACCTGCCCCTACTGTTCGGTCGGCTGCGGCCTGATCCTGTACAGCCAGGGTGATGCGGGTAAGAACGTCAAACAGAACATCATCCATATCGAAGGGGACGCCGACCACCCGGTCAACCGCGGCACACTTTGCCCGAAAGGCGCCGGCTTGCTGGACTTTATCCACAGCCCGAGCCGCCTGCAGTACCCCGAAGTTCGCAAGCCGGGCAGCAAAGAGTGGGTGCGGGTCAGCTGGGACGAGGCGCTGGACCGCGTCGCCGACCTGATGAAGCAGGACCGCGATGCCAACTTCATCGAGAAGAATGCCCAAGGCCAAACGGTCAACCGCTGGCTCTCCACCGGTTTTCTTGCCGCTTCCGCCGCTTCCAGCGAGGCTGGCTACCTGACCCACAAGGTCATCCGCGCAACAGGCATGCTGGGGTTCGATAACCAGGCACGTGTCTGACATGGCCCGACGGTGGCAAGTCTTGCCCCGACGTACGGCCGTGGCGCCATGACCAACCACTGGTCCGATATCGCCAACGCGAATCTGGTTCTGGTGATGGGTGGCAACGCAGCAGAAGCGCATCCGTGCGGCTTCAAGTGGGTGACCGAGGCCAAAGCGCACAACAAGGCGCGGCTGATTGTGGTCGACCCGCGGTTTACCCGTACCGCTTCGGTGGCGGACTACTACGCGCCGATCCGTACCGGCACCGATATCGCCTTCATGGGCGGGCTGATCAACTACCTGCTCAGCAACGACAAGATCCAGCACGAGTACGTGCGCAACTACACTGACGTGTCGTTCATCGTCAAAGAGAACTATGGCTTCGAGGATGGGCTGTTCAGCGGCTACGACGAGGCCAAGCGTGTATACGCCGATAAGTCCGGCTGGGGTTACGAGCTGGGTGAGGACGGCTATGCCAAGGTCGACCCGACACTGCAACACCCTCGCTGCGTGTTCCAGCTGATGAAGCAGCATTACAGCCGCTATACCCCGGAACTGGCGAGCATGACCTGTGGTATGCCGCAGGACGCCATGCTGAAGGTCTGGGAAGAGATCGCCTCCTGCTCGGTTCCGGGCAAGACCATGACGATCCTTTATGCGCTAGGTTGGACGCAGCATTCGATCGGTGCGCAGATTATCCGCAGTGCGGCCATGGTCCAGCTGCTGCTCGGCAACGTTGGCATGCCCGGTGGCGGGGTCAACGCCCTGCGCGGACACTCCAACATCCAGGGCCTGACCGACCTCGGGCTGCTGTCCAACTCGCTGCCGGGCTACCTGACCCTCGCCGGTGACGCCGAGCAGGACTACGCCGCCTACATCGACAAGCGCGCTTCCAAGCCGCTGCGGCCTGGGCAGTTGTCGTACTGGCAGAACTACGGCAAGTTCCACGTCAGCCTGATGAAGGCCTGGTACGGCGCCAACGCCACGGCGGAAAACAACTGGGGTTATGACTGGCTGCCCAAACTCGATGTACCGGCCTACGACGTGCTGCGCATGTTCGAGATGATGGGCCAGGGCAAAGTCAATGGATATATGTGCCAGGGCTTCAACCCCATCGCCGCGCTGCCGGACAAAAACCGCGTCACTGCGGCACTGGGCAAGCTCAAGTGGCTGGTGGTTATGGACCCCTTGGCCACCGAGACCTCGGAATTCTGGCGCAACGCCGGGCCGTTCAACGATGTCGACACGGCCTCTATCCAGACCGAAGTGATCCGCTTGCCCACTACCTGCTTCGCCGAGGAAGACGGCTCGCTGGTCAACAGCAGCCGCTGGCTGCAATGGCACTGGAAGGGTGCAGACGGCCCGGGCGAGACGCGTACCGACGTGCAGATCATGAGCGAGCTGTTCCTGCGCCTGCGCCAACGTTACCAGGCCGAAGGGGGTGCCTACCCTGACGCGATAATGAATATCAGCTGGCCGTACAAGATCCCTGAAGAGCCCTCCCCGGAGGAGCTGGCCAAGGAGATGAACGGCTGGGCGGTGGCCGATGTCACCGACCCGACTGGCGCGGTGATCAAGGCGGGCCAGCAACTGGCGGGCTTCGGTCAGCTCAAGGACGACGGTAGCACCGCGTCTGGCTGCTGGATCTTCGCCGGTAGCTGGACCGAACAGGGCAACCAGATGGCTCGCCGCGACAACAGCGACCCGTATGGCATGCATCAGGTGCAGAACTGGGCCTGGGCCTGGCCGGCCAACCGCCGCATCCTTTACAACCGTGCCTCCAGCGACCCGCAAGGCAAACCGTGGGACCCGGAGAAAAAGCGCCTGGTATGGTGGAACGGCAAGGCCTGGACCGGCACCGACGTGCCGGACTTCAAGGTCGATTCGCCGCCCGAGGCGGGGATGAACCCCTTCATCATGAACCCTGAAGGCGTGGCGCGTTTCTTCGCCATCGACAAGATGGCCGAAGGCCCGTTCCCCGAGCACTATGAGCCCTTCGAAACACCGATCGGCATCAACCCGCTGCACCCGCAGAACAAGAAGGCCACCAGCAACCCGGCCGGGCGCATCTTCGATTCTGTGTGGGACACCCTCGGCACGCACGATGAGTTCCCTTATGCGGCGACCACCTACCGGCTGACCGAGCACTTCCACTTCTGGAGCAAGCATTGCCGGCTCAACGCCATTGCCCAGCCCGAGCAGTTCGTCGAGATAGGCGAGGTGCTGGCCAACGAGAAAGGCATCAAGGCCGGCGACCGGGTACGGGTGTCGAGCAAGCGTGGGCATATCGACGCTGTGGCGGTGGTGACCAAGCGGATTCGCCCGCTGCAGGTCAACAATCAGACCGTGCACCAGATCGGCATTCCGCTGCACTGGGGCTTCACCGGCGCTACCCGGCATGGCTACCTGACCAATACCTTGGTGCCGTTCCTCGGTGACGGCAACACGCAGACGCCAGAGTCCAAGTCGTTCCTCGTGAAAGTGGAGAAACTCTGATGGCCAGCCAAGACATCATCGCCCGCTCGGCCACCACTACCGTGCCGCCCTCGGTGCGTCAGCAGGAGGAGGTCGCCAAGCTGATCGACACTACCAAGTGCATCGGCTGCAAGGCCTGCCAGGTGGCGTGCTCGGAGTGGAATGAACTGCGTGACGAGGTTGGCCACAACCACGGCACCTACGACAACCCCCAGGACCTCACTGCCGAGACCTGGACACTGATGCGCTTTACCGAGCACGAGCGCGACGACGGCAACCTGGAGTGGCTGATCCGCAAGGACGGCTGCATGCACTGTGCCGACCCAGGTTGCCTGAAGGCCTGCCCGAGCCCGGGTGCGATCATCAAGCACGCCAACGGTATCGTCGATTTCAACCAGGACCACTGCATCGGCTGCGGCTATTGCATCACCGGCTGCCCGTTCAACATCCCGCGCATTTCGCAGAAAGACCACAAGGCGTACAAGTGCACCCTGTGTTCCGATCGCGTGAGCGTGGGGCTGGAGCCGGCGTGTGTGAAAACCTGCCCGACCGGGGCGATCGTGTTCGGCAGCAAGGACGAGATGAAAGTGCATGCAGCCGAGCGCATCGTCGATCTGAAGTCGCGAGGCTACGACAAGGCCGGGCTGTACGACCCGGACGGCGTCGGTGGTACCCACGTGATGTACGTGCTGCACCATGCCGACACGCCGAAGCTGTATGCCGGCCTGCCGGACCAGCCAGTGATCAGCCCGTTGGTGGGGTTGTGGAAGGGCTTCACCAAGCCGCTGGCGCTGTTGGCCATGGGCGCGGCGGTGCTGGCGGGGTTCTTCCACTATGTGCGGATCGGCCCACAGCGTGTCGAGGAGGATGAACACCCGACACCGCCGGACGAAAGCGTGCATCAAGTGGACCCGTCGGTCCATGTCTATGATCCGAAGCAGCCCGGTGGGCAAGGGGAGCAGCGGCCATGAACGACAACAAACCCATCCTGCGCTACAACGCCAACGAGCGTAGCAACCACTGGGTGGTGGCGATCCTGTTCATCCTGGCGGGGCTGTCGGGGCTTGCGCTGTTCCATCCGGCGCTATTCTGGCTCAGCAACCTGTTCGGCGGCGGGCCGTGGACGCGCATTCTGCATCCCTTCATCGGGGTAGCGATGTTCGTGTTTTTCCTCGGCCTGGTATTGCGCTTCTGGCGGGCCAACTTCATCACCGCCAATGACCGCCTGTGGCTGCGCCGGGTGGACCGGGTAATGCGCAACGAGGAGGAGGGCGTACCGCCGATCGGCAAGTACAATGCCGGGCAGAAGCTGCTGTTCTGGACCCTGCTGGTGTGCATGCTGGTATTGCTGGTCAGTGGCGTGGTGATCTGGCGTGCATACTTCAGCCATTGGTTTGGCATCGATGCCATTCGCTTGTCTGCGCTGCTGCATGCGCTGGCGGCCTTCGTGCTGATTCTCAGCATCATCGTGCATATCTACGCCGGCATCTGGATCAAGGGCTCGATCGGCGCCATGCTGCATGGCTGGGTCAGCCGCGCCTGGGCCCGCAAGCATCATGAGTTGTGGTACCGCGAAGTGACCGGCGACAAGACGCCGGGTGATCACGGACGAAAAGAAGGATAAGCGCTTGAGCACCCTACTCGAACCCGGGCAGATCGAAGCGTCGGCAGTCACGCCGCCATTTCTGCACCTGCCTGCCGCCAACCTGTTTGAACTGCGCGCCGCCCGCCTGGAGTATCTGGCCGAGGGCAACGCGCTTGGCGATTACCTGAGGCTGATTGCCCGTTTATGCCGCATCCAGCAGCAGCTTGTGGATAACCCGCCCAGCGGCTTGCCCGTGGCCGAGGAGCGTCAGCGCCTGTGCATGGATCATGGTTTGCCGCCGCTGGCGGCTGACAGCCTGGTGCGTGAAGGGCCGTGGCTGGTCTGGTTGCAGGCACTGCTAGAGCACCTCAGCGGCGAACGCAGTGGCCCGCTGGGTGAGGCGCTGCAGGTGCTACGAGGCAGTGATGACAATCAGCGCAAGGGCTGGGGCATTGCTTTGCTGGCAGGCCAGTACAATGGTGTGCCAGCAGCACTGGTGCCGTTCCTCGGGGCCGCGCTGCAGGCGGCCTGGTCCAGCTGGTTGCTGGCGCTGCCCGCACACCAGCTCGAGCCTGCCGGCAGCCTGGCCCAATGCCCGGCTTGTGGTTCGCCGGCGATGGCCGGGGTGGTGCGCAACCGTGGAAAGCACAACGGTTTACGTTACCTGGCCTGTTCGTTGTGTGCCTGTGAATGGCATGTGGTGCGGGTCAAGTGCGTGTACTGCGAGTCGAGCAAGGACTTGCGTTACACCAGCCTTGAGGATGATCGCCATGCGCCAGGCAAAGCGCCGCTACGCGCGGAATGCTGCCCCGGGTGCGACAGCTACCTGAAGCAGAACTACCTGGAGAACGATGCGGCGGCCGAGCCGCTGGCCGATGACCTGGCCACCCTGGCCCTGGATATACGCCTGGACGGGGAGGGGTTCCATCGCCTGGCGCCCAACCTGATGCTCGCCCCGGGTAGTGGCTGAGGGTCTACACTGAAACACCGACTTGCCTTCGTACCTACAGGTAATTGCGCCAACCTTCCGGATCACGCTGTACTTGTAGGAGCGGGTTCACCCGCGAATGGGCCAGCACAGACAACGGATCAGTCCAAGGTAGTACCGCATGTCCAACAGCCTTGCCAGCGACACCCCACGCCTGCCGTCCATCGATACCCTCCTTCGCCACCCGGCTTGCCTCCCTCTGATCGATCGCCACGGCCGTGACGCCGTGCTGAATACCCTGCGCCAGTTGCTCGATGACCTGCGCGAGCCCGCCCGTAATGGCGAACTCGGCAGCGCCGAACTGGCTCCGGAAATACTCCTTGGCCGCAGCGGCGAACGCCTCGCCCTCCAGCAACGCAGCCAGGTTCGCCGCGTGTTCAATCTCACCGGGACCGTGCTGCACACCAACCTGGGCCGCGCCTTGCTGCCGGATGAAGCCATCGAGGCCATGCAGACCGCCGCTCGTTACCCGCTCAATCTGGAATTTGACCTGGCCACCGGCAAACGTGGCGACCGTGATGACCTGATCGAAGGCCTGATCCGCGAGCTGACCGGCGCCGAAGCCGTCACCGTGGTCAACAACAATGCCGCCGCCGTGCTGCTAGCGCTCAACAGCCTGGGCGCGCGCAAGGAAGGCATCATCTCTCGCGGCGAGCTGATCGAGATCGGTGGTGCTTTCCGTATTCCCGACATCATGGCCCGTGCCGGCGTGAAGCTGCACGAGGTTGGCACTACCAACCGTACTCACGCCCGCGACTACGAGGCCGCCATCGGCCCGCGCACTGGCCTGCTGATGCGGGTGCATTGCAGCAACTACAGCATCCAGGGCTTCACCACCCAGGTACCTACTGCCAAGCTGGCACGTATCGCCCACCAACATGAATTGCCGCTGCTTGAAGACCTGGGCAGCGGTAGCCTGCTCGACCTTACCCGCTGGGGCCTGCCCGCCGAACCTACGGTACGCCAGGCCCTGGCCGATGGTGCCGATATCGTCACTTTCAGTGGCGACAAACTGCTGGGCGGGCCGCAAGCCGGGATTATCGTCGGCCACAAGGACTTGATCACCCGGATCAAAAAAAATCCGCTCAAGCGTGCCTTGCGCGTCGACAAGATCACCCTCGCTGCACTCGAAGCGGTGCTGGCGCTGTACCGCAACCCCGATCGCCTGGCCGAGCGCCTGCCCAGCCTGCGTCTGCTGACCCGCAGCCAGGCCGAAATCCAGGCCCAGGCCGAGCGCCTGGCGCCTGAGCTCCAGGCGCGCCTCGGCGAGCAATGGGCCATCCGTGTAGAGCCTGCGTTGGGCATGATCGGCAGTGGCAGCCAGCCGGTTGCACGCTTGCCCAGTGCCGCGCTGTGCCTGCGCCCGCAAGTGTCCAAGAAGTTGCGCGGGCGCAGCCTGCATGTGCTGGAGCGGGCCCTGCGCGACCTACCGGTGCCGGTGCTGGGCCGCATTGACGACGATGCCCTGTGGCTGGACCTGCGCCAGTTGGATGACGAAGCCCAGTGGCTGGCCCAGTTGCCAGCCCTGCAGCTGGGGCCGGTGCAGTGATCGTTGGCACCGCTGGCCACATCGACCACGGCAAGACCGCACTGCTGCTGGCGCTGACTGGCCAGGCCGGCGACCAGCGGCAAGAAGAGCGCGCCCGCGGCATGACCATCGACCTTGGTTACCGCTATGTGGCGCTGAGCGAAGGCGCGCCGCTGACCGGCTTCATCGATGTGCCGGGCCACGAGCGTTTTATCCACAACATGCTGGCCGGTGCCCATGGCATCGACCTGGTGCTGTTGGTAGTGGCGGCCGACGACGGGGTCATGCCGCAGACCCGTGAGCACCTGGCGATCATCGAGCTGCTGGGCATTCCCCAGGCCTTGGTGGCGATCAGCAAATGCGACCGGGTCGAGCCGTCGCGTCTGGCCGAGGTGCAGATGCAAGTCAGTGAATTGCTGGCGCCTGGGCCGTATGCCGATGCGCGGCAGTTTCCGCTGTCGAGCATCAGCGGGGAGGGTGTGGAAGCGTTGCGCCAGGCCCTGCTGGAGGCCGAAGCAGGTACACGGCAACGCAGTGTGCACGGTGGTTTTCGCCTGGCCGTCGACCGTGCCTTTGCGGTTACCGGCGCCGGAGTGGTGGTCACCGGCACGGCACTGGCCGGGCGGGTCAGTGCGGGTGATACGTTGTTGCTGGGCAAGGCCGGCAAGGTGGTGCGCGTGCGTGGCCTGCATGCACAGAACCAGGCCGCGTTGGTGGCAGAAGCAGGCCAACGGGTGGCGCTGAACATCGCTGCCGAGCGCCTGGCCGTGGAGCAGGTGCACCGGGGCGACTGGCTGGTGCCTGAATGGTTGCATGCGCCCAGTGTTCGGGTGGATATCGAGCTGAACCTGTTACCTGACGAGAAGCGTGCTTTCGAACATTTCAGTGCTGTGCATGTGCACCTCGGCACCCAGGATGTAACGGCCCGGGTCGCCTTGCTCGAAGGCGAAAGCCTGGCTGCCGGCCAACGCATGTTTGCCCAGTTGTTGCTCAATGCGCCGTTGCAGGCCGTGCACGGCGACCGCCTGGTGCTGCGCGATCAGCGCGCCCAACGCACACTGGGCGGCGGCAAGGTGCTCGACCCGTTCGCCCCAAGCCGCCAACGCCGCAGCGATACCCGTCTGCAGCAGTTGCAGGTGCTGCGCGATGCAGCGGATCTGGAGCAGGCACTGCCAGCACTGCTCGCCAGTGCACCGGGCGGCATTAGCCCGCAGCGGCTCGAGCGGCAGTTCAACCGCCTGCGGGAAACCTGGCAGTTACCGGACGATGTGCGGGTGGTGGCCACCCGGCAGGGCCAACTCCTGTTCGCCAACGCTCAATGGCAGGCGCTCAAGCAGCAGGTCCTGGAGCAACTTGCGCGCTTTCACGAGCAAGAGCCCGACCAGCTTGGCCCTGACCGTGATCGCTTGCGGCGATTTGTAGCCTTGCCCCTGGAACGGCCGGCTTTCGTCAGTTTGCTGGATGAACTGCTCGACGACAGCGCCATCGCCAGCAGCGGGCCATGGCTGCATCTGCCCGATCACAAGGTACAGTTGAGCGAAGCCGACAGTGCATTGTGGGCACGTCTGCAGCCGAAGTTGATCGCAGGGCAATTTGACCCACCCTGGGTCAGGGCGCTGGCGAGTGAGGAGAACCGTGCCGAAGCCGATGTGCGCCTGTTACTGCGCAAGTTGGCCCGGCTGGGCCTGGTGCATCAGGTGGTGCGCGACCTGTTCTATCCAGAGGCGACGCTACAGCGCATGGCAGCGTTGATGCTGGGGCAGGCCAGCGAAACGACGATAGTGCAGGTTGCCGCGTTTCGCGATATGTTGGGCATCGGTCGCAAGCGCAGTGTGCAGATTCTGGAATACTTCGACCGCATCGGCCTGACCCGGAGGGTGGCCGACCAGCGTCACATCCGCGCCGACAGCGCCCTGGCTCAACAGCACGCCAGGCACTGAGTTCAAGGAAGGCAATCGCGCCCGGTGGCGCGGCCGGGCTTCAAACCCGGTTGGGGACGGCAGCCGTTCCCGGGCAGGTTCGACTCCCGCTGCCTTCCGCCATTTTTTCACCCTTTAGGGCCTCTTCGCGGGTGAACCCGCTCCTACACAGGAAACGCTATCGTCGTAGCGAAGAGGCCCACAAGGGCGCTGATCAAGCCCGCTCGCCACACAAATCCAGGACAAACCAGCGGTCTGCTGCGTCAGCATCCAACCCTGCGCCCAGTAGCGCCATCATCTTGCCCAGCGCCGCTTCACGGGTCATGCCACCGCCACTGACCAGCCCGGCCCCGCGCAAGCGGTTGCCCGCTGCATAGGTGTCGAACACCACCGAGCCTTCCGGGCACTGGCTGATAGCCGCCAGCATCACGCCGCGCTGGCGCGCTGTGCTCAGCACATTCAGCAGCGCCTGGTCATCCGACGGCCCGGTACCGCTGCCGTAGCACTCCAGCAGCAAACACTGCACACCACTGTCGATCAAGGCCTGCAAATGCCCGGCCTGAAGCCCCGGGAACACCGGCACAACCGCCAGGTTGACCGGTTTGCGCGGTTGCTTGTAGCCCAGCTCGGCAGGGATCGTATCGGCCCGCTCAGCGTCACGATGGCGCGGCAGCTCAGCAAAGGCATCGAACGCTTCGCTACGCAGCTTCGACGCCCGGCAGCCATGCAGCAGCTGACCGTGGAAGTACAGTTGCACGCCATCTTCCAGGCCGTGCTCGAACTGGCGCAATGCGCCGCACAGGTTGTCCCAGGCATCGCTGTCCGGGGCACCTGCCGGCAGCATCGAGCCGGTCAGCACTACCGGTGCTGGCAGGCCCAGCAACAGGAACGACAAGGCTGCAGCGCTGTAGGCCATGCTGTCGGTACCGTGCAGCACCAGCACGCCATCGTGGCCCGCTACATCCACCGCCGCGACGATGGCATCGCGCATCGCCAGCCAGTTGTGCTGTTGCATGTTGGCGCTGTCGAGCAGCGGGTTCAGCTCGTGCAGTGTCCATTGCACCTGGGGTGCATTGGCCATCTGGGCAAAGTGTTCACGCATCCGCGCGTCAAAACCACCGGCCGGTGCCAGGCCTTCGGGGGTTTCGAGCATGCCGATGGTGCCACCGGTATAGAGAACGAGAAGATTCTTTACTGCGCGCATGGAAAGCATCCGTAGCGGTGAGCGGACAAAGAAAAGCCGCCCGCGGAAGGGGCGGCTGGGCAGGGGAGGATATCAGCGCTGCGTCTGAACTTGGCCGACTGCTTTGTCAGTGGCTGTTTCCACCTGAGGATTGGCAGGCCAGGCATTGCGGTCCAGGTCCAGGTCGGCAAACTTGGACGAGTCGAACACAGGCTGCTTTACACCGGCCTTGCGCTGCTCGTCATAGTCGCGCATGACTCGCAGGCCGACCTTGAACAGCAGGGCCAGGGCCACCAGGTTGACGAAGGCCAGGCAGGTCATGGTGATGTCGGCGAAGGCGAACACGGTCGACAGGTCTTGCATCGAACCCCACACGACCAGTGCCAGTACCAGGCCACGGAACACCATCAACACTACGCGGTTACGGCTGAGGAACTGCAGGCTGTTCTCGCCGAGGTAGTAGTTGTAGAGGATGCAGGTAAAGACAAACAGCGACAGCGCCACGCTGACGAACACGCGACCCCAGTCACCGACTACGGCGGCCAGCGAGTTCTGGGTCAGGACAATGCCGTCGCCCTCGAAGCCCGGGGTGTAGAAGCCCGAAAGCAGGATCAGCAGTGCGGTGCAGGTGCAGATCAAGAAGGTGTCGAGGAACACGCTGAAAGCCTGGACCACGCCCTGCGCGCCCGGGTGTTTCACCGCGGCCACGGCAGCGACGTTCGGTGCACTGCCCAGGCCTGCTTCGTTGGCGAACACGCCACGTTTCACGCCCATGACGATGGCGCTGCCGAGCAGGCCGGCAAACGCCGGATCGAGGCCGAAGGCGCTCTTGAAGATGGTTTCCAGCATGGCTGGCACGTGTTCGATCTGGGTGCCGATCACGTACAGGGTCACGCCGATGTAGGCCAGGGTCTTGACGGGTACCAGCAGGTCCGACACTGCCGCGATGCGCTTGATACCGCCGATGAAGGTGATGGCCAGCAGCACGGCCAGGACAATACCGGTGTGGCTTGGGTCAAAGGCAAAGGCATTCTGCAGCGAGTGGGTTACGGTGTACGACTGCAGGCCGATGAAGGCGAAGCCGTAGGTGACCAGCAGCAAGATCGAGAACACGATGGCCATGCTCTTGCGCTTCAGCCCGTGCTGAATGTAGTAGGCCGGGCCGCCACGGTACAGGCCGTCGCCATCAGCGCGCTTGTACACCTGGGCCAGGGTGCATTCGAAGAAGCTGCTGGACATGCCCACCAGTGCGGTGACCCACATCCAGAACACGGCACCTGGGCCGCCAAGAGTCACTGCGATACCGACACCGGCGATGTTGCCGGCGCCCACGCGGCCGGCCAGGCTCAGCATCAGGGCCTGGAAGGAGCTCAGCTGGCCTGCCTGGCCACGCAGCGATTCCTTGAACACGCTGAACATATGGGTGAAGTGGCGGAACTGGACGAACCGGGAGCGGATGGTGAAGTAGCTACCCAGCCCTACGATCAGCACGATGAGGAGTTTCCCCGAAAGGAAATCGTTGATTACTTCGAGCATTGGAAAATGACCTCGATTCTTATTCTTCGTGTGGAAAGACCAGCGGACGGCAGGCGCACCGCTATTCGTTGGGGCGCATGGTTGGCTATGACAAGAGTGGTTACAATTTCGCGGATTGCTCTGACTTGATGCGACTTGATGCTACAATGGCGTCATTCGCGTCACCTGGACTCCGTATATGAGCGATCACTTCGCCACAAACCTCAAACTTGCCTGTAGCCACTACCGCTCTATTTCCGAAGTTTGCCGCCAGCTGTCGATCAACCGCGCGCAGTTCAACAAGTACCTGAGCGGGCAAAGCCGTCCGACGGCTTTCAACCTGAAACGTATCGGCGACTTTTTCGGTGTCGAGGATTACGAACTGAACCTGCCCGCCGAGCAGTTCGCCCGTCTGATCGGTGCGCGGGTATCGCCCCAGGCCCAGCAGCCCAGTGACCCGATCAGCGAGTTGTTCCGCCCGTTGCACGAACATGGCGGTAACCTTTCGCGCTATTGCGGTTACTACTTCGAGTACTCCAACTGCATGTCGGTGCCCGGCACGATCCTCGTGTCGCTGGTGCACCTGTGGGAAGAACGCGGCCGTTTTCTGTTCGAGCGCCAGGAACGGCAGGAGCGCTCCAGCGCCACCGATCAGCATGCCGAGGTACGCTGCCGCTACCTGGGGGCGGCGTTCCAGCTGCAGGACCGGATGTTCCTCATCGACTACGAGTCGCTGACATTCAACGAAATGAGCCAGACCATCCTCATCCCCAGCTTCAAAAGCCGCATTACCCGGCTGAATGGCCTGAAGGCCGGCGTATCCAGCGGCGACCGGCGCAACCCGGCCTGTACCCGAGTGGTGTGGGAGTACCTGGGCGAGGAGATCAATCGCATCAATGCGTATCGACAGGTGAAACTCTACCGGCCGGATGATCCGCGCATAGATGACGATGTGCGTGAGCGATTGAGCGTGGCGCCATTGCGCAATGGTCTGTTCGAGATCGAGTAATGCTAAACGCCTTAAGCATTGTCGAGGATGAACGTTGCGACCGTGTCGGCAACCTGGTCCGCTATTGCCGGAGTACTGCGCAAATGTGCCGCGATGCCATGGTCGCAGTCGGTAAGAAACAGGCATTGCAAACGTGACGCTGGAACTGCTCGCATCAAGGCGAGGTTAACTTCTTCAGGAATCGGGCTATAGCGTTCAGTGCCGGCAAGCCACAGGTTGCCCGCGCTGGTGCCGGGGCCTTTGCCGAATCGCTGGGAGTTGAGCCCGTCGTACTCACCGATCACCATCAATACTCTTCCGCGAAACTGGTTGAGGAAGGTATAGCTATCGCTCTCCAGAAAACCGAAAGGCTTGTTGATGGCCGCAGTGAATGCCGGGCCGAACGGCGCCTGGTGGGCATGGTCTGGATAAACTGCGGGGCAGATCAATACGATGCTGTCCACTTGTGGCAACTGCGCTGCGAGCTTAAGCGTAATTGCCGCGCCAAGGCTGTGGCCTATTAGCGTTCGGCATTGAGGCGCGATATGCGCATGGAAACGCTGTGCTTCATCAAGGTTCGTAGCCAGTGACGGCGCCATTGCGCCTGGCTCGCTGGCGAGGCTATGACCTGACAGATTGCCAGTGAGTGAACCAATGCCCGCGGCTTGCAGGCGATAAAGCAGGGGGTTGAGCCGGGTAAAGTCGGAACGCGCGCCCCCCAAAACGAATGCGGGAGCTGCGCGCTCGATATCAGGTACCAGCAATCGCGCCTGTTGCTGGTAGTTTCCAAAGACTTCATTGATGAACAGTTCTTTGCCCGGGGCGGGCTCGTCAAACTGCCACTTCACGCGCTGTGGGGAAGCCTTTTGAATGTGCATGGTGCTCTCTAGAAGAACTGGTTGAGCCATTCGCCGAGCGGGTTGCCGGTATCGAGCAGCAGTTTGAGTGCCATGATGCAGCAGACGCTGACCAGCAGCGGTTTTATGAGGCGAGAGCCGAAGCGAACTGCGCAGCGAGCCCCCAATTGTGCGCCCATAAAGGCGGCGAGCGCCATTGCCAGCGCCAGCGGCCAGATGATCGCCCCGCTGAGAGAAAAGACTGATAATGCGCCCAGGTTACAGGCCGCGTTCAAAAGCTTGCTGGTGCATACGGCTTGAATGAGGTGCTGGCCCAAGAGGACCACGCAGGCCAGCATGAAGAACGAGCCGACTCCAGGGCCGAAGATGCCGTCATAAAAGCCAATGATCGGTGCAGCCGTCACGCAGAATAGGCTAGTCGATACCTTTGCCTTGCGCGCTTGTTCATTCGGCTTTGGACTGAAGGCAAAGTAGGCGGCGATCAGGATCAGCAGTGGTGGTACGCACGCCTGCAAAACGCTTTTGGGGACGTAAGTTATCGACAAGGCCCCCAGCGCCCCACCGATAAACGCCATGACAGCCATGGGACTGCCTCGTCTCCAGTCGATCATGCCTTTGCGGGCGAAGGCGCACGTAGCCGAAACCGTAGCCGAAGCTGCCTGGAACTTGTTAGTGGCAATAGCTGCCAAGGGCTCTACACCGGCAATAAACAACACCGGGAGCGTGATAAGGCCACCGCCGCCGGCGATAGCATCAAAAAAGCCGGCCATCAGTGCAACCAGTGCGAGTAGCAGAACAAACGTCAAGTCGATTTCGATCATGGAGTATTTTCCTGTGCTCAACCACGGACCAGCAGCGGGTCTTCAGCGAGCACCAACGGTACGGCGAAGGGGGAGTATCCGAATTGACGGATAAGCAGGCGCCGGTTGTCCTGGACCTTGTCGCGGCCGTGCAAGGCTCGGCTGTTGTTGATCAACAATGCACTGTCAGGTTGCAGGGCAAACGTCAGCGGTTGTGCAGTGCTCAGTGCTTTTTGAAAGGCGTTGAACGCGCGCGCCGCAGCGCTGCAGGCACGTTCATTCAGACTGAAGCGATAGCTGTTGTATCGAACAGAGAAACCGCCATTGGGCTCGAACTGCAGCATTGAAACTGCTTTGCCAGCACTGCCCTGTCCCTGAGCGAAGCAGTCACTGCGTGTGAAGTCGAAAGACTTTGAAGTCAGCGCAAGTGTGTCCAGGCTACTCAAGCGTTCGATGATTTCCCGGAGTGGGAAGACATTCGTAGGTTCATTGGCTGGGTTCCAGCGCGCAGTGAGAATCAGTGCTGAGGGAGCAGGGGAGTGAGCGTTGCTGGCGTTTGTTGAGCAGTTGTAAGGTGCTTCAGTGTGTGGCCCTAAGCGCAAGCCCGCATGCGAGCTGGTTTCAACCTCCAGGCAGGGATCTTCGTCGGGTCGCGGGACGCGGCCACCGCCCTTGAAGTTGCCGACCAGGCGGACCTGTTTGCCATCGTTGTCGATATCGAAGGCGAAACTGCGGTGGCGTACGAGCTCCAGCAGGAGTTGATTGCGCGAGGCAAGGTATTGGCAGCGAGGGCTTTGCGCCAGGGCGGTAATGTCGGGTAGGTATTCTGGTATTGGCTCGTTGGCACAGTGCATCTGCCTGTACATCAAGGCAGATAGATGGCCTTCACTGAAGCGCAGTAGGAGCGCACGCTGTTCTTCACTCAAGGCTTTTTCGAGTTGATCGGCGAATATACGAGCCTGAAGTGCTACTCCTTTAGCCTCCGGTCCACCCAAATCAGCAAGGGTCTGGCTTGCAAAGGTTATGGCCTGGCTTTGTTCTGGGTAGAAATCCAGGTAGGCAGCTTCCGAATGAGGCATTGAACGTTCCTTGTCGTTTTTGTGTGAAACTCCCTGGCCGGCAAGTGGGGAGTCGACTATTCAATGCAGTTATGCCGTGACGTGGTAGTCAGCCCATTCCTCGTATGTCGTAGGAAATTTCTGTCTGTGGCGGTATTGAGCGGTGAAACTGTGGAATCACGCCCTGTGGCATCGAACGGGTCCGGTGTTGGACTTCCCGGGCAGGAAACCGCAAAATGACTCTTTTTTCTCATCAACCTCTCCGGATCTGCTGACTCTATGCGTATGCGCCTAATGCTGTTGGGTGGTGGCAATGCCCTCGGGCAAGCGCTGATTCGTCTTGGGGCCGAGGAGGACATAGCATTCCTGGCACCGCGCCCGCCCGAGAACGGCTGGGCGCCCTCAAGCCTCACTCAGCTGCTCGATGACCATCGCCCCGACGCCCTGGTCAACCTGGCCTACTACTTCGACTGGTTCCAGGCCGAGTCGGTCAGCGAGCAGCGCCTGGCCCAACAGGAGCGGGCGGTGGAGCGGTTGGCAGAGCTGTGCCAGCACCATCAGATCACCTTGGTGCAGCCATCCAGCTACCGTGTGTTCGATGGTTCGCGGGCCACGGCCTATAGCGAAAAGGACGAGCCAGTGCCGCTGGGCATGCGTGGCCAGGCCCTATGGCGCATCGAGCAGAGCGTGCGTGCGGCCTGCCCGCAGCATGTGTTGCTGCGCTTTGGCTGGTTGCTGGACGAGAGCATTGATGGCGCATTGGGCCGCTTCCTGACCCGTGCCGAGCAACCACAGGAGCTGCTGCTGGCCGATGATCGACGTGGCAACCCGACGCCGGTCGATGATGCCGCCCGAGTGATCCTGTCGGTACTCAAGCAACTTGATTGCAATGCGCCGCTGTGGGGCACCTACCATTACGCCGGCAATGAGGCGACCACGCCGCTGGCGCTGGGCCAGGCAATCCTCGCCGAGGCCGGTCAATACCGTCAGCTGGCCGTTCAGGCCCCCACGCCGCAGGCCCATGCTGCGCGCCCGGATGCCAGCGAAGAGCCACAGCACGCGGTACTGGCCTGCAAGAAAATCCTTCATACCTTCGGTATCAAGCCGCGTGCCTGGCGCGCTGGCTTGCCACCTCTACTGGACCGGTTCTACCGCCATGGCTGACGCCCCCATCCTGATCACCGGCGGTGCCGGCTTCATTGGCTCCCACCTGTGCGATGCGTTGTTGGACAAAGGCTACGCCGTACGCATTCTCGACGACTTCTCCACCGGCCGGCGAAGCAATCTGCAGGTCGATCACCCACGGCTGGAACTGATCGAAGGTGATGTTGCCGATGCAGGGCTGGTCACTCAGGCGGCGGCTGGCTGCCGTGCTGTGGTGCATCTGGCAGCAGTAGCGTCGGTTCAGGCCTCGGTCGAAGACCCGGTGCGCACCCACCAGAGTAACTTCATCGGTACCCTCAACGTTTGCGAAGCCATGCGTGTGCATGGCCTGCGCCGGGTGCTGTTTGCCTCCAGCGCAGCGGTGTACGGCAACAATGGTGAAGGGGAGTCGATTTCCGAAGACACGCCCAAGGCGCCGTTGACCCCTTATGCCGTGGACAAGCTGGCCAGTGAGCAGTACCTGGACTTCTACCGTCGCCAGCATGGTCTGGAGCCGGTGGTGTTTCGCTTCTTCAATATCTTCGGGCCACGGCAGGACCCTTCCTCACCGTATTCCGGGGTGATCAGCATCTTCTGCGAGCGTGCTGTGCAGGGCTTGCCGATTACAGTGTTCGGTGACGGCGAACAGACCCGGGACTTCCTTTATGTGGGCGACCTGGTGCAGGTGATGGTGCAGGCACTGGAGCAGCCGCAGGTCGAGGAAGGTGCGGTGAACATCGGGCTGAACCAGGCGACCTCACTGAACCAGTTGCTGGCCGCGCTGGGGAAGGTTGTGGGGAGCTTGCCAGCGATCAGCTATGCGGCGGCGCGATCGGGTGATATCCGCCATTCGCGAGCAGATAACCAGCGGTTGTTGGCGCGGTTCGAGTTTGTGCAAGTGACGCCGATGGTTGAAGGCCTGGCAAAACTTCTCGGTAAAGGCTGAACCCCTCGGGGCTGCTCAGCAGCCCTGACATCACCCATGCCGCACCCTTCTGCGCTGGCAATCTTCGGGATGTAAAACCCGCCCATCCTGGCCACGGACCTGCAATATCTCAAGCGCCTGCCCCGTCACGCCGTCCACCAGCTCCGAACGCGCTTCACCCGCCTCGAACAGAAACCGCTCCCCCCACTGCCTCAAACCAACCACCACTGGAAACACCGACCGCCCTTTATCGGTCAGCACATACTCTTTGTAGGCACTGCCATCCGACGCCGGCTGTGTCATCAGCAACCCACTTTCCACCAACAGCTTTAGCCGCGAGGTGAGGATGTTCTTCGCCAGCCCCAGGTTCTTCTGAAATTCACTGAAACGCCGTAGGCCGTCGAAGGCATCGCGCAGGATCATCAGCGCCCAACGGTCACCCAGCACCTCCAGAGCCCGGGCCACGGGGCACTGCGCATTTTTTTCATCGAGCATGGGGCAAGCCTGTCTTGTTTATCTGGTTGCAGATTAAAACCACATTTGCTAAATAGCCAGCATGTGGTTTCAAATTAAAACCAGATTCCAGAGGCTTTGCCCGATGACACCTTCGCTGACACGCTGGATAACCCTGTTGCTTGCCACCACCAGCGCAATGGCGGTGGCGACGGTGTACTTCGCTCAACCGCTGCTTGAGTCGATGGCTGCTGAGTTGGGGGTGGCGCAGCAGCAGATTGGCTGGGTAGTCGGCGCGACCCAGGCGGGCTACGCCCTGGGGTTGCTACTGATTGTGCCGCTCGGGGACTTGGTCGACCGTAAACGTCTGTTGCTTGGCCAGTTGCTGTTCGCGGCGCTTGCGCTGGTCGGCGTTGGCATGGCGCCGAACTGGGCAATATTGCTGCTGGCTCTGGCGATCACAGGGTTGATGGCAGTCATGGTGCAGGTGATGGTGGCTCATGCGGCGAGCCTGGCCTCACCTGGCCAGCAAGGGCAGGCGGTAGGCACTGTCACCAGTGGTGTGGTGCTGGGCATTCTGCTGGCACGGCTGGCTTCGGGCGGGCTGGCCGACCTGGCCGGTTGGCGGAGTGTGTACCTGGTCGCCGCAGGGCTGTTGATGTTGCTGGCGCTGGTGCTGTGGCGCAGTCTGCCCGGCGGGCAGCCGATGGGGAGCCGGCCGGGTTACCGGGCGCTGATCGTGGCCCAGTTCAGCCTGTATCGGCACGACAGGTTGCTGCGCCAGCGCGGCGTGTTCGGTGTGTTGATCTTCGCCGCATTCAGCGTGCTGTGGAGTGCCATGGTCATGCCACTCAGCGCTGCGCCGCTGACACTGAGCCATACCGAGATCGGCCTGTTTGGCCTGGCAGGTGTGGCGGGCACGCTGGCGGCTTCGCATGCCGGTCGTCTGGCCGACCTGGGACGGGGTGAGCGTACGACCGGGGTGTCGTTGGCCCTGCTGACGCTATCGTGGCTGCCAACAGCGTTCGTCGAACATTCATTGCTGGCCTTCGTGCTGGGTGTGCTGATGCTGGACTTTGCCGTGCAGGCAGTGCATGTCACCAACCAGAGCCTGTTGCTGGCCGGGCGTGGTGCGATGGCTAGCCGTTTGATCGGCGCCTACATGTGTTGCTATTCGCTGGGCAGCGGTTTGGGGGCGGTGTTGGCGAGCTGGGTGTTTGCACACTGGGGCTGGGTTGCGGTGTGTGGGCTTGGCATGGGCATCAGTGCCGCCGCACTGTGCTACTGGCTATGGCTGCAACGCGCGAGGGCGGCCGAGGCCGCCCTGCAATGTTCAGGTCAGAACTTGTAGCCAAGGCCGACCATGTATACCCAAGGGTCGACGTCGACGTCGACCTTGGTCTTGCTGTAGCCAAGGGCGGTCGGGCCGTTGACGCTGGCCTTGGTGTCGATGTCGACGTACCAGACCGAGGCGTTTACCAGCAGGTTGTCGGTCAGCATGTAGTCCATGCCCAGTTGGCCGGCGATACCTACCGAATCCTGCAGCTTGAGGTTGCTGAAGCCTTGTTGCTTGCGTGCGCTGCTCAAATCTTCGTCAAAGAACAGGGTGTAGTTGATACCGACGCCAGCGTACGGCTGGAAGCGCGAATTCGGTTCCATTGGGTAGTACTGCAGCGACAGCGTCGGTGGCAGTTGCTTGATGTCTGCCAGCTTGCCGTCCAGCCCGCCGCCCAGACCTTTTACGCCGACGGTGTGCTTGAACGGGGTAGCTGCCAGCAGCTCCAGGCCGATGTGGTCGGTGAGCATGTAGGCAAAGGTCAGGCCCAACTGGGTATCGCTGTCCAGGGTCGCCTTGGTGCCAGACACCTTGTTACCGTCAAACTTGAGGTCGCCGCTGCTCTCGTTCGGGGCGGTGGTGATGGCGCCTGCGCGCAGGATCATGTCCCCCGCCTGATAGGCGTGGGCGGCAGGGGCGGCGAGCGCAAGGGCCACAAGCGAGGCACCCAGCAAGGACTTGTTCATGGAAGCTCCCAAAGGACGTTATTAATCGAGTAGTCCAATGGTACGGAGCTGGTTAAACAGAAAGTTTGACCCAGCTCAAAGAAGCGTCTTCACGAATTCGAAACAGTTCTCATCTCAGCTCATAAGCGTAGATTTTCTCGGCTTCCATCTGGTAGCCGGCGTCGGCCAACTCGCTACTGGAAGCTCTAACCTGCATCTTTCCCTCGATCCAGTAGGGCTGGTAGAGGTCTTCGATGCGCACGCCCATCTCGCTGAAAATGTGCACGATCTGGTTCGGCGGTGGCGGCGGCACGTGGATGCACGCGCCATAGTAAGGGACCAGCAGGAATTCGGTGGTGCGGCCTTCTTCGCTGACCTCCAGTGGCACGATGTAGCCGGGTAGTTTGACCTGTTGGCCGTCGAGGCTTTTTACCACCGGCGCGTCGGGCGCCTGTTGGCGCGCGGGTGGGGCGGATTCGGCAGACAGGGCGTTGCTGAGCTGTGACATGTCGTGCAGCGGGGTGAGTTGCGGCGGGATGACCGGGGCACCTTCGGGGATCAGGGCGGGCCAGTCCAGCTCCTTGGGTTCGGCGGCCCATAGAGGCATCGCTACCAGCAACAGCAGGGCCAGCAGCATGTGCATTGCCGGCCTCTTCGCGGGCATGCCCGCTCCCACAGGTACTGCACAAGCTCCGAAGCCTGCGGGGCTCCCTGTGGGAGCGGGCGTGCCCGCGAAGCAGGCGGTGAGGTGTTTGATCATTACGCGCACTCAGAGGTGTATGGACAGGCCGTCGGCCAGCGATTGCCGGTAAGCCCGCCACGCCGGCACGCTGCCCATCAGCACCGCGGCCCCCAGGATGATAGCCAGCAAGGTCCATTCATGGGGACTCGGCAGAGCCAGTGGTAAATACAAACCATAGTTGGCCTGCACGTACCCCTGTGCCAGGGCGATACCCGCATATAGCAAGCCAAGCCCGGCCACGATCCCGACCGAGGCCAGTGACAGTGCTTCCAGTACCAGCAACCCCGCAATATGCCAAGGCCGGGCCCCGACCGAACGCAAGATCGCCATCTCCCGGCGGCGTTCGTTGAGGCTGGTGAGAATCGCCGTGAGCATGCCGATCAAACCGGTCAGCACCACGAATAGCGACACTACGAACAATGCCTGTTCTGCAGTGCCCATCAGGCTCCACAGCTCCTGCAGGGCGACCCCTGGCAGGATCGCCAGCAGCGGCTCGCTGCGGTACTCGTTGATCTCTCGCTGCAAACTGAAGGTTGCGATCTTGCTGTTCAGACCAAGCATGAACGCAGTGATGGCGGCAGGTTGCAGGTCCATCGTACGGGCCTGTTCGGCGCTGATGCGCCCGGCGCCACGGGCGGGTACGCCGTTGTGCCAGTCGATATGGATCGCCTCCATGCCGCCCAGGCTGATATGCAAGGTGCGGTCGACGGGGGTGCCGGTGCGCTTGAGTACGCCGACCACGGTAAACGGCTTGTCGTCATGCTTGACCAGACTGATTGCGGCCACGCCGTGGGCCAGCACCAACTTGTCACCCAGCTTGTAGTGCAATGCCTCGGCCACTTCGGCGCCGAGCACTACCTCGAACGGGTCGTTGGCAAACTCACGCCCTTGGCTCAGTTGCAGAGGCTGGCGGCGGCCGTACTGGTAATGGCTGAAGTAATCTGTGGTGGTGCCCATCACTCTGTAGCCACGGTGCGAGTCGCCCAGCGAGATCGGGATTGCCCACTTCACCCGTGGGTCCTGTGCATAGTGCTGGAAGCTGTCCCAGCGGATGTTATTGGTCGCATTGCCAATGCGGAACACCGAGTACAGCAGCAGGTTCACCGAGCCGGAGCGTGCGCCGACGATCAGATCGGTTCCGCTGATGGTGCTGGCGAAGCTGGCACGGGCTTCGGTACGGACCCGCTCAACAGCCAGCAGCAGGCACACCGACAGGGCAATGGCAAAGGCGGTCAGAAACGCAGTGAAGCGGCGGTTGGCCAGGCTGGCCAAGGCAAGGCGGAGCAGGTACATCAGGCCTCCCGGGGCTTGGCGGCGCGGTTCAGTTCGGCAAGCGACAGGTGGCGGTCGAACAGCGGTGCCAGGCTCTGGTCGTGGCTGACGAACAACAGGCTGGCACCGGCGGCCCGGCACTCATCGAACAGCAGGCGGATGAACGCTTCGCGGGTGTCTGCATCCAGTGCCGAGGTCGGTTCGTCGGCAATCACCAGTTCAGGCTGGCCGATCAGTGCGCGGGCGGCGGCGACCCGCTGCTGCTGGCCGATCGACAGGCTGTCGGCGCGGCGGGCGAGCATGGCAGGGTCGCCCAGGCCCAGGTGGGTCAGCAGCGTGCTGGCCGCCTGGTCAACACTGCCATGGCGCTGCTCGGCGCGCGCCTTGCGGCTGCGCGAGAAGCGGCAGGGCAGTTCGACGTTTTCACGTACCGAGAGGAACGGCAGCAGGTTGAACTGCTGGAAGATATACCCTGTGTGATCGACCCGAAAGCGGTCGCGGGCGCCCTGGCTCAGGCTGCCGAGGTCCTGACCGAGCAACTGGATGCGGCCCTGGACCGGCACGTTCACCCCGCCCAGCAGGCCCAGCAAGGTCGTCTTGCCACTGCCGCTAGGGCCCTTGAGGAACAATGCTTCACCAGCGTCCAGGCGCAATGCCGGAATATCCAGCAGCGGCGGGTGACCTGGCCAGGCGAACACCAGGTCATGCAGATCGATCAACGGCTGGTTCATTCAGAAGGCGACCGCTGCCTTGGCCGGCGTGGTTTCCACGCCTTTCTGGCCATTGGGGCCGATCAGTTGCACGTTGATTTTCTGGGTGGCGGGGAAGGCCTTGAACAGCGGCGCCAGGTCCAGCTCTGTCAGTTTGTCGGGGTTGGCGCAAGTCAGCTGATAATGGGCGCCGATGTCGCTGTGCTGATGGCCGTGCTCGTCACCCTCGTCGTCGGCCTTGGAGGCGTCACCGAAGAGAGGGCTTTCCAGTGCCTGCTGGTCTTCCTTGCAGCCTGCGGCGGCGGAAAGGCCGAACAGCTTCAGTGGTTGTTCAAGTTGCTGGCGCACGGCGGCGACTTTGGCCTTGTCGGCATCGCTGCTGGCGGCATGCTCGAAGCCGACCAGGTTCATTGCCGGGCTGTCCAGTTCCAGTTCCAAGGTATTGCCATCGAGCACTGCGTTGAGCTTGGCTACGCCATGCTCGTGGGCGCCGAGGGAGCCGTGGGCATGATCATGGTCATGGTCATGGTCATCGTGAGCATGGGCCACGGCCAGTGGCAGCAAAGCGAAGGGCAGGGCGAGCAGCAGGCGGCGCATGGACGACTCCGGAGCGGGCTGAAAGATCGAGTTATGTTATAACAACTTCTCGGCGTGCCGCCAGCCTGTGTGGCGCATGTTTCATGTTGCGGTAGCATGGCTGCATTGACTTGGGCTCAAGGAATGCATCATGAGAATTCGTGGACAGATTGGTGACTGGCCGGTGGACCTGACCATCGAGCTGACGCCTGAAGAGTGGGCGCAACTGGGGCGGCAGACCGAGGTGCCGATGGTAGCCCAGGCGGCCGCGACAGCTGCGGTGGTCGCGCCGCGCCAAGATGACGGTCAGTGGGCTGCGGCGCGTGATGTGTTGCGTCTGGCAGGACAGATGAGCGGGCCGGAATTGCTGGACCGGCTGGAAGGGTTGGCGGGGAGTACGGCGGCGGGTAAACGGTTGCTGGTGCGCTTGCGGCACAGCAGTGAGGTAAAGGTAGAAAGTGGCGTGGATGCGCCGATGTATCACTGGGTGGGGTGAGTGCTGTTTTCGCTGTTGGAGCCAAGCCTGCGCGCTCGCCTGTAGGAGCGGTTTTACCCGCGAACACCGGCAGAGCCGGTGCCCTCCACCGTGTTGCTTCCTTCGCGGGCATGCCCGCTCCCACAGGTCCAGCGTAGGTTTCAAGGTCACTCGGTACCTGCAGAAGCACCCGTCTTGCTCAAAATCTGAAAAGCCTGCGTGCTCGCCTGTAGGAGCGGGTTTACCCGCGAACACCGGCAGAGCCGGTGCCATCCACTGTGTCGGTTTCTTCGCGGGCATGCCCGCTCCAACAGGTCCAGCGCAGGCTTCAAGGTCACTCAGAACATCGCCGCCGACAGCTTGCGACGATAAACACCAACCAGCGGGTGATCGCCACCCAGCAACTCGAACACCTGCAACAGCGCCTTCTGCGGCAGCCCGTTCTCGTAGCCACGGTTACGCTGGAACAGCTTCAGCAGCCCCTCCAGTGCCGCCTCATACTGCTGGCGCGCCAGTTGCTGAATGCTCAGCTGATAAGCCGCCTCGTCGTCTTGCGGATTCTGCGCCAGACGGCTTTTAAGGTCAGCCACTTCCGGCAGGCTGGCAGCCTGGCGCAGGAAGGTCAGCTGGGCCTTGGCACCGGCCAGTGCAGCTTTGTGTTCGTCAGTCTTGACCGCATCCAGCACCACTTGCGCTTCGCCCAGCTCGCCACGCTCGGCCAGGCAGCGGGCATACAGGATCAGCGCCTCGACATTGCTGTTGTCCTCACCCAGTAGCGCCTGCAACAGCGCTTCGGTTTCGGCAAAACGGCTTTCGGCAAACAGCGCCTTTGCCTGCTCCAGTGGCGCGGCGGTGGGCGCGGCTGGCATTTGTACATGCGGCTCGAGCATGGCGCGGATCGCCGACTCCGGTTGCGCCCCGGCAAAACCGTCCACCGGCTGACCGTCCTTGAACAGCACCACTGTCGGCAGGCTACGGATGCCGAACTGGGCAACCACCTGTTGCTCGACATCGCAGTTGATCTTGGCCAGCAGCAGTTCGCCCTGGTAACCCTCGGCAATCTTTGCCAGCAATGGCATCAGCGCCTTGCACGGCGCGCACCACTCGGCCCAGAAGTCCACCAGCACCGGCTTGTGGAAGGAGTTCTCGATCACCAGTTGCTGGAAGTTGGTATCGGTGGCGTCGAAAATGTAAGGCGTGTCTTGGGTCATCGCGACTCTCGCAAACTCGTGTATGGCTCCACTATAAGGTGTCGCGGCTGGCGTGGTACAGGCTGACCCGGCGGAATTCGTGTGGCTCGGCCAGGTCCGGCAGGGTCAGTGCTTCGAGCACGCCCAATTGCTGGTACAACGGGTGGCGAAAGTCGCGTACCC
Organism: Pseudomonas sp. Kh14; assembly: GCF_900291005.1. Lineage (NCBI taxonomy): Bacteria > Pseudomonadati > Pseudomonadota > Gammaproteobacteria > Pseudomonadales > Pseudomonadaceae > Pseudomonas > Pseudomonas sp. Kh14. Next base: position 50,724 of record NZ_OLKJ01000007.1, read on the forward strand.
GCGAGTCGGCCACCAAGGCCTGCCGACCGCGGCTCAGGAAGGCATCCAGCAGCGGCAGGTTGGCGCGGTCGTACAGCACATCGGCAACCAGGATCAGGTCGAAGCGGTCTTCCTCGGCAAAGAAATCGCTGCTGTAGCTTAATGTCACCCCGTTCAGTGCTGCATTCGCACGGCAGGCATCGAGGGCCAGCGGGTCGAGGTCGCAAGCCACCACTTCCCGTGCACCGGCGCGTGCAGCAGCAATGCCGGCGATACCAGAGCCGGCGCCAAAGTCCAGCACGCGCTTGCCTGCCACCCATTCCGGGCGTTCAGCCAGGTAGCGGGCCATTGCCAGCCCACTGGCCCAGCAGAAGCTCCAATAGGGAGGCTCTTCAAGAATGCGCCGGGTTTCTTCGCTGCTGAAGGCGCGATCCATATTCTGGTCGTCGATCAGCCATAGCTTCAGGTCACAGTCGGGCAGTTCGCTGACGATCAGGCGCGCTTCGCCGATCAGGCCGCTGAGGGCTTGTTGCAGGGCCAGCGGCATCACTTAAGGCGCCTTCTCGAAACGCAACGGGCCGGTGGCCTGGGTTTGTGCCTGGGTAATGCGCACCGGGGGCAGGTGCATGATCAGCTGGCCGGAGTTGCTGGCGCGGCCACGCAGTTCGACCCGGGCACCGGGCGGGAAGGCTTCGGGGTTGAAACGCAGGTGGTAGGGCAGCGCCTGGCCGGTGCCGGTCAGGTTGCTGCTGGCCAGCAGGCGCTGCGGGCGGTCGCGTTCGTCGATCACCAGCAAGGCCAGTTCCACCTCGGCACCCGCCGGGATTTCCAGCAAGGTGCCGCTCAGCTCGCGCTGGTAGGCCGGCAGCGGGCCCAGTACTTCGGCCTTGGCCGAGGGGGCGGGCGCGGGCACCGGGTTGTCGGTCTTTGGCCTGTTGCTGCCGCAGGCGGCAAGCAGAGCGGCGCAGCACAGCACGACGAGCGCTCGGTAGTGCATGGGGGAGTCCTTCACGGGCATATTTCCCATGGATGTTAACCCCTTTGGCTTGTCTTGCCAGTGCAATGCGCTACCATGGCCCTCCCTTTTTTTGTTGCCTGCCACCATGCACTGTCCCTTTTGCGGTGCCAACGACACCAAGGTCATCGACTCTCGCCTCGTCGCCGAGGGCGAGCAGGTGCGCCGCCGCCGTGAATGCGTGGCCTGCGGCGAGCGCTTCACCACCTTCGAAACCGCCGAGCTGGTGCTGCCCCGGCTGATCAAGCAGGACGGCACGCGCCAGCCCTTCGACGAAGAAAAGCTGCGCGCCGGCATGCAACGGGCCCTGGAAAAGCGTCCGGTCAGCGTCGAGCGCCTGGAAGCTGCGCTGGCGCACATCAAGAGCCGGCTGCGTGCCACGGGCGAGCGCGAAGTCAAATCGCTGGTGGTCGGTGAAATGGTCATGGCCGAGTTGCGCAAACTCGATGAAGTGGCCTATATCCGCTTTGCCTCGGTGTACCGGCGCTTCCAGGACCTCGACGAGTTCCGCGAAGAAATCGACCGCCTGGCCCGTGAGCCAGCTAAAGAGTGAACATGCCCAGCCAAGCTGCCATCCTTGACGCCCACTACATGGCCCGTGCGCTGGAGCTGGCGCGTAAAGGCCTGTACACCACCCACCCGAACCCGCGCGTAGGCTGCGTGATCGTGCGCGATGGCGAAGTGGTTGGCGAAGGCTGGCACGTGCGCGCCGGCGAGCCCCATGCCGAAGTGCATGCCCTGCGCCAGGCCGGTGAACTTGCCCGCGGTGCTTGTGCCTACGTCACCCTGGAGCCATGCAGCCACCATGGCCGTACGCCGCCGTGTGCCGAAGCGCTGGTCAAGGCCGGCGTGGCGCGTGTAGTAGCAGCCATGCAGGACCCTAACCCGCAAGTGGCGGGGCAGGGCCTGCGGCGCCTGGCCGAAGCCGGAATCGAAGTGGCCAGCGGGGTGCTCGAAGCCGAGGCCCGCGCCCTCAACCCAGGCTTCCTCAAGCGCATGGAGCACGGCCTGCCGTTCGTTCGCGCCAAGCTGGCCATGAGCCTGGACGGCCGCACCGCCATGGCCAGTGGTGAGAGCCAGTGGATCACCGGCCCGGCCGCCCGCTCAGCCGTGCAGCGCTTGCGCGCCCGCTCCAGCGTGGTGCTGACCAGCGCCGCCAGCGTGCTGGCAGACAACGCACGCATGACAGTGCGTGGTGCCGAGCTGGGCCTGGATGCCGAAACTACTGCCCTGGCTCTTAGCCGCACACCCTTGCGCGTGCTGGTCGATGGCCGTCTGCGCCTGTCACTGGCGTCGCCGTTCTTCCAGGCTGGCCCGGCTCTGGTGGTGACTGCTGTCGCAGATGACCCGCGCTATGCCGCTGCCGGCCACGAATTGCTCAGCTTGCCGGGCGACAATGGCCAGGTCGACCTGGGGGCGCTGCTCCACGCCCTGGCCGCCCGCGGCGTCAACGAAATCCTGTTGGAAGCCGGTGCCGGCCTGGTTGGCGCCTTCGCACGGCAAGGTCTGGTCGATGAGTATCAGCTGTTCGTCGCTGGCACCTTCCTCGGCTCTCAGGCCCGGCCGCTGCTGGACTGGCCGATGGACAAGATGAGCGAAGCACCACGGCTGAAAATTACCGAAATGCGCGCAGTGGGCGATGACTGGCGGGTCACGGCCATCCCCCTGCCAGCGCCCGGCGTATAATGCCGGGCTTGCCCCGTGCAAACCGTTTTTGAGGAAGACCCCATGTTCACCGGCATCATCGAATCCATCGGCACCATCCGCAGCCTGACTCCCAAGGGTGGTGACGTGCGCGTCTACGTAGAAACCGGCAAGCTCGACCTGGGGGACGTCAAGCTCGGCGACAGCATCGCGGTCAACGGTGTATGCCTCACGGCCGTAGAACTGCCGGGCGACGGCTTCTGGGCCGATGTCAGCGTCGAAACCCTCAAGCGCACCGCCTTCATCGACCTCAAGAGCGGCAGCAAGGTCAACCTGGAAAAAGCCCTGACCCCCACCACCCGCCTGGGCGGGCACCTGGTCAGCGGCCACGTCGACGGGGTTGGCGAAATCATTTCGCGCAGCGATAGCGCCCGCGCCATCCAGTTCCGCGTGCGTGCACCGAAGGAACTGGCCAAGTACATCGCCCACAAGGGTTCGATCACCGTCGACGGCACCAGCCTCACGGTCAATGAGGTCAATGGCGCCGAATTCGAGCTGACCATTGTCCCGCACACTCTGTCCGAAACCATCATGGCCGATTACCGTGCAGGGCGTCGGGTTAACCTTGAGGTCGACCTGCTGGCCCGTTACCTGGAGCGCTTGCTACTGGGTGACAAGGCCGCCGAGCCGAGCAAGGGCAGTGGCATTACCGAAAGCTTCCTGGCCGCCAATGGCTTCTTGAAATCCTGATTGAGAAGGGGGTGCCGCGTGGCGCTCAACAGCATCGAAGAACTGGTCGAAGACATCCGCCAGGGCAAAATGGTCATCCTGATGGATGACGAAGACCGCGAGAACGAAGGCGACATCATCATGGCGGCCGAATGCTGCCAGCCGGAGCACATCAACTTCATGGCCAAGCACGCCCGTGGCCTGATCTGCATGCCGATGACCCGCGAACGTTGCGAAACGCTGAAGCTGCCGTTGATGGCGCCGCGCAACGGCTCGGGCTTCGGCACCAAGTTCACCGTGTCGATCGAGGCCGCCGAGGGCGTCACCACCGGTATTTCCGCCGCCGACCGCGCACGCACTGTGCAGGCTGCCGCTGCCAAGGACGCCAAGGCCGAAGACATTGTCAGCCCTGGTCACATCTTCCCGCTGATGGCCCAGCCAGGCGGTACGCTGGCGCGTGCCGGCCACACCGAAGCCGCCTGTGACCTGGCGCGCATGGCCGGTTTCGAGCCAAGCGGCGTGATCTGCGAAGTGATGAACGACGACGGCACCATGTCGCGCCGCGCCGAGCTGGAAGTGTTCGCCGCCGAGCACGGCCTGAAGATCGGCACCATTGCCGACCTGATCCACTACCGCATGATCCACGAGCGCACCGTGCAGCGTGTTTCCGAGCAATCGGTGGAGAGCGAGCTGGGTGAGTTCAACCTGGTCACCTACCGTGACGCGGTCGAAGGCGACGTGCACATGGCCTTGACCCTGGGCAAGATCTGCGCCGAAGAGCCGACCTTGGTACGGGTACACAATATGGACCCACTGCGTGACCTGCTGCTGGTCAAGCAGCCCGGCCGCTGGAGCCTGCGCGCGGCCATGGCCGCAGTGGCCGAGGCCGGCAGTGGCGTGGTGTTGCTGCTGGGGCACCCGCTGGACGGCGACGTGCTGCTGGCGCACATCCGCGAAAGCGCTGGCGATGCACCGGCCAAAGCACCGACTACCTACAGCACTGTGGGTGCCGGTTCGCAGATCCTGCGTGACCTCGGTGTGCGCAAGATGCGCCTGATGAGTTCGCCGATGAAGTTCAACGCGATATCCGGATTCGATCTGGAAGTTGTAGAATACGTGCCCTCCGAGTGACTTGAGGCGGCATTGACGCCCTCTGCTCGAGTCCAGACCCCTGTCGAGGCCGCTTGTATGCGGCCTCGCTCTTGAAGATGAGAATATCGGAATGACCCTGAAGACCATCGAAGGTACCTTCATCGCCCCCAAAGGTCGCTATGCTTTGGTGGTTGGCCGCTTCAACAGCTTCGTTGTCGAAAGCCTGGTAAGCGGTGCCGTTGATGCCCTGGTACGCCACGGTGTCAGCGAAAGCGACATCACCATCATCCGTGCCCCGGGTGCATTCGAGATCCCGCTGGTGGCACAGAAGGTCGCCCAGCAAGGCGCCTACGACGCGATCATCGCCCTGGGCGCCGTGATCCGTGGCGGTACCCCGCACTTCGAATACGTGGCGGGCGAATGCACCAAGGGCCTGGCCCAGGTGTCCATGGAGTTCGGTGTTCCGGTGGCCTTCGGCGTACTGACCGTCGACTCCATCGAGCAAGCCATCGAGCGTTCTGGCACCAAAGCCGGCAACAAAGGTGCTGAAGCTGCCCTGTCCGCACTGGAAATGGTCAGCCTGCTGGCGCAGTTGGAGGCCAAGTGATTAGCGACGAAAGCGATCGTTTCAACCCGCGCGATCCAAAACCTGCGGATGCCGGCAAGCCCTCCAAGAGCGCCAAGCGCCGCGAAGCCCGCAAGCTCGCGACCCAGGCCCTCTACCAGTGGCACATGGCCCAGCATTCGCTGAACGAGATCGAAGCGCAGTTCCGGGTGGATAACGATTTCACCGATGTCGACGGTGCCTATTTCCGCGAGATCCTGCATGGGGTCCCGGCAATCAAGGGCGAAATCGACAAAGCGCTGGTGCCTTGCATGACCATCGCACTGGAAGAGCTCGACCCGGTCGAGCTGGCCGTGCTGCGCCTGTCCACCTGGGAGCTGATCAAACGCGTCGACGTGCCTTACCGCGTCGTGATCAACGAAGGTGTGGAACTGGCCAAGGTTTTCGGTGCCACTGACGGCCACAAGTTCGTCAACGGCGTACTGGACAAGCTCGCACCTGCGCTGCGTGAAGCAGAAGTCAAGGCGAACAAGCGCTGATCCTGGCGCTGCCTGGCCATGGGTGAGTTCGAGCTGATCAACCATTACTTCGCCGCAGCGCCCTGTGCGCAGGGCGGCGAGGGCGTGGCGCTGGGTATCGGCGACGACTGCGCCCTGCTGGACCTTCCCCCCGGTGAGCAACTGGCGGTGTCGACCGACACCCTGGTCGCCGGGGTGCACTTTCCTGCTGTCTGCGATCCGTTGCTGCTTGGCCAGCGTTCGTTGGCTGTGGCTGCCAGTGATCTGGCAGCCATGGGCGCGACTGCAATCGGCTTCACCCTCGCATTGACCCTGCCTGACGTTGGCTCTGACTGGCTGGCGGCCTATGCCGACGGCCTTGGTCGCATGGCCCACCGTTGCCGCATGAGCCTGATCGGTGGTGACACGACGCGCGGCCCCTTGAGTATCACCGTAACCGTGTTCGGCCGCGTGCCGGCTGGCCAAGCCTTGCGCCGCAGCGGTGCAAGGCCGGGTGATCTGTTGTGTGTCGGTGGTTCGCTGGGCAAGGCCGCCGGTGCCTTGCCGCTGGTGCTGGGTGAGCGCGAGGCGCCTGCCGCGCAGGCCGAGCCGCTGCTGGCTCATTACTGGTCACCGATGCCGCAGCTTACTCTCGGGGCTCTGCTGCGTGGCAAGGCCACTGCGGCCCTGGACATTTCCGATGGCCTGCTCGCTGATTGCGGGCATATCGCCAAGGCATCCGGCGTGGCGCTGGAGGTGAACCTGGCGCAGGTGCCAGTGTCTCCTGCCTTAGAGGCATTCCTCGGCCGCGAAGCGGCGTTGCAGGCAGCACTCACCGGTGGCGACGACTATGTACTGGCCTTCACCTTGCCGCCCGAAGCGCTGGCGCCCTTGGCTGGCCTCGGTTGCATCGAGGTACATATCATTGGTCGTGTGCTCGAAGGGCAGGGTGTGACCTTGCGCGACTCACAGGGCCAGGACATAACCCCCGTCCAGCGGGGCTATCAACACTTTAGGGAGAGACCGTGACCGATCACCCCAACCAGGTGCCTGCGGAGTTCGTTCCGCCTTCGGTCTGGCGCAACCCGTGGCACTTCATCGCCTTTGGCTTCGGTTCCGGCACTCTGCCCAAGGCCCCGGGTACCTGGGGCTCGCTGGTCGCCATACCGTTCATCCCCCTGTGGCAGTTGCTGCCCGACTGGGGCTACTGGTTGTTGCTCGGCGTGAGCATGCTGTTTGGCTTCTGGTTGTGCGGCAAAGTTGCCAATGATTTACGCGTACACGACCATGAAGGCATTGTCTGGGACGAGATTGTCGGCATGTGGATCACCCTCTGGCTGGTGCCGGAGGGCTGGCAGTGGCTGTTGGCAGGGTTCCTGATGTTCCGCTTCTTCGACATCCTCAAGCCGTGGCCGATTCGCTGGATCGATCGCCATGTGCACGGGGGCGTCGGCATCATGCTCGACGATATCCTGGCCGGCGTGTTTGCCTGGCTGGGCATGCAGGTTCTGGTGTGGGCGGTTGCCTGAAACAGGGAGTGCGTGAATGACCATAAGGACTGTACTGCTGGCAATGCTGCTGAGTATTGCCCCGTGGGTGACGGCTGCCGAGGGCATACCGAAACAGATCCATCTGGTTAGCGAGGAGTGGCTCGACTACACCAACGCCGACGGTACCGGGGTAGCCTGGGATGTGCTGCGCAAAGTGTTCGAGCCGGCCGGTGTCGAGGTAATTACCCAGAGCGCGCCCTACAGCCGGGCGGTTGGCCTGGTCAAACGCGGCGAGGCTGATGCCTGGGTAGGCTCGTACAAGGAAGAGAACGACGACAACCTGTACCCGCGCTGGCACTTCGATATGGACCATATCTATGCCCTGGGGCTGGCCAGCAAACCTGTGCCTACCCTGGAGACCATCGGCAAGTACCGGTTGGCCTGGGTGCGTGGTTATGATTACGGCAGCTACTTGCCCAATGTGCGCGAATTCCGCGAAATCCAGCGTCGCGAGGGCATTCTGCCGATGCTCGAGCATGACCGGGTGGATTACTACATCGACGCACTGACCGAGGTCGACTATGTGCTCGGGCAAACCTCTCAGCCAGAGCGTTTCCGCCGTACCCATGTGGCCGAGTTGCCGTTGTACCTGGCCTTTGCCCGTAACGACCAGGCCAAGGCTCTGTGCGAGCTGTTCGACAAGCGTATGAAGGAGCTGATACGTAGCGGCGAACTGAAGCCGATTTTCGAGCACTGGACACAGCCCTATCCGTTCAGCACGGATAGTCACCCGCACTAAAGCTGTATACACCAAGGTCTGTCGCGGCCCTCTGGGGCAGCGGGCTTGGGTTTGAGCGATGGCTTTTAATAATTATCGAACTTTTCGATCTTAAGCCACTGTATACAGCCAGCCCACATTCCCCAACCTGCTGATACAATCGGCCCACGAGAAATTTCCTACTTACTCCAGGAGCACAACGTGCCCGTCGTCTTTGTTGCCGCCTCTAAACTCCCGACGCCCTTCGCGACCTTCACCATGCATGGCTTTCTCGACGAAGCCACAGGCCGTGAGCATGTGGTGCTCAGCCTGGGTGATATCGCGGACGGCCAGCCGGTATTGGGGCGCCTGCATTCCGAGTGTCTGACCGGCGATGCACTGTTCAGCCAACGTTGCGACTGCGGCTCGCAGCTGGAAGCCGCGCTGCAGGCCATCGCCCGCGAAGGGCGTGGGGTGCTGCTGTACCTGCGTCAGGAAGGCCGTGGCATCGGCTTGCTGAACAAGATCCGCGCCTACGAGCTGCAGGATGGCGGCGCCGACACCGTCGAAGCCAACGAGCGCCTGGGCTTCGCTGCCGACCAGCGTGACTACGCCATATGCCTGCCGATGCTCGAGCACCTGGGCGTCAAGTCGCTGCGCCTGATGACCAACAATCCGCGCAAGGTCAAAGCCCTGACCGACATGAACATCGTGGTTGCCGAGCGTGTGCCGCTGCACACCGGGCATAACCCGCACAACCGCTACTACCTGGCGACCAAGGCCGGCAAGTTGGGCCACATGCTGGGCAACGAACACCAGGGCGAGGTGCCCCAGGCGTGACCCGCGCCGAGGTCAAGCGGCGGCTGGCGCTGGCCTGGTGGCAGTACCTGGCGGTGGGCCTGGTGCCGCTGCCAGTCATGGCTTGGGCCTTTGGGGGCGGTGATGCACTGATCCCGGTGTTGGCCATGCCACTGTTCATCGCCGGTGCGGCCACCATGTTCCTCAGCCTGCCGCGCTTCGGTGCCTACAAGCGCGCACTTATTGCCACCTCAAAGGTGCTCGGTACGGGCGAAGAAGCCACTGCCTGGATCGAACTGGCGCGGGTGCGGCGCATGGCCATGCTGTATGCCTGCTTCCCGGCTTGGGTCGCCGCATTGTCGGTGCTGGTCGGCCTGGAGGCAGTGCCGCAGATCCTCCTCGCATTGTCTACCGTCGTAGTGCTGTACCTCTATCGCATTCCGCGCCAGCTGGGCTGATGCGACTGCTACCTGGCCTGCTGGCGTTGTTAGCCTGCACCGTACTGGCTGCAGAACCGCTACGTGTCGTCAGTCTGGCCCCCTCGATGAGCGAGATCATGCTTGAACTGCAGGCCGACGACCTGCTGGTGGGCGTGCTCGATGGCGGCGAACGACCGGCTGCGCTGCGCCACTTGCCTTCGGTCGGGCGCCAAGGGCAACTGGACATGGAGCGCCTGCTCAGCCTGCGCCCCGACCTGTTGCTGCTGTGGCCAGGCAGCGTGCCGCCGGCCCAGCGCGACCAACTCAAGCGCCTGGGTATCGCCACCTTCAGCGCCGAACCCCATGACATCAGCCAGCTGATCGAGCAGATCGAGGCCATTGCCGAGCGTGTCGGGCGTGCCGAGCAGGGCCATTCATACGCGCGAGCCCTGCGTGAGCGGCTGCAGCAGCTGCGCCAGCAGTATCGGCGTGACGAACCCTTGCAGGTGTTTTATCAAGTCTGGGATCGGCCGTTGTACACGCTCGGTGGCCGCCAGGTGGTGACCGACGCCCTGGCCGTGTGCGGGGCGCGCAATGTGTTCGCCGACCTTGGCCAGCCGGCGCCACAGGTGAATGTGGAGTCCGTGCTGCTGCGTAATCCGCAGGTCATCGTGGCAGCTGATGAGGCGCAACTGGCCAACTGGAAGGCCTGGCCGCAGATTCGGGCGGTTGCTGATGGGCGTCTGCTGGTGGTGCCGGACAAAGGGCTGGAGCGCCCCAGCGGGCAGATGATCGAAGCCACCGCCCGCTTGTGTGCGTTGCTGGACGCTAAAGCGCCGGTGTCCAGGTGATGCTCAAGAGCACAGTGCGGCCCTCTTCGCGGTAAGGGTGATATGCACCCTCATAGCTGTAAAGGGCGCGGCTGTAGCTGCGGTCCAGCAGGTTATCCAGCTTGGCTTCGAGTTTCAGTTCGTCGCTAGCCGCCCAACTGCCGCGCAAACCCAGCAGACCATAGCCACCGATGCGGTTGCGGTTGGCCTCATCGTCATAACTGTTGCTGACCGCCTGCCAGCTGGCACCCACGCTGAAACGCCCGAACTCTCGGTCCAGGTCCAGGCTCAAGGTGCGGCGGGCGCGGCGGGCGAGGGTGTGGCCAGTGTCGCGGTCGCGTGGGTCGATCAGGGCCAGGCCAAGCTGGCTGTGCCAGGCGCCCCACTGCTGCGCCAGCGCCATTTCCACACCATTGATTCGTGCCGAGGCGACGTTACGGGGTATCGAGTCCTGGCCAAAGATGATCGCGTCGCGCAGGTCGGTGCGGTACAGCGAAGTCTCCAGGCGGCTCTCTGCAGTCAGCTGGCTGCGCCATTGCAGCTCGTAGCTTCTGGAGTGCTCTGGGTCCAGGTTCGGGTTGCTGAACTGTGGGTAATACAGGTCGTTGAACGTTGGCGCGCGGAAGCCTTCGCTGTAGGACAGCAGCACATCGTTGTTCGCGTTCAGCGGTACGGTCAGGCTGCCGCTCCAGGTGGTCTGGCCACCAAACTGCTGGTTGCGGTCATGGCGCACCCCCAGCTCAGTGGAAAACTGCTCGCCCCGGTAGCGGTGCTGGGCGAACACGGCACGGTTCCAGCGGCTGTCCTCAGTGAAGTCGGTAGTGCCGTGTACGCGGTCTTCGTACCAGTCGCCACCGATCAGTACGGTGTTCCGTTCGCCGAGGGCCAGGTCGTTCTGCCAGGTAGCCTGATCGCGGTAGGTGTTGAACACGAAGCGCTCAGCGCTGAGCTTGTCGCGTTTGTCGTCCCGGTTCTCGCTATGTGCCAGTTCAAGGCGTGAGTGCCAGGTTTCGGTGACCTGAACGTCAACGTAGCTGCCCAGGCTGCTGACGCTGAAGTCGGTGTAGGGTTGTTGACCGAAGCTCTCGAAGGTCACGGGGTCGAAGCCGCCGAACGGGTTGTCGTACTCGCTGCGACCACGGCTGTCGAGCAGGTTCAAGCCGGCCTCGAAGCGCTCACCGAAGGTGTGGCTCAGGCTCAGGTTCAACGCCTTGTTGCGGTAGGCGTCGTGGTCACCATCGCTGGCGAAGGATGGCCCGGTCGAGTCGATGCCGGCAGTTTCATCCAGGCTGGCGCCAAGGTTGAAGCGGGTCGAGTCGTTGCCGCCAGAAAGCCCCAGGCTGCGTTGGAATGTCTGGTTGCTGCCGGCGGCCATGCGCAGGCGTGGCTGCAGGCCGGGGCCACTGCTGCGTCGAGTGAAGATCTGGATCACCCCGCCAATGGCATCGCTGCCGTACACCGCTGAGCGCGAGCCTCGCAGTACTTCGATGCGCTCGATCTGGTCGATGTCCAGAAACTGCAGGCCGCTGTCGCCCGAGGTGGCGTTGGCGATGCGCACGCCATCGACCAGCACCAGGCTTTGTGCGGCCTTGGTGCCACGGATAAAGATCCCCGGCAGGCTGCCACGGCCACCGGTAGGTGCCACTTGCACGCCCGGCACGCGGGAGAGCAAGTCGGTGACGCTGGAGGGTTGCAGGCGGTCGATGTCGGTGCGGGTGAAAACCGTATTGGCAGCACTGGTGGCGGTACGCGATTCGACTTGGCGGCTGGCGCTGATCAGCACGTCGGGGAGCTTTAGGGCGTCGTCGCGCTCAGCGGCCAGAAGGAATGTAGGGGCACAGAGAATCGTGGTACAGGCTAATTTTTTCATGGGCAGTTCCAAAGGATTTCCACAGCACTGTGCTGTCCCCGTAGGCGCGGGTTTACCCGCGAAAGGGCCGGGCCTGCTGGCCAATTTTCACCCGCCGTTCACCGTCGCCGCCGCTATCGTATTCGCGGGTAAACCCGCTCCTACAGTGGGCACACATCGGTGATCGGGCGCAGCCCGCCGTAGGAGCGGGTTCACCCGCGAAAGGGCCGGGCCTGCAGGCCAATTTTCACCCGCCGTTCACCGTTGTCGCCGCTACCGTATTCGCGGGTAAACCCGCTCCTACAGTGGGCACACATCGGTGATCGGGCGCAGCCCGCCGTAGGAGCGGGTTTACCCGCGAAAGGGCCGGGCCTGCTGGCCAATTTTCACCAGCCGTTCACCGTTGTCGCCGCTACCGTATTCGCGGGTAAACCCGCTCCTACAGTGGGCACACATCGGTGATCGGGCGCAGCCCGCCGTAGGAGCGGGTTTACCCGCGAAAGGGCCGGGCCTGCTGGCCAATTTTCACCAGCCGTTCACCGTTGTCGCCGCTACCGTATTCGCGGGTAAACCCGCTCCTACAGTGGGCACACATCGGTGATCGGGCGCAGCCCGCCGTAGGAGCGGGTTTACCCGCGAAAGGGCCGGGCCTGCTGGCCAATTTTCACCAGCCGTTCACCGTTGTCGCCGCTACCGTATTCGCGGGTAAACCCGCTCCTACAGTGGGCACACATCGGTGATCGGGCGCAGCCCGCCGTAGGAGCGGGTTTACCCGCGAAAGGGCCGGGCCTGCTGGCCAATTTTCACCCGCCGTTCACCGTCGCCGCCGCTATCGTATTCGCGGGTAAACCCGCTCCTACAGTGAGCACACATCGGTGATCGGGCGCAGCCCGCCGTAGGAGCGGGTTCACCCGCGAAAGGGCCGGGCCTGCTAGCCAATTTTCACCAGCCGTTCACCGTCGCCGCCGCTACCGTATTCGCGGGTAAACCCGCTCCTACAGTGAGCACACATCGGTGATCGGGCGCAGGCCGTCGTAGGAGCGGGTTTACCCGCGAAAGCGCCCTAGAGCCCGAGCCTGGCCATGCGAGCCTTCACCGAAGCCTCGATCCCGGCTGCATCCAGCCCGCACTCAGCCAGCATTTGCGCAGGCTTGGCATGCTCGACATAGATATCCGGCAGCCCCAGGTGCAGAAGCGGCTTGAGCACTGCCTGGCTGGCAAGGAACTCACCCACCGCAGCGCCCGCGCCACCCATGATGGCGTTCTCTTCGATGGTTACCAGCAGCTCATGGTTGCCTGCCAGCTCCAGCACCAGCGCCTCGTCCAACGGCTTGACGAAGCGCATGTCGACCACCGTGGCGTTGATCTGTTCGGCCACTTGCATGGCCTCGGCCAGTTGTACGCCGAACACCAGCAGGGCCACTTTCTCGCCCTGGCGGCGGACCACGCCTTTACCGATCTCCAGTGGTTGCAGGTCACCGCTGATCGGCGCATTCGGGCCGGTACCACGCGGGTACCGTACAGCGGCCGGGCCGTTGTACAGGTGGCCGGTGCTGAGCATCTTGCGCAGTTCGTTCTCGTCGCTGGGGGTCATCACCAGCATGCCCGGGATGCAGCGTAGGTACGACAGGTCGTAGCTGCCGGCGTGGGTCGGGCCGTCCTCGCCGACCAGGCCGGCGCGGTCGATGGCGAACAGCACGTCGAGGTTCTGCACCGCCACGTCGTGGATCAGCTGATCGTAGGCACGCTGCAGGAAAGTGGAGTAGATCGCCACCACCGGCTTGCTGCCCTCGCAGGCCATGCCGGCCGCCAAGGTCACGGCATGTTGCTCTGCGATCGCAACGTCGAAGTAGCGCTCAGGGTAGCGCTCGCTGAAGTCGACCAGGTCCGAGCCTTCCTTCATTGCCGGGGTAATGCCCACCAGGCGGTTGTCGGCGGCGGCCATGTCGCACAGCCACTGGCCGAACACCGCGGAGTATTTCGGACCGCTGGCTTTCTTCGGCGCAGCCGGCTTGTCGGCCGGCTCCAGCTTGGTGATGGCGTGGTAGCCGATCGGGTCAATCTCGGCAGGGGCGAAGCCTTTGCCCTTCTTGGTCACCACATGCAGGAACTGCGGGCCTTTCAGGTCACGCATGTTGCGCAGGGTGGCGATCATGGTGGGCAGGTCGTGGCCGTCGATCGGGCCGATGTAGTTCCAGCCCAGTTCCTCGAACAGCGTGCCTGGCACCAGCATGCCCTTGGCGTATTCCTCGGTGCGACGGGCAATTTCCCAGGCGCCTGGCAGTCGCGACAGCACTTTCTTGCTGCCTTCGCGCATGCTCGCGTAGGTGCGGCTGGAGAGGATCTTGGCCAGGTAGTTGGACAGGCCGCCGACGTTGCGCGAAATCGACATGTCGTTGTCGTTGAGGATCACCAGCATGTCGGCATTGACTTCCTGGGCGTGGTTCAACGCCTCGAATGCCATGCCGGCGGTCAGCGCGCCATCACCGATCACCGCGATCGACTTGCGTGCGCTGTTCTGCAGGCGGGCAGCAATGGCCATGCCCAGCGCGGCGCTGATCGAGGTGCTGGAGTGGCCAACGCCAAAGGTGTCGTACTCGCTTTCGCTGCGGCGCGGGAAGGCCGCGATGCCGTCCTTCTGGCGCAGGCTGAGCATGCGGTTACGGCGCCCGGTGAGGATCTTGTGCGGGTAGGCCTGGTGCCCCACGTCCCACACCAACCGGTCGTCCGGGGTGTCGAACACGTAGTGCAGGGCGATGGTCAGCTCGATCACGCCCAGACCGGCACCAAAATGCCCACCGGTCTGCCCGACGGTGTAGAGCAATTCCTGGCGCAGTTCGTCGGCCAGCGTTTCCAGGTCGGCTTCGGCCAACCGGCGCAGGCCGGCAGGCGTGTCAGCGCGGTCGAGCAACGGCGTGACCGGGCGTTCGCGGGGGATCTCTTGAAACGTCGTGGGCATCAGGCGAGTCGTTATAGGTTTGTGAAGACGCGGCAGTTTACCCCATTGTGGGAAAAGTGCCCATTCGACCACAGGTTACGCGGCCCTCTGTAGGAGCGGGTTTACCCGCGAATGCGTCGGCAAATTCAAGATCGCATTCGCGGGTAAACCCGCTCCTACAGGGATAGGTGAAGCTTTTTAGTTACGGCGTTCGACGATGTAACGCGCCAAGGCCCGCAGCGGTTCGGCCGTTTCGCCGAACCCTTGCAGTGCAGCCAGCGCCTGGTCGCGCAGTTCGATTGCATAGACTTTGGCGGCTTCCAGGCCCAGCAGGGCCGGGTAGGTCGGTTTGTCACGCGCTATGTCTGCACCTTGGCGTTTGCCCAGGGTGGCGGTGTCGCTTTCCACGTCGAGGATGTCGTCCTGCACCTGGAATGCCAGGCCAATGGCCTGTGCATAAGTCTGCAGGGCATCCAGCTGCGCCGGTTCGGCACGGGCACTGGCCAGGGCGCCGAGGCGTACACTGGCTTCGATCAGCGCGCCGGTCTTGTGCCGGTGCATGAACTCCAGCGCCTGCTGGTCCAGCTTCTGGCCCACCGAACCGAGATCGATGGCCTGGCCGCCAACCATGCCGGCCGGGCCGGCAGCTTTGGCCAGTACCTGAACCATGGCCAGACGAATGCTGTCGATCTGAGGGCTCAGGCATGGGTCGAGCAGGGCACTGAAAGCCAGGCTCTGCAAACCGTCGCCCGCGAGGATTGCGCACGCTTCGTCAAAAGCCTTGTGGGTGGTCGGCTGGCCGCGACGCAGGTCGTCGTCGTCCATGGCCGGGAGGTCGTCATGCACCAGCGAGTAAGCATGGATCAGCTCTACCGCGCAGGCTGCGCCGTTGGCCTGTTCGGCCGGGGCGCCCAAGGCTTCGCAGGCCGCATAGGCCAACAGCGGGCGCACGCGTTTGCCGCCGTTCATCACGCTGTAGCGCATGGCGGCGTAGAGGCGTTCCAGCTCTTTGCTCGGGGCGATGAACAGCGGTTCGAGGGCTGCGTCGACTCGCGCCTGGCAACCGGCCTGGTAGGTGCCAATCATGCTTCCGGCTCCGCGTCGAAGGGCTGGGCAGCCAGTTCACCGTCGCGCTCCAGCAGAATTTGCACCTTCTGTTCGGCCTGGGCCAGGGCGCCCTGGCAGTCACGTGTCAGGGCGATGCCTTGTTCAAAGGCGGCCAGCGACTCTTCCAGCGACAACTCGCCGTTCTCCAGGCGCTCGACCAGTGCTTGCAGGTCTGCGAGGGATTGCTCGAAATCGAGGGAGGCTTTTTTGCGGGCCATGGCGACTGTCTCGGTGGCATTCAGAACGGCGCGACACTAGCAGAGCGGGGCGGGGGTAGCAAACTTCCGGCAACTGCTCGGCTTATGCAGACCGACGGAGCAGCGGCCCTGTGTAGCGAAAGGGCCGCTCACACAAGGACCGCAAAGCGTCCCGGTTCGGATCAGGCCGGCTCTGCTTCCCGTTCAAGCATCGCCTCACGGTACCGCGCCAGCTCCTCGATGGTCAGCACCGGCAAATTGTACTGCCGTGCATATACCGCCACCTGCTCACCACGGGCCATGCTGCCATCGGGGTTCATCAGCTCGCACAAGACCGCTGCCGGGCGCAGGCCGGCCAGGCGCGCCAGGTCTACCGAACCTTCGGTGTGTCCACGGCGGGTCAGCACGCCGCCATTGCGGGCGCGCAGCGGAAAAACATGCCCCGGGCTGACGATATGGCGCTGTTCGGCGCTGGAACTCAGTGCTGCGGCAATGGTGGTAATACGATCCTGGGCCGAAACCCCGGTTGTGATCCCTTCCGCCGCCTCGATGGTGACGGTGAAGCCGGTCCCATGACGGGCCTGGTTGTTCTGCACCATGGGTGCCAGCTGCAGTTCGTCGACGGTGGCTTCGTCCAGGCACAGGCAGACGATGCCGCTGCAATCGCGAATCATCATGGCCATGGTCTGCAGCGAAATGTTCTCGGCGGCGGCAATGATGTCCGCTTCGTCCTCGCGGTCGTCATCGTCGAGCAACAGTACAGGGCGCCCGGCCTGGAAGGCGGCGATGGCGGCGGAAACATTGGGGAATTGCGCGTGGTGCTGGGTGAACATGAAACGCTCCTCGTGAATGATCGATGAACGTCTCGGGGCGAACAAAATGCGCGCGCAAGGGCGCCCGGATGGCCCCTGCATGACGCCTTCTTTCATCCGGACTATGACCGTCGGCTCTGGAGTTGCACCAGATCTGCTGACCCCCGACATGGTCGGGGCGCTCGCGGGCTTATCTTTCGATTTACCGCCGGTGGGGACTTACACCCCGCCCTGAAGACCGACCAAGCATACAGCACAGGGCCACCCCAGTGGCAACCCGCGGTTCTACTACCTTCGACGAGACTTGCAGCAGTAACCATCTACCCCTTTTCACCTGCCGCAGCGCCTACCTTCGTGACGGTCACTTTGGCAAGCCTAGGAAACGAACCGTCATGTCCTTTCTCTATCCTTTTACCGATACCGATCTCCATCTCGCATTCAGAAAGGTCGCCGACACATTGTTCGACAAGAAACGCGACTACGTCGACGGCGTGCTCAAGCCCAAAATGCTCATCATTGCCGGTGCACAGGGCTCGGGTAAAACGTACTTGCTGGAAAAAACGCTGTTGAAGAGCGGGCGCTACGACAATTATGTTCGCCTTGACGAAACCCATTTTCGTGAACTGCACCCTCATTATCGGGCGATGGAAGACAAAGGCGTGCTGCATGTCTACGAGCATACCGAGTCGTTCATCTGGCGGCTGGGGGCCATGGTTTGCACGTATGCGATGGAAAACAAATACAACATCATCATGGAGACCGCGCTCGACAGCCCTCATTTCGCTGATTTTCCACCTGAAGCCGCCCGGCAGGGCTATCAGAGCGAGGTTCATCTGGTAGCGTGTCAGAAAGAGTTCAGCCACTGGTCGACCCTGGACCGTGTGGTCAACAGCGTTGCCAATCATGAGATCGAGCGTGTGGTCAGCCTGACGCAGATCGAAGAGGCGCAAATCAATGGCAGGTCCATCATCGATGCTTTCGAAAACGCCTGTATCGAGGTACCGGGTTCTGAAATCGTGATCTATCGACGTGGCCTGGAGACGGAAAAGAACAGTCTGCCGGTCTGTCACAGCACCTGTCCTGAAAAAGGGCTCCTCGTGCCCCAGCAGACCTACCAGGGCAGAGCTTTCTTCCGCGGGGCAGACCTGAAGATCAACTTCAAGGTCCAGCGCAGTCCCCAGGCCGATTTCCCCTGTTCCTATATTCAGTATGCGCAGGTGGTGCATGCCGGCCTGCTGGGTTCGGAACACCGTCGGGCGATGGCCGAACTCAATTGCAAAACCCTCGGCCAGGCTCAGAGGCTGATGTCGCAGTTGCCTGTCGATGTCTACCGCGAGCTGTGCCTGTACGTGCTCAAGTACGCGCAACGTTGAGCCGGGCAGGCACAGGGCTGGTCACTGGCCAGACATGCCTTCGATCACCCTGCGCAGGGAGGCGCCCAGCATGGGCCCATGCCCCAGACCCTCGAAGCGCTCAAAGCGCACGTCGAGGCCTTTGATCGCGGCCAGATCTGCCGCCAGTTGGCGCGCAGGCAACTCGTCGTTCTCGTGCGGCGAACCATGCGGGCTGGCGGGCTCCTGCCCGCCGCGCATCAGCAACAGGTGCGGGCGCGCCTCGCCCAGGCGTGAGGAAAGTCCTTGCGCCTCCCGGACAATCACGCCATCGCGCCACCACAGTGACGGGCTGGCAGCAGCGTAAAGGCTGAATGCGCCGGGGCGGGTAAACAGTGCGTGAAGCACGGCCAGGCCACCATAGGAGTGCCCCCATAGCGTCTGTCGTTGCGGATCGATCGGCGCCACAGCCGACACCATCGTGCGCATGCGCCCGGTCAGAAGCTTCAGGAACGCATCGACCCCGCCGCTGGGCTGGCCGGTCAGTGGGTCACGCTGCTGCGCCTGCTCCGGCAGCGCCGGGGTGTAGTCCAGCGTGCGGCCGGCCCTGTCGATGCGCAGTTCGGTCGGATAACCCACCGCCACCAGCAGGGGCGCCTGGCCCGCTGCGAGCCTGTCCAGTTGCTGCTGATCCAGCGTCCCCAGCGCAGCATTCCCATCGAGCATCCACAGCACCGGGTACCCCGATGCCGGCGCTGGACGATTCGGCTTGCCAACCCACAGGCGGTAGTGACGCAGGCCATCGGCCGAGTCCAGATCAAGCTGGCTGAAGTGATAGGCCAGGTCCTGGCGCTGTAACACCGACGTGTCCATCTTCTGGTCATGCTCGGGCTGGGCCAGGACAAGAGGGGCCGCCAGGGCAAGTGCCAAGGCCAGCATCAGGGTCTTCTTGCTCATCGGGCGTCTCGTCAGGGCTTTGCAAGGAGCGCAAGGCTTGAGCGCCCAGATGATAACCAGTCCCGATCGAGCGTAAAGCGCATTAACTTTCTAAACAGTCTCAGGCCGCAGGCAAGGTCATGTGCAGACACAGGCCCGGGTGCCCATTGCTGGCCCACAACCGCCCGCCTTGCAGTTCGATGGCGCGACGGGCGATAGCCAGGCCCAGGCCGAAGCCTGCGCCACTGTCGGCCAGGCGCTGGTAGGGCTTGAAAATGCGCTCAAGGTCGGTATCAGGTACGCCTGGCCCCTGGTCGCTCAGGCGCAGGTGCCAGCAGGCGCCTGAGCGCCAGCCATCGAGGCTGATCCGGCCTTCGGTCGGCGAGTGGCGAATGGCATTGCGCAACAGGTTTTCCAGGGCTTGGGCCAGGCTGTCCAGATGGGCCTGCACCAGGCAGTCGGTGCCAAGTGAACACGGCAGGCGCGCACGGTCCCAGCCGCTTTCGAAGCAGACGTCCTCGCACAAGGCTTCCCACACGGAAAGTACCAATACCGGCTCGGTCGCCAGGCTGGGCTGTTCGGTGTCCATCCAGGCCAGGTCGAGGGTGTTTTCCAGCAGCTTCTGCATGTCCCCCACCTCACGGTCCAGGCGCTCGCGCAACTGCGGCGGTGGCAAGTCGCTGTCATGGGCGATGCGCAGCCGCGCCAGCGGCGTGCGCAATTCGTGAGACAGCGTGCGCAACAGCAGGCGTTGTTGCTCAAGACTCTGACGCAGGCGCCCGGCCATGTGCTCGAAGGCCTGAGCCAGCTCACCCAGCTCATCACGGCGTTCCTGCAGGGGCAGGGCGGGGCTGTCCAGGTCATCGGCCCGCAGGGCGTCGGCGCGGTCGCGCAGGCGGTTCAGCGGCACGACAAGATGCCGGTATAGCGCAAGGCCTAGCAGCAGGGCCAGTAGTGCGGGGGCAACGCCATGCGTGACCACATGGGTCCAGGGTGTCAGGCCAGTGGGTAGCAGCCGTTCGGGCAGTTGCAGCACCAGGCGGCCATGCTCGGGGTGTTGCGGAAATTCGATGCTGACGTAGGGCAGTTCATCCTGCAGGCGCCGGCTCATCGGCCAGTCGAGCTTGCGCATGAATGTCAGGTGGCTGGCTTCCTCGGCGCTCAGCGGCGTGGTGCCAAGGCTCTGAAGGTATGGACCGATCACGGCCACCCAGGTGTCCTCGGCCCGTTCCACCTGCTTGCGCCAGGCTTCGATGCCGACCGCGCCGTCCTGCTCCAACGCCTGTTCGGCCTGTTGAGCATAACGTGCCAGGTAGTCCTGATCGGCCTGGGACAGAAAATAGGTACTGCGTTCCACCGAAAGGCCCCAGGTCCAGATGAGCCAGATCAGCAACAGGCAGAAGCTGACTTGCAGCAAGGCCAGTTTCCACAGCAACGGGTGGCGACGCATCAGGCCTGCTCCGTGTCGACCAGGATGTACCCTTGGCCACGCACGGCCTGGATCTGCAGGTGCTGGGCGCTGATGTCGGCCAGTTTGCGGCGCAGGTTGCACACATGCACATCCAGGCCTCGGTCCAGTCGGGTATAGGCCCTGTGCAGCACGGTCTGGTACAGGAAGGGCTTGCTCAACGCTTCGTCGGGGTGGGCCAGCAGCGTGACCAGCAAGCGGAATTCGGAAGCGGTAAGGCCAGCGGCGTTGCCGTTGTGGATAACGTCCTGGCGGTCGTGGTCCAGCATCACCTCCCCCACGTCGGCACGCAGCGCGGTACCACGATCGAATGCTACGCGACGCAGCAAGGCATCCACCCGAGCGTCCAGCTCCGCCAGGCTGAAGGGCTTGGGCAGGTAGTCGTCTGCACCACGGGTGAAGCCGCTGATGCGATCCTGCTCGGCCCCTAGTGCCGACATCAGCATGACCGGCACTGCCTGCTGGCGGCGCAGGGCATCGAGCAGGCTGAGGCCGTCGATGCCTGGCAGCATGATGTCCAGCAGCACCAGTTCGAACTGCGATTGCTGTATGGCATTCAGGGCCTGGGTGCCGCTGGCGCAGGCGTGCACCTGGAAACCGCGGTTGCGGAAATGGCGTTCCAGGTCCTGAAGCAGGCGTGGGTCGTCTTCGGCAAGGAGAAGTGAGGTGGGCACGGCGAGCCTTGATGAGAACTTTTATCAGTTGCGAATCATCCCACTGGCTGCAGGGAAAGGGCAACGCCTTGATGTGTTAAGAAGGTTAATCCTGCTGCACCCTGGTTTTCGCTCCGGTATCGTTCGCAAAAAGCAACTTGTTTCGTTTGCGATTCAATATCATTTGGGCGAAGGGTGTGTCATGACCGGTTTCAAAAGTGTGGGCAGCTTGCAACGGGTGCGGGGATGGCTGGCGCTGGGGTTGCTGGCACCGTTTTCTTTATCGGCAGTGGCCGAAACGGTAGCGACCCAGGCGGCGGCCGAAGACACCTCGCTTGATCTGCCTGCATTGACCATCGAAGGCAACCGCCTGTACGACATGCTGCCTTCGGAAGAAACCGGCGGTTACAGCGTCGATGCCGCTACCGTGGGCACCAAGACGCCGGCAGCGCTCAAGGACATTCCGCAGTCGATCACCGTCTACACCCAGGACTACGTCAAGGATCGCCAGTTCGTACATCTGGATGACCTGGCCAAGTACACCGCCGGCCTGCGCACCCTGACCAACGACAGCGGCCGTTCGTCGATCTACGCCCGTGGCTACGAGTACAGCGAATTCAACATCGATGGCCTGCCGGCCCCCATGGCCAGCATCTTTGGCACCGTACCGTCGCTGGCCGCGTTCGACCGTGTCGAAATCATGCGTGGCCCGGCCGGGCTGTTCAGCAGCACCAGCGAACTGGGCGGTATCGTCAACATGGTACGCAAGCGCCCGACCGCCGAATTTCAGGGCCATATCGAAGGCAGCTACGGCACCTGGGACACCAACCATGAAGAAATCGACCTGAGCGGTCCGCTGGACGCCGGCGGTCGCGTGCGCGGGCGCTTCATTGCGTCCCGTGACGACACCAATGGCGAGGTGGACTACAACGCCAACACCAGCAACAGCTATTACGGTGCGCTGGATATCGACCTGGACGAGGCCACCACGCTGTCGTTCGGCCTGATGCACGAGGTGAAGAACATCACCCCGCACAACGGCTATCCGGCCACGTTGTCCGGTGAAGTGCCCGACTTCAGCCACTCCCGTTTCCTGGGGGCCGACTGGAACTACTTCGATGGCAAGACCACCGACCTGGTCGCCGAGCTGACCCACCGCTTCGACAACGGCGGTTATGGTCGTGTCGCTGCCCGTGGCTCGCACCGCGATACTAATTATCTTTACGCCTTCACCGCCACCAACGCCAATACCGGCGCCAACTCCGAACGCGCCAGCGCCCGCGATTTCACTCAGGACACCTACTCGCTGGACGCCAGTTACAGCCAGCCGTTCGAAACCTTTGGCCAGGTCAGCGAGTTCGTGGTGGGCAGCGACTACAAGAACTACGACACCGAGTATCTCAACGGCACCACCAACCTGGGTGCCATCAACGTCAACACCTACTCGCCTAAACAGTTCGCCAAACCGTCGCCCAACTACAGCACCGAGACCGGCATGCAGGAAGAGGAATACGGCCTTTATTCCAAGGTCACCTTCCGCCCGATCGAGCGCCTTGCGCTGATTGCCGGTGGCCGTTTCAGTTGGTATCGCGGTGATTTCTACACCACCACCCTGAGCAGCGGTGCTACGACCAATGACAGCAAACGTGTGGACGGCCACTTCACCCCGTACGGGGGCCTGGTCTATGACTTGACCGAGAACCACGCGCTGTACGCTAGCTACTCGCAGGTTTTCAAGCCTCAATCCGACACCGACAGCAATGGCCGGGTGTTGAAACCGCGTGAAGGCGAGCAGTACGAGTTCGGCCTCAAGAGCAGCTACTTTGGCGGCGACTTGAATACGCGCTTCTCGGTGTTCCGCCTGACCGACAAGAATCGCGCTACCACCGTGTACGATGCTGATGGTGTGGCCACTACCGATTCCGTTGCATCCGGCAAGACCCGCGTGAAGGGCGCGGAAGTTGAAGTGAGCGGCAAGCTGACGCCAAACTGGGAACTGCTGGCTGGCTACACGTGGATGGAGACCGAAACCGTCAAGGGGGACGCCGAAACCACGTTCTTCATCATGCCGCGCAACCAGGCTTCGCTTTGGAGCAAGTACACCATCAGCCAAGGGCCGCTGACCGGCCTGGCGATTGGTGGCGGAATTTCCGCGATGAGCAACTTCTACTCCGAAAACGGCGGCGTGCGTATCGACGCGCCGGGCTACGCGACGGTGGATGCGATGCTGTCTTACCCGGTGACTTCGAAGCTGACGGCCACCCTCAACGTCAACAACCTGTTCGACCGGGACTACCTGTCGCGGGTGGGGTCTACCTCGACGTTCAACTTCTACGGGCCGTCGCGCAGCATGATGGTTGGGGCGCGGTATGACTTCTGACGGGGTCTGTGGCCGCTAGGTGCGCCTTAACTCAAGGCCGCGCCCGCAAAGGGCGCGGCCTTGAGGCTGAATGATGAAAAACTTGGGAAAGTATCTGCACCATCGGATATCAGTGCCATAAAGTTGTGAGGCCGCGTGTTAATAAACAGCTTGCTTTTAATTCAAGTATATTAAATCTACGATGGGTGCCATTGATGCTTTATTTCCTGCCATTGGGTGTCTGACAACCACTTGTCTGCCAGCGGAAAGAAAATATTCTCCTCGGCATCCATATGGTCATAATATTTCTTGATGAAGTCTTCGATCGTGTCGGCAATTACTCTGGCCTCTTGCTTTGACTGCTCCAACATCTTGAGCTGGCCGGCAATTCGCGTGAAGGCTTTATGATCTTGCTCGATGGCCATGACCCGTTGGTGAATCGGTGCGTCGGTTGTCAGCAAGACCAGCCGAATAAGCTCTTCATTTTCATGGTGGTGCCGCTCTGCATCACCGTGCAAGGCTTCCAGTTGCTTAAACAACAGCTTGCAGTCATCGGCACCCGCAGAGCCGTGCCTTATCCTCTCCAGTAATTCTTTGATCTGAGTAATTTTGGTAGCCACCTCATGATGATAGGCGTGCAGCTCTTTCAATAAGGCGTTCATGCTAAGTCCTCATCACTACATCAAGCCGTTACAGATTAAATGTAATCTCCAAGGATGGCCGCACGTGTCAGCGCACATCTAATCGTTTTATTATAGTCTGGCGCGAAACGCTCACCTTCAGAAAAAACCCTCCATTGGAAGATTTCGAAATATCCACTTGATATCTATATGCGCGACAAGAAGAAGCTGACACCCCAGAATCGCTTGCGGGCTGAACGTGAACAGCGGGGGGCTGAGCACGACGGGAGCTGTCAACCTTATGCAGGACGGGGCATTGCAAAATTAAAAAGCCGGCTTGTGGCCGGCTTCTCGGGGACGCTTCCGACTAATTTATGGTAAGCCGCAATCGCCTTAACTGTGTGGCCATCAAGGGCCTGAAAGAGATGGCAGATGCCCGTGTGGGATATCGCCGAGCCCTCTGGAACGCGGCTCGCGCCGGTCGGGGCTTAATGTGCGGCGTAGCATACAAGGGCGGGCGCAGGATGCCCAGCAAAAAATTGCACAGGGTGCTTCAGCTGGGCCGCTGCTGGCGGAAATGTGACCAGTGGAAGACCCAACCAAGAATTTCCAGGCCCTGCGCCTGACGCTGAGCAGCGGTGTAGCGTTCGACCGTGTAGTTGCGCCGGTCATGGCTGTGCAGGTACAGGGTGTCGTGCGGGCCAAGACTGAGATTGTTCACCCTGAGCATGCCGTTTTGCAGCAGGGCATAGGTTTCGCCCTCGACCACCTGGGTCATGCCCAGGTCGATGGCCAGCGTAGCTTGCAGCGGAATCAGCGGGAGCATGTTGCTGGTCGGCATTGCCAGGCAGATTGCGTTGCCGGCTTGCACACCCAAGCCCTTCAGGGCTTTTGCCGGCAAGCGCAGGTGCTTGCTGCCCACCGGCGACAGCAAGCCGTTGCGCACTTCGTAGTAGGGTACCTTCAATACTCGGCCACGATGTTCCGTCAGCGGGGTAAGCGGGTTGGCGGGCGCCGGCCGTGGAAGGCCTTTGCGCAGGAGTGGATTGGGGTGTTTGGGGCCTTCACCGGTGCGCAGCCAACGCCGGTGCACACAGAACAGATCGGCCAGTTCGTCCAGCCGGGCCAAAGGCACACCGCGTTTGAACCAGTTGTTGACGTGCTGTGCTGTGACGCTGCGCTGGGCGGCGAAATCGGAAGGGGTCAGGCCACATTCTTGGAGCAGGGCCCTGAGGCGGTCGCCGGAAGTGTTCATGGCGGCGAGTGTAGCGGCGAATTGCCAGACAGGATATGAACCGGATGTTGACGGGGTTTGTATGAAAAGTGGTTGTTTGTAAGGTTCTGGTGTAGGACGGCGTAGGATTTATTACCAGTAATGTGCGTATTGCCCATTCCTGCATAAAAAAACCCCGCCTAAGCGGGGTTTCTCCTGCAATCGGAATCAGCCCTTGTAGGCAGCTACCGATTTGGTGATCGCGGCACGGGCGGCGTCGGCGCCTTCCCAGCCTTCGATCTTGACCCACTTGCCCTTCTCGAGATCTTTGTAGTTGGCAAAGAAGTGCTCGATCTGCTGGATCAGCAGGGCTGGCAGGTCGGTGTATTCCTTGACGTCAACGTACAGCTGCGACAGCTTGTCGTGAGGAACAGCGATGACCTTTGCGTCGCCGCCACCGTCGTCGGTCATGTTCAGCACGCCAACCGGACGGGCGCGGATAACCGAGCCTGGGGCCACTGGGTAAGGGGTAACCACCAGCACGTCCAGCGGGTCACCGTCGTCAGCCAGGGTGTTCGGGATGAAGCCATAGTTGGCTGGGTAGAACATTGGGGTAGCCATGAAACGGTCGACGAACAGCGTGTCGCTGTCCTTGTCGATCTCGTATTTGATCGGCGCGTGGTTGGCCGGGATCTCGATGGCGACGTAGATGTCGTTCGGCAGGTCTTTGCCCGCCGGAATCTTGCTGTAGCTCATTGGGCAGTGCCCCCGTGTTTGACCAAAAAGTGGCGGCGATTATAGGCACATTCTGCCGGGGCACGCCACGCTTGGCCTGATGTGCGGGCCCGTCAGGCGTGGCTTTCGCGGTACTCGGGGTGTTCCGCCTGCAGCCGGCACAGGCGTGCCAGCGGGTCTTGCCGGTAGAACAGCGACAACTGGTGGTAGACCTGTGGATAAGCCTGATGAAGCAGGTCGGGGGCACTAAAGAAGTACTCGCTGGTAACGGCAAAGAACTCTGCCGGGTTTTCCGCAGCGTAGGGGTCGATGGCGGTTTCGGCGTCGGGGTTGGCGTCCAGTTGCTGGTTGAGGTCGTCGTAAGCCTGCTGCATGGCTGTTGCCCACTCATCAACTGGCATGCTGCTGTGCAGCGGTGGCAGGCCGTTGGCATCGCCATTGAGCATGTCGAGCTTGTGCGCCAGCTCATGGATGACCAGGTTGTAAGCCTCCCAGCCACCACTGGCCTGCACGCCGTTCCAGGCCAGGATGATCGGCCCCTGCTGCCACGCCTCGCCGCTGTGTTCGCCGTCCCATACATGCTCCACGCCACTGGCATCGCGGTGGCGCTGGGGGCTCTTGAAGTCGTCGGGGTACAGGATGATTTCGTGGAAGCCTTGGTACCAGTTCAGCTCACCCAGGTGAAGCAGCGGTAACTGTGCCTGTGCGGCCAGCATCAGGCGCTGCTCGTCGTCCAGCTCGACACCGGGCAGACAGGTGAGGTGCTTGTCGAGCAGGAACAGGACGCAGGCTTCGCGCAGCCAGCGGTCTTCCGCGTCGCTGATGCCGTCCAGCATCGGCAGCCGCTCGCGTACGGTCTGCCATTGCTGTGGCGTGATCGGGTAACGCGCCAGAGTACGCTTGCGCCGCCAGGCGCTGAATGACCACATGCCGTTTGTTCTTTACCTGTTCAGTGAGCCTTGGCCGTACGGCCCAGGCGCCCACGCAGCAAGCCGAGAATCATCGGCACCAGCGACAGGATGATGATGCCCACCACCATCAGCGACAGGTGCTGCTTGATGAACGGCACGTTGCCGAAGAAGTAGCCCAAGGTGACCAGGCCGCCGACCCAAAGCAGCGAACCGGCAATGCTGAAACCGAGGAAGCGTGGGTAGTGCATGTGAGCGATGCCCGCGACGAACGGTGCGAAGGTGCGCAAGATGGGCAGGAAGCGCGCCATGGTCACGGTCTTGCCGCCATGGCGTTCATAGAAATCGTGGGTACGTTGCAGGTAGTCCCGGCGGAAGATCTTGGAGTTGGGGTTGTTGAACAAACGCTCGCCGGCTGTTCGGCCGATCACGTAATTGGTGCTGTCGCCCAGGATTGCAGCGGCCATCAGCAGGCCGGCCAGCAGCACCGGGTCCATGCCGCCACCCGCCGCCACGGCGCCGGCGATGAACAGCAACGAGTCGCCCGGCAGGAATGGCATCACTACCAGGCCGGTTTCGCAGAAGATCACGGTGAACAGGATGGCGTAGATCCAGGGACCGTAATTGGTGACCAGCAGATCGAGGTAGGCATCGAGATGCAGGATAAGGTCCAGCGGGTTGAAATCCATGTACAGCACCTGTGTTCTTGGGCGTAGGCTTGGTTACCGGGGGGAGGGTAAATTTTCACACATGACAGGTGAGCCATTATACGGCTAAGTCAGGAACATGCCCGGAGAGTTTGTAGCGGGGGGTTACGGTAGAAGGGTATTCCTTTACCAACCGCTTCGCGGGCACGCCTGCTCCCACAAGGATCATTACCTTGCTTGTGGAAGCGGGCGTGCCCGCGAAGCGGTCGGTGCCGGTCAATCCTGGCTGATGGGCAGGATGTAGCTCTTGAACTCGGTATCCTCACGAAAACCGATGGATTCGTAAGTCTTGTGCGCTACTTCATTGTTCGCGCTGGTCGACACGCGCATGCGCACGGCATTGGTCTCTTTGGCCATTTTCTTCGCTTCGCGAATCAGGTGGTCGGCGACCAGCATGCGCCGGGAGTCCTCGGCTACATAGATATCGTTGAGAATCCATACCCGCTTCAACGACAGCGACGAGTAGCTCGGGTACAGCTGGCAAAAGCCCAGCAGTTTGCCGTCGTCATCATCCGGAAGTGCCAGGTAAATCACCGATTCGTCCCGCTTCAGTCGCTTCTCCAGAAAGCTGCGCGAGCTGTCGGGGTAGGGCAGTTGCCCGTAGAACTCACGGTATTTGACGAACAACGGGGTAAGCAGGTCGAGGTGTTCCAGGGTTGCTTTGATGATGCGCATGTGCGGCCCTCAGAGTCCATTTGGGAAACAGCGGAATGCCAGCAGCGTTCAAGGGCATGCTGCCCAATGCACGGCACAAGTGCAATCCGCCTTCCGTGACAGGTTTTTTACCCTTTGCCGAGCAGGAAGTTACCTTTCTGATTGGCGCTGTCTTCATTCTCCAGGCTATGGACCTCGGCTTCGTCCTTCAGATTCACCCCGGAAAGCTGGCGCCGGCAGGCTTCGCGCATCAAGTACAACAGGCGGTGCGCCGCCATGCCATAGCTCAGCCCCTCCAGGCGGATATTGGAAATGCAGTTGCGGTAGGCATCGGTCAGGCCGACCTTGGGTGCGTAAGTGAAATACAGGCCAAGGCTATCGGGTGAACTCAGCCCCGGGCGCTCGCCGATCAGCATCACCGTCATCCGGGCGCCCAGCAGTTCGCCGACCTCGTCGGCCACTGCCACACGGCCCTGCTGCACCAGCACCACCGGAGCGCTGGTCCAGCCGTCGGCGGCAGCCTGTTCGTCGAAGCGGGTCAGGAACGGCAGCGTGTGGCGATGCACGGCCAGTGCCGAGAGGCCGTCAGCCACCACGATGGCCAGGTCGACGCCACCGGGGTTGGCCTGGGCATGCTGGCGAAGGGTCGCAATCGAGTCTTCGTTCAGCCGCCGGCCAAGGTCCGGGCGCTGCAAGTACTGGTGGCGGTCGCTGGCAGCGCTATGCAACACCAGGCTCTCGCGCCCGCGGTCACTCAGCTGGCTGGCCAGGCCGGCGTGGTCGAAAGCCAGGTGCACGGCATCTCGTGCCTGGGCATGGGCGAACTGGAAGTCCAGCTGCGCCCCGGTCGGCAGGCTGGTGCCGGTGCGGCCCAGGGCGATGCGCGCCGGGGTCAGGTTGCGCAGGGCCAGCCAAGGGTTGTCGGGGGTAGGCGTGCGATGGTCCATGGTCATCCCTATGCAAGCTGTGCCAAGGCCTGGCGGAAGGCCGGCGGCAGGTTGTCACCGAAGCGCACCCGGCCATCTGCCTGGGTGAAGATACCGGTGCGGGCCAGCCATGCCTCGAATTCCGGCCCGGGCTTCAGGCCCAGGGTCTGGCGCGCGTACAACGCGTCATGGAACGAGGTGGTCTGGTAGTTGAGCATGATGTCGTCGGAGCCGGGGATGCCCATGATGAAGTTGATGCCGGCCACACCCAGCAGCGTCAGCAAGGTGTCCATGTCGTCCTGATCGGCTTCGGCATGGTTGGTGTAGCAGATATCGCAACCCATCGGCACGCCCAGCAGTTTGCCGCAGAAATGGTCTTCGAGGCCGGCGCGGATGATCTGCTTGCCGTTGTACAGGTATTCCGGGCCAATGAAACCGACCACGGTGTTGACCAGGAACGGCTTGAAGTGACGAGCCACGGCATAGGCGCGGGTTTCGCAGGTCTGCTGGTCGACGCCGTGGTGGGCGTTGGCCGAGAGCGCACTGCCCTGGCCGGTTTCGAAATACATCAGGTTCTGCCCGAGGGTGCCACGTTTCAGCGACAGCCCTGCTTCGTAGCCTTCCTGCAACACGTTCAGGTTGATACCGAAGCCGGCGTTGGCCGCCTCTGTGCCGGCGATGGACTGGAACACCAGGTCCAGTGGCACGCCGCGGTTGATCGCTTCGATCGAGGTGGTGACGTGGGTCAGTACGCAGGACTGGGTGGGGATGTCGTAGCGCTGGATGATGGCGTCGAGCATTTCCAGCAGGGCGCAGATCGAAGCGATGCTGTCGGTGGCCGGGTTGATACCGATCATGGCGTCGCCGTTGCCGTACAGCAAACCGTCGAGAATGCTGGTGGCAATACCGGCCGGTTCGTCTGTCGGGTGGTTGGGTTGCAGCCGGGTCGACAGGCGCCCGCGCAGGCCCATGGTGCCGCGGAACCGGGTGACCACGCGGATTTTCTGCGCCACCAGCACCAGGTCCTGCACGCGCATGATCTTCGACACGGCAGCGGCCATTTCCGGGGTCAACCCGGGCGCCAGGTCGCGCAGGCTGCTTTCGTCGGCTTCCTCGCTCAGCAGCCAGTCGCGCAGGCCACCCACGGTCAGGTGGCTGACCGGGGCGAAGGCCTGGGCATCGTGGGTGTCGATGATCAGGCGGGTAACTTCATCTGCTTCGTAAGGGATCAGTGCTTCATTGAGAAAGTGCGTCAGCGGAATATTGGCCAACGCCATCTGCGCGGCGACGCGCTCGCCGTCGTTGCTGGCCGCGACACCTGCCAGGCAGTCCCCGGAGCGTGCCGGGCTGGCCTTGGCCATCACTTCCTTGAGGCTGTCGAAGCGGTAGACCAGATGGCCGACCGTGTGTACGAAACTTGCCATACAGAATCTCCAGAGCCGCGGGTTGCCCCGCGGCGGGTGGCGGCGATCAGTGCAGGGCCTCTTCGGCCTTCTGGATCGCGGCGAATTCCTCTTCCGGTGTGCCCGCGACCAGGTGGTGGCGGCTGTAGAAAGCAAAGTAGGCAATTAATACCGCATAGATCACTGCAGCGCCAATGACTACCCGCGGGTCAACCAGGAATCCGGCGACCACGGCGATACACGCCAGCACCAGCGCCAGGCCGGAAGTAAAGATGCCACCCGGGGTGCGGTAGGGGCGTTCCATCTTTGGCCGGCGGATGCGCAGGGTGATGTGCGCAGCCATCATCAGCACGTAAGACAGGGTAGCGCCAAACACTGCCACCAGGATCAGCAAGTCACCCTGGCCTGTCAGCGACAGGGCAAAACCGATGATGCCCGGGATGACCAAGGCCATTACCGGGGCCTTGCTCTTGTTGGTTTCCGACAGTTTGCGCGGCAGGTAACCGGCGCGGGACAGGGCGAAGATCTGCCGTGAATAGGCATAGATGATCGAGAAGAAGCTGGCGATCAGCCCGGCCAGACCGACCAGGTTGACGAAGCCGCCCATCCAGGTTGAGCCGCCGTAGGCCTTCGACAGGGCTTCGACCAGCGGGTTACCGGAGGCCTTCAGCGCCTCGGAGCCTGCGCCGCCCGGGCCGACCACCAGGATCAGCAAGGCGAAGGCCAGCAGTACCAGCATGGCGCCGATCAGGCCACGTGGCAGGTCACGCTTGGGGTTCTTGGTTTCTTCTGCGGCCAGCGGCACGCCCTCGACAGCAAGGAAGAACCAGATGGCGTAGGGGATGGCTGCCCACACGCCGACATAGCCGAACGGCAGGAAGCTGCTGGCGCCGACGGCGTCCGTTTTGGCGATGTCGAACAGGTTGGCTGCATCAAAATGGGGCACCATGCCTATCAGGAATACGGCGAGTGCAATGGCGGCGATGGCGGTGATGATGAACATCAGCTTCAGTGCCTCACCCACGCCGAAAATGTGGATGCCGATGAACACGATGTAGAACGCCAGGTAGATCATCCAGCCGCCGATACCGAACAGCGATTGGCAGTAGGCGCCGATGAACACCGCGATGGCGGCAGGGGCGATGGCGTATTCGATAAGGATCGCCGTGCCGGTCAAAAAGCCGCCCCACGGGCCGAAGGCACTGCGGGCAAAGCCATAGCCACCGCCAGCGGTGGGGATCATCGACGACAGTTCGGCCAGCGAGAAGCACATGCACAGGTACATGGTTGCCATCAGCAAGGTGGCCAGGAACATGCCGCCCCAGCCGCCTTGCGCCAGGCCGAAGTTCCAGCCGGCGTAATCGCCGGAAATGACGTACGCCACGCCCAGGCCGACCAGCAGTACCCAGCCGGCGGCGCCTTTTTTCAGTTCACGTTGCTGGAAATAGTCAGAGCCGACTTTCTCGAAGTCGACGGAGGAGCCTGCCGGCGATCCGGCGGAATGTTCGCTTGGCATAGATTCACCTGTTGTTTTTCTTGGTGGCCGGGAGGGTTCCGGGCCGATGGTGATGGGTACTGCAGGAAGCGAGCCAGAGCGGTTGGTGCACGGTTGCCGCCCTGGGTTTAGGGTATGCCGGCCTGGCCTCTTCGCGGGTGAACCCGCTCCTACAGGGATTGCGCAAGATTCAAGACCAGCGCAGGACCTGTAGGAGCGGGTTTACCCGCGAAGAAGGCGACGCGGTCTAGAAGAAGCCCAGCGGATTGATGTCGTAGCTCACCAGCAGGTTCTTGGTCTGCTGATAGTGATCCAGCATCATCTTGTGTGTTTCACGCCCAACCCCCGACTTCTTGTACCCGCCGAACGCGGCATGCGCCGGGTACAGGTGGTAGCAGTTGGTCCACACACGGCCAGCCTTGATGCCGCGGCCCATGCGGTAGGCACGGTTGATGTCGCGGGTCCACACGCCGGCGCCCAGGCCGAACTCGGTGTCGTTGGCAATCGCCAGTGCTTCGGCTTCGTCCTTGAAGGTGGTGACGCTGACCACCGGGCCGAAGATTTCTTCCTGGAACACGCGCATCTTGTTGTTGCCCTTGAGCAGGGTCGGCTGGATGTAGTAACCGGTAGCCAGCGCACCTTCCAGCTTCTCGACCTTGCCGCCGGTGAGCAGCTCGGCGCCTTCCTCCTGGGCGATCTGCAGGTACGAGAGGATTTTTTCGAACTGCTGCTGCGAGGCCTGGGCGCCGACCATGGTGTCGGTGTCCAGCGGGTCGCCGCGCTTGATCTGCAGCACCTTCTTCATCACCACTTCCATGAACTGCGGATAGATCGACTCTTGCACCAGGGCACGCGACGGGCAGGTGCACACTTCGCCCTGGTTGAAGAATGCCAGCACCATGCCTTCTGCTGCCTTCTCGATGAAGCTTGGCTCGGCCTGCATGATGTCTTCGAAGTACACGTTCGGCGACTTGCCACCCAGTTCGACGGTGGACGGGATGATGTTCTCGGCGGCGCATTTCATGATGTGCGAGCCCACCGGGGTAGAGCCGGTGAAGGCGATCTTGGCGATGCGTTTGCTGGTGGCCAGGGCTTCACCGGCTTCGCGGCCATAGCCTTGCACTACGTTGAGCACGCCAGGTGGCAGCAGGTCGCCAATGACTTCGAGCAGCACGGTGATGCCAAGCGGCGTCTGTTCGGCTGGCTTGAGCACCACGCAGTTACCAGCGGCCAGTGCCGGGGCAAGCTTCCAGGCAGCCATCAGGATCGGGAAGTTCCAGGGGATGATCTGCCCGACCACGCCCAGTGGCTCGTGGATGTGGTAGGCCACGGTGCCTTCATTGATTTCGGCAGCGCCGCCTTCCTGGGCGCGGATGCAGCCAGCGAAATAGCGGAAGTGGTCGACGGCCAGCGGAATGTCGGCGTTGAGGGTTTCGCGGATCGGCTTGCCGTTGTCCCAGGTTTCGGTAATGGCCAGCAGTTCGAGGTTCTGCTCGATGCGGTCGGCGATCTTCAGCAGAACGTTGGAGCGATCCTGCACTGAAGTGCGGCCCCAGGCGTCGGCCGCAGCATGGGCGGCATCCAGGGCCTTCTCGATGTCTTCGGCAGTAGAGCGGGGGAATTCAGCGATCAGCTTGCCATTCACCGGGGAGGTATTTTCGAAGTACTGCCCCTTTACCGGAGTAACGAACTCACCACCGATGTAGTTGCCGTAGCGGCTCTTGAAGGAAACCTTCGCGCCTTCGGTTCCGGGATGTGCATAACGCATGGTGTGTCTCCTTGGTATTGTGTTTTTTAGGGAGTTGAAAAGCATAGAGCAAGGGTTGGGCCAGTGTTGGCCACGCCAGGCAAATCAATGACTTGGGTCATTTTTACGGGGCTGATCAAGGGCCGCTGTACCGGTGTCGGTACGCCTGGGGTGACATTTTGTGCCGTTTGCGACACATCGCAGGCGTGTGCATTGCAAAGCCTACCCGGGTGGAGGATGCTGGGCTGACGCTCTATCTGCGGAGAATTACAACAATGCAGAGCAATCACTTCACGCGCCATGCCCGGCAGGTTCATAGCGTTGCCCATGGTGGGGCCGGGGAGGGCGGCAGTGACCCGTCCATCGCCCGCTCCTGGCTGCGCTGCCTGGAGGATTACCACCTCGACCCGGCGGTGATCGAAGCGCCGGTGGTGCTTGAGCATGGGCGCCTGCTGGAAAGCCGCGAGCGCCTGCATCAGGTGCTGCAAATTGCCGACCATGAAATGAACAGCCTGCACCAGCAGCTTTCCGGCGCAGGCCACGCGGTGCTGCTGACCGACGCCCGCGGGGTGATCCTCAACTGCGTCAGTGCCCCCGCCGAGCGGCGTAGCTTCGAGCGTGCCGGGCTGTGGTTGGGCGCTGACTGGAGCGAGGCGCGCGAGGGCACCAATGGCATCGGCACCTGCCTGGTCGAGCGCCAGGCGCTGACCATCCATCAGAACGAGCACTTCCGTGGCCGTCACACCGGGCTGACCTGCTCGGCCAGCCCGGTGTTCGACCCGCATGGCGACCTGCTGGCGGTACTCGACGTGTCCTCTGCGCGCCCCGATGTATCGCGGCAAAGCCAGTTCCACACCATGGCGTTGGTCAACCTTTCGGCGAAGATGATCGAAAGCTGCTATTTCCTGCGCCATTTCGAGCAGCAATGGTTATTGCGTTTTCACCTGCAAGCCGAGTCGGTCGGCCTGTTCAGCGAAGGCTTGCTGGCGTTCGACGGCGATGGGCGCATTTGCGCTGCCAACCAAAGCGCACTGAACCTGCTGGGCACGGTACGGGGCGGCGTGCTGGGCAAACCGTTGGAGTGCTTTTTCGCGTGCAGCCATGACGAAATGTTCAGCCGTGCCACGCCCGGCGGCAGTGCCGTCTGGCCGCTGCGTACCCTGGACGGTCGCCAGGTGTTCGCTAGCCTGCGGGGGCAGGCCCGGGCGCCGGTGTGGTCGGTGCCGGCCGCCCACCCGCGGCCCGCAGGTGAAGTGGAGCCGCTGGTCTGTCTGCTTGACCCTGCGTTGCAAAATGATTTTCGCCGCAGCGTGCGGGTGTTCGAGCGCAATGTGCCATTGCTGCTGCGCGGCGAGACTGGCTGTGGCAAGGAGGCCTTCGCCCAGGCTGTGCATCAGGCCAGTGAGCGGCGCGGCAAGCCGTTCGTCGCCATCAACTGCGCGTCTATCCCGGAAAGCCTGATCGAGAGTGAGCTGTTCGGGTACCGCGGCGGCAGTTTTACCGGCGCGCGCAAGGAGGGTATGCGTGGCAAGCTGTTGCAGGCCGATGGCGGCACCTTGCTGCTGGACGAGATCGGCGATATGCCGCTTGCCCTGCAAACCCGACTGCTGCGGGTGCTGGAGGAGCGCCAGGTGGTGCCGATCGGGGGAGAGCCACAGGCGGTGGACGTGCGCATCGTCAGTGCTACGCACCGTGACCTGCTGGAACGGGTTGAACAGGGCAGTTTCCGCGAGGACCTGTATTACCGCCTCAATGGCCTGGAGGTCGCGCTGCCGGCGGTACGCGAACGCAGTGACAAGGCGCAGTTGCTGGACTTTCTGCTACGTCAGGAGACGCAGGGGCAATGGATAGACATCGAGCCCAGGGCGCGGCAGGCGCTGCTCGCATTTAACTGGCCAGGGAACGTGCGGCAGATGCGCAATGTGCTGCGTACCCTGGTGGCGCTTTGCGAAGATGCCCGCATTACCTTTGCGGACCTCCCCGCCGTCATCCGCACCAGCCCACCTCCCGTGGGGGCGGGCGAGCCCACGATGTCCGACCAGGCAATAGAGGGCGAGGGCGTTGCCCTCGTTCGCGGGCAAGCCCGCTCCCACAGGTCCGGCGGTGCCGCAGAGATTGAGGGTGAGTCTGTAGGGACCGAGGTTCTGCTCGACGCGGAGCGGCAAGCGCTGAAGGAGGTCCTGGAGGCAAAACACTGGCATCTCACCCGCGTCGCCGAGCACTTGGGCATCAGCCGCAATACCTTGTATCGAAAACTGCGCAAACACGGCATTACCAGAGGCGACTGAGCGAAACAGCGGGTGCGATTTGTCGCGCCCTGGGCTACCCTGCCTCGATGTTTTGCGAGGTCGACCATGCATATTCACATTCTCGGTATTTGCGGCACTTTCATGGGTTCGCTGGCGGTGCTGGCCAAGGAACTTGGCCACCGCGTCACCGGCTCCGACGCCAACGTCTATCCCCCGATGAGCACCCAGCTCGAAGCCCAGGGTATCGAACTGACCCAAGGCTATGACCCGGCCCAGCTGGATCCGGCGCCGGACCTGGTGGTCATCGGCAACGCCATGTCGCGCGGCAACCCAGCGGTTGAATACGTGCTGAACAAGGGCCTGCCCTACGTCTCCGGCCCGCAGTGGCTGGCCGACCACGTGCTGCAAGGCCGCTGGGTGCTGGCCGTTGCCGGTACTCACGGCAAGACCACCACCAGCAGCATGCTGGCCTGGGTGCTGGAGCACGCCGGCATGAGCCCGGGCTTCCTGATTGGTGGCGTGCCGCAGAACTTCTCGGTGTCGGCCCGCTTGGGCGACACGCCGTTCTTTGTGGTGGAAGCCGACGAGTACGACAGCGCCTTCTTCGACAAGCGCTCGAAGTTCGTCCACTATCACCCGCGTACCGCGATCCTCAACAACCTTGAGTTCGATCACGCGGACATCTTCCCGGACTTGGCCTCGATCGAGCGGCAGTTCCATCACCTGGTGCGGACTATCCCCGGCGAAGGCCTGGTCATCCACCCGACCACCGAGCAAGCGCTGGAGCGTGTGATCGGCATGGGCTGCTGGACACCTGTGCAAACCACCGGTGAGGGCGGCCAGTGGCAAGCCCGCCTGCTCAGCCCCGATGGCTCGCGCTTTGAAGTACTGTTCGAGGGCGAAGTGCAGGGTGTGGTGGATTGGGCGCTGAGCGGCCAGCACAACGTCGCCAATGCCTTGGCTACCCTGGCAGCAGCGCGTCATGTAGGCGTGGTGCCCGCCATGGGTATCGAGGGCCTGAGTGCGTTCAAGAGCGTCAAGCGGCGCATGGAGAAGGTTGCCGAAGTACAAGGTGTGACCATTTACGATGACTTCGCCCACCATCCGACCGCCATTGCCACCACGCTCGACGGCCTGCGCAAGCGGGTGGGGGAGGCGCCTGTGATCGCGGTGATCGAGCCACGCTCCAACTCGATGAAACTCGGTGCCCATCGTGACGGGCTGCCAGAAAGCGTCAACGACGCCGACCAGGTGATCTGGTATGCGCCGGCCAACCTCGGCTGGGACCTGGCCGGCACTGCTGCGCAGTGCAAGGTACCAAGCGTGGTGGCTGACAGCCTCGAAGCGATCATCGAGCGGATCAAAGGCCAGGCTCGCCCAGGCACCCATGTGGTGATCATGAGCAACGGCGGCTTCGGCGGCCTGCACGGCAAGCTGGCCGAGGCGCTGAAGTGAACGGGCCGGAACGCATTACCCTGGCCATGACGGGCGCCTCGGGTGCCCAGTATGGCCTTCGCCTGCTCGATTGCCTGGTACGCGAAGACCGCGAGGTGCACTTCCTGATTTCCAAGGCCGCGCAGTTGGTGATGGCCACCGAGACGGATGTTGTGTTGCCGGCCAAGCCCCAGGCGATGCAGGCCTTCCTGACTGAATACACCGGCGCGGCCGATGGGCAGATCCGGGTATATGGCAAGGAAGACTGGATGTCGCCGGTAGCCTCGGGCTCTGGCGCCCCGGCGGCAATGGTGGTGGTCCCCTGTTCCACTGGCACCTTGTCGGCCATCGCCACTGGCGCCTGCAACAACCTGATTGAGCGTGCTGCCGACGTTACCCTCAAGGAGCGTCGCCAGCTGATCCTGGTGCCACGCGAAGCGCCATTCTCCACCATCCACCTGGAAAACATGCTCAAGCTGTCGCAAATGGGCGCGGTGATCCTGCCAGCGGCACCGGGGTTCTATCACCAGCCGCAGACCATCGACGACCTGGTCGACTTTGTCGTGGCGCGTATCCTCAACCTGCTGAACATCCCCCAGGACATGTTGCCGCGTTGGGGCGAGCACCACTTCGGGGTGGATGATTGAAGCGAGCACTGGCGGGGTTGCTGGCGCTGGTGATGCTGG
The DNA here is from genome assembly GCF_900291005.1 of Pseudomonas sp. Kh14. NCBI lineage: Bacteria > Pseudomonadati > Pseudomonadota > Gammaproteobacteria > Pseudomonadales > Pseudomonadaceae > Pseudomonas > Pseudomonas sp. Kh14. The sequence goes on from NZ_OLKJ01000007.1 coordinate 88,966, forward strand.
GTGGGTGCGCCACGGTGCGCACGCTGGATGCCAACAAGCCCGGCGCACCGGTGGTGTATGCCGGTACCCGTCTGGATTTGTATGTGATCAATGGCGGGTGTTGCCCGCGGGATCATTACGGGGCGGACGCTCCGGCGTATCCGCGCCTGGATCTGCCCGGCAGCATGCTGCTCGATACCCTGCTGCTGCCGTTGTCTTTGCTGACAGCGGCCGGCATAGGCTTCCAGGCTAGCGGCGGCCTGTGATGGCCTTTGCGGGCACAGGCGAAGCCTAGATCCTGCCCAACCTGCGCAATTCATCCGACTCGACGACCCGCACGCCGTCTTCTTCCTCCAGCGCCAGCCGCCACAGGGCACGGGCCAGGGTACAAGCCTCGATTCCCCGGTATTTCCCGGGTATGAACCGGGAAAACGGCGCAACTAGCTGTTCAGTCAGCCGTGGCTCCAGTCGCTCGCCCAGCAGGAACGAGGGCCGCACGATGGTCAACTGTGGCCAGTCCTGAGCCTTGAGCGCTTCTTCCATCTCGCCCTTGACCCGGTTATAGAAAATTGACGACTTAGGGTCGGCGCCCACTGCACTGACCACCAGCAGATGCCGTGCGCCCATTTCCCGGGCACGCTTGCTGAAGGCGACCACCATGTCCAGATCCACTGCGCGGAAAGCCGATTCGGAACCCGCCTGCTTCAGCGTGGTGCCCAGGCAGCAGTACGCGATGTCGACCCGCCCGGCCAGTTGCGGAAGGAATACTGCCGGGTCGCCCACCGGGTTTTCCAGGTGCGGGTGCTCGGCCAATGGTCGGCGTGTAGGCGCCAGGACACGGGTGATGGTGGGCTCGTTGAGCAGGCGGTCTAGCAGGTGTTCACCGGTCAGACCGGTGGCTCCGGCAAGCAGGACATGCTGAGGCGTCAAGTACATGATGTCTCTCCCTTGTTACACACAAGTCTAGTGAGTGCCGGGCATTTTTGCCTGTTCCCTCACGTTGGCCTGTGTGGCGTTACGCAACGCTTCTTCGGCTTGTTGCTGGCGCAGGCGATGCCAGTGCTCAAGCACGGCCGGCGGTGCCCACAGCTGCGGCTCGGAGGCCTCGAAGCCTTCCCTTTGTTCTCTTTCGGCAACGCTGGCACGTGCCAGTTCAAACGCCTGTTTCAGGTCGTCGGTCTGGTTCAGCGCTTCAGCGAACAGGGCATCGCCAAAGTAGGTGAAGTCGGCTTCCTCCGAGCAACCGAAGGAGACGCGGTCGGCCCGGGCAGCGGTCATGATGACCGTGCGCTCGTCTTTGAGCGGAGCGATATAGCCCCCTGAATAGCAGGCGGAGATGACGATTACCTTGTCGCGATCCTTCAGCGGCGCCAAGGCTGTTGCCAGCTCGTCAGCGGCCAGGTCGGCCAATTGCAGACGGGGCTGGTCGAGCACCAGCTGGTGGTCCTGGCTGCCATGGCTGGTGAGGTAGATGAACACCAGGTCTTCGGGGCCGCTGCGCTCTGCCAGGGTGGCGGCAGCGCGGGAGAGGTTTTCGCGGGTGGCCATGGGGCGTGTGGCCATGTGGTCGCGGTGGTTGACCAGGGTCACCTGGCCACGGGCGCCAAAGCGCACCTTTAGCATGTTGCTGACGTAGTCGGCTTCGCGCAGGAATACGCTTTGCTGGCCATCGCCGGCCACGACCAGGCTATACAGCTGGATCGGTGGCGCCGAGCGAGGTACCCGAGCCAGCGCCTCGTCCAGCAGCCGGCCCTGGTTGAGCAAAGCCAGGTCCAGTGGGTCTGGTAGCAGCTTGCCATTCTGGTCGCGCACGCGCACGCCGTTGGCCCATGTTCCGCTTTCGACCTTGCCACTGGGCAGAATCAGCCGCCCATGGCCATGGTAGGCATCGTTCAGGAAACCGCCGATATACTTGCTGCCGTCGGCCAGTTGCAGGCTGCCCTGGCCCGACAGACGCCAGTCGGCGAACTCACCCCTGTAGTGGCTGCCATCGCTGCCCAGCAACTCGCCTTCGCCGATCAGCGAACCGTCCTTGAATTCACCGATCCACACGTCGCCATCGGCATTTTCGTAGCGGCCTCGGCCCTCCAGGCGGTTGTCCTTGAATTCGCCGATGTACTGCTCGCCATCAACGCTGTCGTAGGTGCCGGCGCCTTGTAGCTGGCCGTTGACGAAGTGGCCGCTGAACTGGTTGCCGCTGGCATCGCTGCGCACCCCGGCGCCGTTGGGCTTGCCCTTGGCGAACAGGCCTTGGTAGCGACTGCCGTCGGCCAGCTCCAGTTGGCCTGCGCCGTCGTACAGGTCGTCCTTGAACTGGCCGCGGTATGTCTGGTCGGCTTGCTTGAGGGTGCCCTCGCCGTCGCGGCGGCCGTGGCGGAAGGTGCCGCTATAGTGGCTGCCCGGGGTGGTCAGCTCGCCCAAGCCCTGAAACAGCCCCTCGGCGAACTGGCCGCGGTAGACCTCGCCGTTCTGGCCATGCCATTCGCCCTGGCCGTGCCACTGGCCGTCCTTGAAGCTGCCGGCGTACCAGCTGCCATTGGGGTAGTCGATCCGGCCCTCACCTTGCAGCAGGCCATCGACCACCTGCCCCCGGTAACGCCCGCCGTCAGGCAGCCGTGCGTCCGGCGGGAGCAGCGATTCGCCATCGCCACAGGCGGCGAGCAGCAGGACCAGGGTAATGGGGAGCAATGGACGCATGGCGAGGACCGGGCAATAGGTCTGCCGAGTATGACGCAGAATGGGATCCTGAGACAGCGAGCCCCTGTGTCAGCGCAAGGCCTTGGAACCTTGCCCTGTAGGAGCGGCTTCAGCCGCGAACACCGGCAAAGCCGGTGCCCGCCACGGTGTTGCATTGTTCGCAGGCCCACCCGCTCCCACAGGTGCCACGTTGCCTTCAAGGTGCAATCAGCGCACACCTGGTGAAACGATGATCTTCACGTTCTCCTCTTTGTTGTTCACCAGTTCCTCGAAGCCCAGCTCGACAATCTGTTCCAACCCGATCCGGCCGGTTACCAGCGGGCGAATATCCAGCCGACCATCAGCAATGAAGGCAATCACGTCGGCAAACTCGCCGTTGTACGCCAACGCCCCCAGCACCTGTTTCTCGGTGGACACCAGCTCGAAGAAGTTGAACTCGCTGGGCTCTTCGAAAATACCCACCAGCACGCATTTGCCCGCCTTGCGGATGGTGTCGATGGCCAGCTTGGCCGTATGTTTATTGCCGATGCACTCAAAACTCACATCGGCGCCCAGCCCTGCAGTCAGTGCGCGGATTTCCGCCAGGGCATCGCACTGGCTGGGGTCCAGCACCACGTTGGCGCCTACTTCTTTGGCCTTGGCTTTGCGTGCTGAGGACATTTCCAGGGCGATAACCTGCGCTGCGCCCGCGGCTTTGGCACACATGATGGTGCAAAGGCCGATGGTGCCGGCTCCCACCACTACAACGGTTTGCCCAAGCAGGCTGCCGGCCTTTTTCACCGCGTGCATACCCACCGCCAGCGGTTCGATCAGTGCTCCGGCTTCGGCAGGGAAGCCCTGCGGCAGCCGGTAGAGCAGGTTGGCGGGCACGTTGACCAGCTCGGCGAAGGCACCGTTGTTCATCAGGCCGGTGAACGCCAGGCGTTCGCAGATGTTGTACAGGCCATGGGTGCAGTAATAGCAGGTACCGCAATGCTGGCAGGCGTCTGCCGCCACCGGGTCGCCTACGGCATAGCCTTCCACGCCTTCGCCAAGCTTGGCGATGTGGCCGCAGAATTCGTGGCCGAGGATGCACTGGCCCTGAATGCCGGTCAGCGGGTGCGGGGCCTCTACCGGGATGAACACCGGGCCGGCAACATATTCGTGCAGGTCGGAGCCGCAGATGCCGCACCAGTCCACCTTGATCTGCACCCAGCCCGGCGCAGGGTCGGCCGGCAAGGGTACCTGTTCGACACGTATATCATTGCGGCCATGCCAGACAGCAGCGCGCATGTGGGTGTGGCTCAGGTCATTCATTGTTGTTCTCCAGGCTCACGAAAAGGGCTTAGTGCTTGCGTAGGAATGCGAGCAGTTGCTGGTTGACCTGTTCGGCCGCCTCCATCTGCACCATGTGGCCGGCCTCTGGCAGCACCTGTACTTCGGCTTCCAGGCCCTCGGCGTGGCTGGCCGGGATGATCGCATCCCTGCCACCCCACACCACCAGTGCCGGGTGATTGCCAAGTACCCCGCGCAAGTCGTGGCGCTGCCGGTCGCCGTCGGCGAGCGCCCCTGCCAGCTGCTGCAGGGCCTGGTCCACACCTTCCAGGCGCTTGAACTTGAGCATGTCTTCCAGCATTTGCCGGGTGACCAGCGCCGGGTCGGCAAACAACTGCACCATCTGCGGTTTGAGTGCATTGCGGTTGGCCGCGGTAACGAAACCTTGCAAGTACTGTCCGTTGATCGCTTCGCCCAGACCGGCGCTGGCCACCAGGCTCAGGCTGGCCACCCGCTGCGGGGCCAGGCGCGCCACGTTGAGGCTGACGGCACCGCCCATGGAATGGCCAGCCAGGTGCGCCTTGGCGATGTCCAGGTGGTCGAGCAGGGCGAGCACGGTTTCGCTCAACTCATCCAGGTCGCCCCGCTGCAGGGCCTTGGCCGACTCGCCGTGGCCCGGCAGGTCGAGGGCGATGACCCGCCGCTCGGCAGCCAGCGCCGGGTGGTTGAACAGCCAGTTGTTGAGGTCACCGCCAAAACCGTGCACCAGTACCAGCGGTGTGCCGCCTTCACCCAGCTCGAACCAGCGCAGCAGGCGCCCGCCAACTTCCGCCTTCTGTGGGGCCGGCCCCTGGCTCTGGTCGCTGCCGCCTTCGGCGACGAACTCGGCCTGGAAGCGCTGTACCACCGCATCGATCTCGGCCTCCTCTGCTTCGCCTTCGACCACCACCGCCAGCAGTGCGCCGACGGGCAGGGTTTCATCCGGCTTGGCCACCTGGCGGCGCAGCACGCCGCTGAACGGCGCTTCGACGCTGCTGCTGATCTTGTCGGTCTCAACGTCCAGCACCTCGTCGCCCTTGCTGATTTCGTCACCTTCCTGCTTGAGCCAGGTGTCCACCCGGCCCTCGGTCATCGACAGGCCCCACTTGGGCATGGTCAGGGTATGGATCTGGCTCATGCGGCACTCCTTGCGGCTTCGATTACCTTGCGCACGGCGGCTTCAATCTTCGCCGCATCAGGGATGTACAGGTCCTCCAGGGCATCGGAGAACGGCACCGGGGTATGCGGTGCGGTGACCATTTCGATGGGGCCCTTGAGTGCGCCAAAAGCCTTCTGCGCCACCAGCGCGCTGATGTCGGTGGCCATCGAGCAGCGCGGGTTGGCTTCATCGATCACCACCAGGCGGCCGGTCTTCTCCACACTTTCCAGAATGCTGTCTTCGTCCAGCGGGCTGGTAGTGCGCAGGTCCAGCACTTCGCAGTCGATGCCCTGGCGGGCCAGGTTGTTGGCGGCCTCCAGCGCCACATGCACCATGCGCCCGTAGGTAACGAGGGTCACGTCGTCGCCATCGCGCAAGAAGTTGGCTTCGCCGAACGGTACGGTGTACACCTCTTCCGGCACCTCGCCCTGCATGCTGTACAGCAACTTGTGTTCGCAGAAGATCACCGGGTCGTTGTCGCGGATCGCCTGGATCAACAGGCCCTTGGCATCGTAAGGCGAGGATGGGCACACCACTTTCAGGCCGGGGATGTGCGTCCATAGCGAGGTGAGCATCTGCGAGTGCTGGGCGGCTGCGCGCAGGCCGGCGCCATACATGGTGCGCATCACCAGCGGGGTTACTGCCTTGCCGCCGAACATGTAGCGGAACTTGGCGGCCTGGTTGAGGATTTGGTCCAGGCAGCAGCCGGCGAAGTCGACGAACATCAGTTCGCACACCGGGCGCAGGCCCTGGGTGGCAGCACCGACGGCCGCGCCGACGTAGCCGATTTCCGATAGCGGCGCGTCAAGCACGCGGCCGGGGAATTGGTGATACAGGCCTTTGGTCACGCCCAACACGCCACCCCAGGCGTCATCCTCGCCGGGCGCACCGGCGCCGCCGGCGACGTCTTCGCCAATGATGAACACTGTGCTGTCGCGACGCATTTCCTGGGCCAGGGCTTCGTTGATGGCCTGCTGGTAGCTGATCTTTCTTGCCATGGTGGTTCTCCTGTTGTTCTTGTAATCCGCGGCTCAGGGGTAGGCGACGTAGACGTCGGTGAGCAGGTCGGCGGGCTGTGGCTTGGGATCGGATTTGGCGCGGCGAACGGCGTCTTCGATCAGGTCCTCGACGCGGGCGTCGATGGCGTCCAGTTGCTTGGCCGTGAGCAGGCCGGCGCGGGTGGTCTTGTTGCGAAATTGCATGAGGCAGTCGCGGGATTCGCGCAGGTTCTTCACTTCATCAGGGGCGCGGTAGGTTTGCGCATCGCCTTCGAAATGGCCGTAGTAACGGCTGAGCTTGACCTCGATCAGCGACGGCCCTTGCCCGGAACGGGCGCGCTCGATGGCAGCGCCGGCGGCCTCGTATACGGCAAAGAAGTCAAAGCCGTCGATGGTGACGCCTGGCATGCCGAAGCCGGCAGCGCGGTCGGCAATATGGTCGCAGGCTACGGACCAGTTGGAGGCAGTTGCCTCGGCGTAGCCGTTGTTCTCGGCCACGAAGATGCAGGGCAGGTTCATGATCGATGCCATGTTCATGGCCTCGAACACCGCGCCCTCGTTGGATGCCCCATCGCCGAAGAAGGCTACCGACACGTCATCGCGGCCCTTGAGCTTGGCCGCCAGCGCCGCCCCGGCCACCAGTGGTGCGCCGGCGCCGACGATACCGTTGGCACCGAGCATGCCTTTTTCCAGGTCGGCAATGTGCATCGAGCCGCCCTTGCCGCCGCACACGCCGGTTTTCTTGCCGTAGATCTCGGCCATCATGCCGTACACGTCCACGCCTTTGGCGATGCAGTGGCCATGGCCGCGGTGGGTCGAGGCAATGCAGTCGCTGTCGCGCAGGTGGGCCATGACCCCGGCTGCAGAGGCTTCTTCGCCGGCATACAGGTGGACGAAGCCGGGAATTTCGCCGGTGGCGAACTCCACATGCAGGCGTTCTTCGAAGGCGCGGATGGTCCGCATGACTTCATAGGCATGCAGCAGTTGATCAGTACTGAGTTGATTGGACATCTTGTTGTTCTCCGGGGTTGTCTCAACACGGGTTTGCAGGGTGCAGCCGGTGGCCGCGCGGGACGGCCAGCAGGTGGTGGCGGGCGGCATGCGCCAGCACGGCCTCGACGTCCACACTGAGTGGGCCTTGGTGGTCGAGGGTGATGGTGGGGGTGTCATGCTCGGCAAATTCGATTTCGCGTTCGCCGTCCAGGGCCAGGGTGCCGCTGGCGAGGCTCAGGCGCTGGGCGACGCCGGGTGTCAGCGGACCGCAGGCAGTGATGCCGCAGGCTTGCAGCAGGCCGGGCGCCAACGGCGCCAACAGCGCCTGTTCGGCGTCGGGGGCCAGGCGTACCCAGGCGCCGTGCGGGTCTTGCCGTGACACCGGGCACCACAGACCGCACAGGGCCGACAGGCCGATGGCGTGGGGCTCGGCGAAGCAGGCGAAGACTTCGCAGAGGTCCTCGCTGCGGCTTAGCGCACGGGCACCGATGAAGCGCTGCGGCGACACGGCCACCTCGACCAAGGCCCACTCGATCAGTTGTTGTTCAGGCACGTTCACCAGTAAGCGTTTGTTGCGGCGCAAGCCGATGCTGGCCGGTACCCGGCCACTGGCAAGCAGGCCACCGGCCAGGCCCGCGCTGGTGGCTTCGCGAAGTTCGGGGAAGGCGTTGTTGGTGCCGGTGGACAGGGTCAGCAGCGGCACGTCACCGGCTTCGGCGGCGACCGCCTTGTGGGTGCCATCACCGCCCAGCACGGCGATCATCGCCACGCCGCGCTCGACCATGCGCCGGGTAGCCAGGCGGGTATCGGCCACGGTCTGGCTCAGTGGCAGGTCGAGGATTTCGATGGCCGGCCAGTGCTGGTCACGGGCCCCCGGGCCCTGGCTGGCCTTGAGCACGGCGGCAGCGATGCCGGTCATGTCGATGGGCAGCAACACCTGGCCAATGCCGGTGGCGCCGAAAGCGGCCAGCAGGCGCTGTATAGCCGAGGCCTTGTCGGTGCTCGAATAGAGCCCGGCATTGGCGGTCAGGCGGCGCAGGTCGCGGCCAGAGGCAGGGTTGGCAATGATCCCGACAATCGGGGCGGGTAGCGGCATGGCGCACCTCGTATTTTTGTTTGCAAGGGCAGGAGCAAGCGGGGTGCCAGCTTTCTTCGCGATGGCTGAAGTAGCCGGGCTAGAGGGCTCTGGTCGTGTTCGGGCAGGTTTTCACGGGTAGGGTGGCGAGACGCCGGGTGCCAGCGCCGGGCCTGCTTAGCCGAGACACTGAGACGCTGCGTCTCAAGCCAGCCGGTAATCACACAGTGCTTGTCGGGGCATGCCCAGAGGCGCTTAATGGCCGTACAACGATAAAAACAGTAACGAGAACCGGAGGGCCTGAATGCTTGCCGCGAACTCCCGAGCCCATGTGGACTGCGTCAGCAGGGTGTTGAAGAATGCCGACCGCCTGCCGCAGGCGCCGGTACCACCGCTGATCCTCGATTCATGGCGCCGCTCCATGGATGTGTACCGCCTCGATCCCGGTTCCCAGCAGGGGCCGCGTATCCTTTCCCAAAGCCTGCTCAACGAATGCCGCGAACGCGCCGAGCTGTTCCTGCGCATCGCCAGCGATGCCGTGGCGCGCTTGCATGAGCGGGTGCGCGGCGCTGACTACTGCGTGCTGCTTACCGATGCCCAGGGGCGCACCATCGATTACCGGGTCGAGTCGGCCATCCGCAACGACTGTCGCAAGGCCGGGCTGTATCTGGGGACCTGCTGGTCGGAGGGCGAGGAGGGCACATGCGGCGTGGCGGCGGTGCTGACCAGCAAGGCACCGGTCACGGTGCACAAGCGCGATCACTTTCGCGCCGCCTTCATCGGCCTGACCTGCACAGCGGCGCCGGTGTTCGACCCGTTGGGCGAGTTGTTGGGCGTGGTCGATGTGTCGGCCTTGCAGTCGCCGGACGATCGGCGCAGCCAGCACCTGATCCGCCAACTGGTCGAGCAAACGGCCCGCGAGATCGAAAACGCCTTCTTCATGCACAGCGCCCAAGGCCACTGGGTGATGCGCGCCCATGGTACGCCGGGCTATGTGGAGAGCCAGCCCGATTACCTGCTGGCCTGGGATGCCGATGGCCGCTTGCAGGCGATCAACAGCCTGGCGCGGCAACGCTTGGTGGAACGCCTGGGGCGCTTGCCCGAGCATATTGGCGAACTGTTCGACATCGACCAACTGCGCCGGGTGAGCGCGTCGTCCGCCCAGCGTCTGCCTGGTCTGGGCGGTTTGTATGGACGGGTCAGCGCACCACAGCAACGCCAGCGTGCGCAGCCTTTGCGACAGGCCCAGGACACCCGTATCGAGCAGCACCTGCGGTTGGCCACGCGGGTCAAGGACTGCAACCTGGCGGTGCTGGTACTGGGTGAGACCGGGGCCGGCAAGGAGGTATTCGCCCGGCAGCTGCACCAGCAAAGCCAGCGCTGTGATGGCCCGTTCGTTACCCTGAACTGCGCGGCCATTCCGGAAACCCTGATCGAGAGCGAGTTGTTCGGCTATGTGGCCGGGGCCTTCACCGGGGCTTCCAGCAAAGGCATGCAAGGGCTGTTGCAGCAGGCCGATGGCGGCACGCTGTTCCTCGACGAGATCGGGGACATGCCGCTGAACCTGCAAACCCGCCTGCTGCGGGTGCTGGCGGAGGGTGAGGTGGCGCCGCTGGGTGCGGCGCGGCGGGAGCGGGTGGATATTCAGGTGATCTGTGCGACCCATCGCGATCTGGCGGCGATGGTGGAGGACGGGCGATTTCGTGAAGACTTGTACTTCCGCCTGGCCAATGCCCGCTTTGAGCTACCCCCCTTGCGTGAGCGTGATGACCGGCTGGGGCTGATTCACCAGTTGCTGGACGAAGAGGCTGCGGCCTGCGGGGTGGATGTGGTGTTGGCGGATGACGCGCTGCAGGCGCTGCTGGTTTATCGCTGGCCGGGCAATTTGCGTCAGCTACGGCAGGTGTTGCGGTATGCCTGTGCGGTGAGTGAAGGCGGGCAGGTGCGGCTGCAGGATCTGCCGCAGGAGGTGCGCGGTGAAGCGGTTGGCTCGGCTGAAAGCGGGGTGTCGTGCCCGGCCCGGCAGCTGTTGCTGGACGCGCTGATCCGCCATCGCTGGAAGCCGGCTGATGCGGCACGGGCTTTGGGCATTTCGCGGGCGACGCTTTATCGGCGAGTGCATGAGCACCGCATCGACATGCCGCGGATGAAGGGGTAGAGCCCTGGGGCCGCAACGCGGCCCCAGATTCTGGCAGGCAATAAAAAACCCCGGCACAGGGCCGGGGTTTTGGTACATCACACTACACGATCACTCCTGGTTGGCCAGTTTGTGCTCGAGGTAGTGAATGTTGACGCCGCCTTTGCAGAAGCCTTCATCACGCACCAGGTCGCGGTGCAGCGGGATGTTGGTCTTGATGCCGTCGACGACGATCTCGTCCAGGGCATTGCGCATGCGCGCCATGGCTTCGTCGCGGTCCTTGCCGTAGGTGATCAGCTTGCCGATCAGCGAGTCGTAGTTCGGCGGAACCGAATAACCGCTGTACAGGTGCGAATCGACGCGTACGCCGTTGCCGCCCGGGGCGTGGAAGTGCTTCACCTTGCCTGGGCTCGGGATGAACTTCTTCGGGTCTTCGGCGTTGATCCGGCACTCCAGCGAGTGGCCACGGATCACCACGTCTTCCTGGCGGAACGACAGCTTGTTGCCCGCGGCGATGCTCAGCATCTCCTTGACGATGTCGATGCCAGTGACCATCTCCGACACCGGGTGCTCAACCTGCACACGGGTGTTCATCTCGATGAAGTAGAAGCGGCCGTTTTCGTACAGGAACTCGAAAGTACCGGCACCACGGTAGCCGATCTCGATGCACGCATCGACGCAGCGCTTGAACACTTCCTGACGGGCTTTCTCATCGATGCCCGGGGCTGGTGCTTCTTCCAGGACCTTCTGGTGACGGCGCTGCAGCGAGCAGTCACGGTCGCCCAGGTGAATGGCGTTGCCCTGGCCGTCGGACAGTACCTGTACTTCCACGTGGCGTGGGTTGGTCAGGAACTTCTCCAGGTAAACCATCGGGTTGCCGAAGGCAGCACCGGCTTCGGTACGGGTGAGCTTGGCCGAGGAAATCAGGTCCTCTTCCTTGTGCACCACGCGCATGCCGCGACCACCGCCACCACCGGCGGCCTTGATGATCACCGGGTAGCCGACGTCACGGGCAATCGCCAGGGCAACTTCTTCGTCTTCTGGCAGTGGGCCATCGGAGCCCGGTACGGTCGGTACGCCCGACTTGATCATCGCGTCCTTGGCCGAAACCTTGTCGCCCATCAGGCGAATGGTGTCGGCTTTCGGGCCGATGAAGGCGAAACCGGATTTTTCCACCTGTTCGGCGAAGTCGGCGTTTTCCGCCAGGAAGCCGTAACCCGGGTGAATCGCAGTGGCGCCAGTCACTTCGGCGGCAGCGATGATCGCCGGGATATGCAGGTAGGAATCCTTGGACGATGCAGGGCCGATGCAGACCGACTCGTCTGCCAGGCCCAGGTGCATCAGTTCACGGTCGGCAGTGGAGTGCACGGCGACGGTCTTGATACCCAGCTCTTTGCAGGCACGCAGGATCCGCAGGGCAATTTCCCCGCGGTTGGCGATCAGGACTTTTTCGAGCTTCCCAGACATCGTTGGCTCTCCGCGATTCAAACGATGGTGAACAGCGGCTGGTCGAACTCAACCGGCTGGCCGTCTTCTACCAGGATGGCGTCGATGACACCGCCAACATCGGCTTCGATGTGGTTCATCATCTTCATGGCTTCGACGATGCACAGGGTGTCGCCTTTCTTCACGGACTGGCCAACTTCAGCGAAGTTAGGCGAGGTCGGCGAAGGCTTGCGGTAGAAGGTACCTACCATTGGCGAACGGACCACGGTGCCTTTCAGGGCCGGGGCGGCAGCAGCGGCTTCGGCGGCTGGCGCAGCAGCGGCAACCGGCGCAGCGGCAGGGGCGGCAGCCATAGGCGCCGGTGCGTAGAACTGCTGGGCAGCTGGGGTCTTGCTGTGACGGCTGATACGGACCGACTCTTCGCCTTCCTTGATCTCCAGTTCGTCGATGCCAGACTCTTCCAGCAGCTCGATCAGTTTCTTGACTTTACGGATATCCATTAATCATCAACTCCCAAAGGTTCGGTCAGGGGGCGAAATACAAAAAACGTATCTGAAACGTTTCTCTCGAACCCCGGCCCACTTAGGCCAGGGTTTTCATCATTTGGGCTGTGCGTTGGCAGCCAGTTGTTCCAGCGCGGACTCCAGGGCCAGGCGATAACCGCTGGCGCCCAGACCGCAGATCACCCCTACGGCAACATCGGAAAAGTAGGAGTGGTGACGGAACGGTTCGCGTTTGTGCACGTTGGACAGGTGCACTTCGATGAATGGGATGCTCACCGCAAGCAATGCGTCACGTAATGCGACGCTTGTGTGGGTGAAAGCAGCCGGATTGATCAGGATGAAGTCCACACCCTCGTTGCGTGCGGCATGAATGCGGTCGATCAGTTCGTATTCGGCATTGCTCTGCAGGTACAGCAGATGGTGGCCTGCGGCGCGGGCACGTTGCTCCAGGTCCTGGTTGATCTGAGCCAGGGTCACGGCGCCATAGTGGCCTGGCTCGCGAGTACCGAGCAGGTTGAGGTTTGGGCCGTGGAGCACCAGTAGCGTTGCCATCTGCGGATTCCTTGGATTTGTAGGGCAATTCGACACAGCGCGGCGAGTGTGCCGTAAAGCAACGGCAAGTGTCCAGTTCCCGGCAATAGCCAGCACGATGTCCGAGGTTCGCGCGAAGTATGTGACCGAATAATTAAATCCGGTCACTCATTTCAGGATTTTTCCGGGCTCGCGGGAAGTTATAGACCGACTTTGCCGCGCACGCGCGTCAGAATCTGCGCAAATTCACCGGCATTTATCTCGCCAATCACCCGATCAGCGGTAATTTCGCTGCCGTTCGCAGCAAAAAACAGCAGGGCGGGTGGGCCGAACAGCTGGTAGCGGTCGAGCAGCGTGCGTTGCTCGGCATTACTGTCGGTGATGTCGAACCGCAGCAGTTTGAAGCCGGCCAGTTGTGTTTGCACCTGCGGTGCGTTGAGCACCTCATGCTCGATCACCTTGCAGCTGATGCACCAGTCGGCGTACCAGTCCAGCAGCACTGGTTGGCCGGCGGCCTTGGCTTGCGCCAGGGCTGCGTCCAGAGCATCAGGTGTGGTGATGGTCTGCCAGGCATCGGCTTTTGCTGCCGGCAGGCTGCCGCTGGCGGCCAGTGACGCCCCCGGCAGTGGGCGCAGTGGGTCGCCCTGGCCAGTGAGGGCGCCGTACCAGCAAGCCAGCGCGTACACCAGCAAGGCAAGACCGAGCAGTTGCGCCAGGCGCTGGGCCGTCGTCTTGACGACGAATTCCAGCGCGCCGAGGAACAGTGCCACACCCGCGGCGAGGAAACCGACCAGCAGCAAGGTCACAGGGCCTGGCAGTACACGGCTGAGCAAACCGATGGCCAGCCCCAGCAGCAATACGCCAATGGCGTTTTTCACCGTGTTCATCCATGGGCCGCTTTTGGGCAGCCAGGCCGCGCCACCGGTGGCCACCAGCAGCAGTGGCGCACCCATGCCCAAACCCAGGGTGAACAGCTTGAGCGCGCCACCCAGGGCATCGCCGCTGGCGCTGATATAGAGCAAGGCACCGGCCAGGGGAGCCGATACACACGGAGAAACCAGCAAGCTGGAGAGCACTCCGAGCACAGCTGCGCCCAGCAGCGAGCCGCCGCGGGTGTGGTTGGCGACGTTGTTCAGGCGGTTGCTCAGGGCCTGGGGCAGCCTCAGTTCGAAGAGGCCGAACATGGCCAGGGCGAATACCACGAAAAACAGCGCGAAAGGTACCAGCACCCAGGCAGACTGCAGGCGCGCCTGCAGGTTCAGGCTTGCGCCGAACAGGCCCATCAGTGCGCCGAGCACCGCGAAGCTGGCGGCCATTGGCAGCACGTAGGCCAGCGACAGCGCCAGGCCGCGCACGCCGCCAACCTGGCCGCGCAGCACCACACCGGAAAGGATCGGCAACATCGGCAGGACGCAGGGGGTGAAGGTCAGGCCGACCCCAGCGAGGAAGAACAGCAGCAGCGACTTCCAGTTCCAGCCGTGTTCGCCGGTGGCTGGCGTGTTTGCAGCGCCTTCGCCATCGATACTCAGGCGTGCGGTTTCCGGCGGGTAGCACAAGCCCTTGTCGGCGCAACCCTGATAGCCCACCAGCAGGGTGAAAGCGCGTGGGTCTTTGCGTGGCAACTCGATATCGAGCACGCCGTGGTACACCTCAACGTCGCCGAAGAATTCATCGTGCTTGGCCTCACCCTTGGGGATGTTCGGCGTGCCCAGGGTGATATCGGCCGGTTCCGTGCGGAACTGGAAGCGGTGGCGGTAGAGGTAGTAGCCATCGGTGGCGACGAAGCGCAGCTTGATGGTTTGCGCATCGGCCTGGACCAGGTTGAGCTTGAAGGCCTCGTGTACCGGCAGGAAATCGGCGTTGTTGGCCAGCGAAGCGGCGCCAAGGGTGGCGCTGGGGCGGTTGTCGAGCAGGCCTGCGGCGAAGGCAGGGCTGGCCAGCAGCAGGAACAGCATGAAAAACAGGCGGCGCATGGCGGACTCGCGAGGTGGAACGTGCCCGGCATGATAACGGATGCGCAGGAATAATTGGCCCGAAACAAACGTAGGAGCGGGTTTACCCGCGAAGCGCCGCGCGGGCGGCGCTCGATCTCCCAGACGCAACACATATCACGTCAAACCCTCTTCAGTTGCTACACCTGTCCTGGCGACCACCCGCCGACTCAGACCCTGAACGCTCGCACGGCCCGGTTCAGCTCACCGCCCAGGCTCAGCAGCTGTTCGCCCTGTTCACGCCCCTCGCCAATGCGCTGCAGGTTGTCTTCACCCAACGCGTGAATCCGCTCGCTGTGGTCACGAATCTCGCTCACCGCGCCACTCTGCTGCGCCGTGACATCGGCAATCCGCACCGCCGTATCGGCAATGGTACGAATGGCACAGACAATCTCATCCAGCGCCCCATCCGCCGCCTGGGCTTGGTTGGCCGTGGCCTCGGCATGCTCCAGCTGCGCGCGCATCCCCGCCACCGAACTTCTGGCGGCCTGCTGCAAGCGGTCGATCAACGCCTGGATCTCGCCGGTAGCCCCCGTGGTGCGCTGAGCCAGTGAGCGCACCTCATCGGCGACCACGGCAAAGCCACGGCCCATCTCGCCGGCACGGGCCGCTTCGATCGCGGCATTCAGTGCCAGCAGGTTGGTCTGCTCGGCAATCGCGCGGATCACCGTCAGTACCCCGCCAATGGTGGCCGACTCTTCCGCCAATTGTTCGATCATGCGGGCGTTGCCTTGCACTTCATCGACCAGTTCGCGCAAGCCCGACAGGCTCTGGCCGATTACCGCCTGGCCTTGTTCCACCGCACGCCCGGCATCGCGGCTGGCCTCGGCGGCTGCGCTGGCATCACCAGCCACTTGTTGAATGGTCGCTTCCAGCTCGCCCAAGGCATCGCGGATCTGCCCGGTATCGCCGGCCTGTCGCTCGGCGCCGCCGTGCAGCGCAGCGCTCATGCCGGCCAGGGCGTGGCTGCTGCCGGCGACCTGCTCGGCGTTATGGCGGATGGTGCCGACCAGTTCCACCAGGTACTGACGCAGGCGGTTGAGCGACTCCTGGATGTCGTGCAGTTCGCGGTTGGTCTTGCCAAGGGCGATGGCTTGGGCGAAGTCGCCCTCGGCCCAGCGCGACAGGGCCGGGGCCAGTCCGGTCAGGGTGCGTGCCAGGCGCCGTTGCAGCGTATCGATCAATAGGGCGATCAGCAGGATAAGGCCGATCATCAGGCCTTGGATGATGCGCACCTCGGCAGCGATTTTCGCATGCTGGCCGCGCACTTCGGGTTCCAGCGCGGCGATGGCCTGTTGTACGGCTTCCAGGCGCTGGCCGGTAGTGGCGGCCAGCTCGGCGCGGCGCTCGATCTGTTCGCGGGTGCGTTGCAGTTCGGCCGGGTAGCGGTTGAGCAGGCTTTGCAATTCACGCTTGAGGCCCACGGCAATGTCTTCCTGCTGGGCGCTGCTCTGGGATTCCAGGCCCATCATCGCAGCGAAGTCGTCGGCTCCGGATTCGGCAGTGCGGGTTACGCCGAGCAGTGGCAGGCCGTCGACCGTCTGGGCCTGGGCGCGGATCAGTTGCAGCTCGCGCTCGACCTCGTCGGCCAGCTCCGGGCGGCCGCTGCTGACCAGCTTGTCGCGAGCCAATGACAGCCGCCCCAGGTGCAGGGTGGCGTCGAGCAAGGGCAGCAAGTAGCGATTGGCTTCGGCGTTGCCACTGTCGCGGGCGTAGCTGGCCATCTGCTCGAAGTTCGCCCCCAGCTCCCGCTCGGCTTGCAGCAGCAGGGCTTGTGGGTCGCCGGCCAGCTTGCCGGCGGCCAGCAGTTCGTTGGCGGTGAAGGCCTGCAGGCTATCCAGGCTGGGGCGCAACTTCTCGGCCAGCTCTACCGGCCAGTCCGTCAGTGCGGCCTGCAACTGTTGGTTCGCCTCCATGGCGGCGGCCTGGCGCAAGGCATCGCCGCTGCCCAGATAGGCCTGGATATTGCGCGCTGCCTGGTTCTGGAACTGCTGGGACAGGCCCAGATAGCGCTCCATCAGCTGGTAGGGGCGTTCGAGGGCGCGCTGTGACCACCACAGGGTGACGCCCAAGGCGATACACACGGTCACCAGCAACAGGGTGTTGAAATTGGTCAGCCACTTCAGCCGCATAGCCGCGAACTTCCTGCGCAGGGGAGAGGTAGGCGCCTGAAGTTATTGCGATTTTGTGACGGGGTGATGACGCCAGGGGCTTGGTGTCAGAAAAAAAAGTGGCACAGTGCCTTCATGTGGTGTGGCCGGCACAGTGAGTGCGAATTTCAGGGCTCTACACGAACGACACAATTACGCCCCGCATGCTTGGCCCGGTACAGCGCCTCGTCCGCTGCACTGGCCATGGTCAGTGCATCCAGCCCCTCGTCCAGTTGCACCACCCCTGCACTGAAGGTGCACTGCAAATCCCGCGGCTGCGCCGGGTAGAGAATTTCGGCAAAGCGCCGGCGAATTTCGTCCAGCACCTTGTGTGCGGCATCCAGCGCGGTATTGGGCATGACGATGGCGAACTCCTCGCCACCGTAGCGGCCAATGAAGTCGGTCTTGCGCAAGCGCTGCTTGAGGAATAGGGCAAGGCTCTTGATCACTCGGTCGCCCATGGGGTGGCCGTGGCGGTCGTTGATCTTCTTGAAGTGGTCGATGTCGAGCATGGCAAAGCTCAACGGTTGCTGCTCACGGCGGGCGCGGAAGCTGCAGTCTTCCAGCAGCTGCAGGATATGGGTGTGGTTGTACAGCCCGGTCAGGCTGTCGCGGACCATGCGCGCCTTCAAATGGCGGGCGCGGGCGGCGCGGTTGCGCACGGTAGTGATCAGGTGGCGTGAGCGAAACGGCTTGGTCAAAAAGTCATCACCGCCTTCGCTCATGGCATCCAGTTGCTTGTCCAGGTCGTCCTCGGCAGACAGGTAGATGATCGGCACACTCACATAACGGTCACTGTGGCGGATTACCTTGGCCAGCTCCGGGCCGGTGCAGGCCGGCATGTACAGGTCGAGGATGATCAGGTCGGGCTGGAAGTCGGCAAGCTCGGCCATGGTGCGGATCGGGTCGGTCAGGCTGCGGGTGAGCATGCCGGCGCCGGCCAGTACACGCTCGGTGTACATGGCCTGTGTGCGCGAATCGTCGATGATCAGCACGCGCAACGGGTCGTGCGGGGCGGTGTTGGTCAGTAGTTCGACCTTTTCCAGCAAGCTGGAGGCTTCCAGGCTGCCGGTGAGAAAGTCCTGACCGCCGGCGCGTACTGCGGCAAGGCGGGTAGGGGTGTCGGCTTCGTGATGGCTGAAGAACAGCAACGGAATGGCGCGTGCCAGGCCCTGCTGCACCTGAGCGGCCAGCAGCAAGCCCAGGCCGGCGCCGGTGAAGTCGACATCCATGATGATGGCCGACGGCGGGTACTCGCTGATCGAGGCGAGAAACGCTGCGGCGCTGGGCAACGCTTGCACCACCAGACCAAAGAATTCCAGTTGCTGGGCCAGGCGCTGGGCGCGCTCGTGGTCCTGCAGCAGGATGTACACCGGTTTGCGCACGGGCAGCAGCAGCTGGTCGAGCGGGTCGTCCTTGCGCAGGCCGTTACGCGTCAACTGTTGGACGGGGCACTGCGGGCTCGGCTCGACTGCTTGGCTCATGTCCTGGCTACTTATAGGTTGGGATGTGCTGGGGCAATGATGGCTCTATGCTAGCAGCTCTTTTCACGTGCGTGAGTGCCCTGCGTCAACAAAGCGGGCAGAACGAATATTCAGTTGCTGACTGAATGGTCGCTTATGCGTACGGTGGTGTCTGCTTTATAGTGCAGCCATTAGGGCTTCCCGTGGCACGCTAGCGCAGGCCTGTGGTCAAAGCCCCTGAACCGTCGTGACTGATTAAGGACAAAGCCATGCTGGACTGGAAAAACCGCGAGGCCAAAGCCGAGCCCCGTGAGCGTGTCGACGGGCGCGGCGCTGCCGCCCGTAGCTACCTTGGCGGCCTTTGGAGCCGTGCCCTGGGGACCCTGATCGGGTTGTACCTGCTGGTGTGTATCGGCCTGGGCTGGTACTGGAGCCAGGAGCCTGCTCTGTTCCCGGTGCAGCAAAACGCCCAGGCCGCAGCCGAACGTGCTGGCCAGCAGATGGTGGTGGGCTATACCACCGTCGAAACCCTCAAGACCGTGGCCGGCACCTTGTTGAACAAGCCGGGCGGCTACATTTCCAACGACCGCTTCCCGCCAGGGCTGTGGATGGACAACATGCCAAGCTGGGAATATGGCGTGCTGGTCCAGGTCCGCGACCTGTCCCGTGCCCTGCGTAAAGACTTCGCCCGTTCGCAGTCGCAGTCCACCGAAGACGCCGACCTGGCCAAGGCCGAGCCGCGCTTCAACTTCGACAACAAGAGCTGGATCCTGCCATCGAGCGAGTCGGAGTTCGAAGAGGGCATCAAGTCGCTGACCCGCTACCAGACCCGTCTGGCTGCCGGTGACAAGGGCGCAATCTTCTATACCCGCGCCGACAACCTGAACAACTGGCTGGGTGACGTCGCCACTCGTCTGGGCTCGCTGTCGCAGCGCCTGTCGGCCAGCGTTGGCCGGGTCAAGCTCAACACCACGCTGAAGACCGAGTCGGTCGTTGCCGGCCAGGCGCCGCAGGTGGATGAGGAGCTGGTGGAAACCCCATGGCTGCAGATCGACAACGTGTTCTATGAAGCCCGTGGCCAAGCCTGGGCGCTGTCGCACCTGCTGCGTGCCATCGAGGTGGACTTCGCCGACGTGCTGGCGAAGAAGAATGCCACCGTCAGCGTGCGTCAGATCATCCGTGAGCTGGAGGCCTCGCAAGAGTCGCTGTGGAGCCCGATGGTGCTCAACGGCAGTGGCTTCGGCATGTGGGCCAACCACTCGTTGGTCATGGCCAACTACATTTCCCGGGCCAACGCTGCGGTTATCGATCTGCGTCAGCTGCTGTCGCAGGGTTGATGATGGCTATCAGCCCAACCGAGGCCGCCCATCGGGCGGCTTCCGACCGCGAGCTGGTCACCTGGGTGGACGAAACCGACCAGGTACTGGGCGCCTTGCCCCGTGCCGAGCTGCGCGAGCGTGGCCTGATCGGTCGCTGCACGTTCATTCTGCTGTTCAACAGTGCCGGTGAATTGTGTGTACACCGGCGTACGCTGAGCAAGGCGCTGTACCCCGGGTATTGGGATGTGGCGGCGGGCGGCATGGTCACGGCCGGGGAAGCGTATGCCGAGTCGGCCGCGCGCGAGCTGGCCGAAGAGCTGGGCATCGAAGGCGCTGATTTGCGCTTCCACGAGCGGTTCTACTTTGACCAGCCGGATAACCGCTTGTGGTGTGCGGTGTATTCGGCGGTGTCGGATGCACCGTTGCGGTTGCAGCCGGAAGAGGTGATCGAGGCGCGCTTCATCGGTCTGGAACAGGCTGAGCAGGAAAGCCTGAGCAAGCCTTATTGCCCGGACTCGTTGGCGGCGTTGCAGCGCTATAAGGCAAGCCTGAGATAGTCGTTTTGCTGGTACCGGACGCCGTCTCTCACGGGCGCAACGCCGCGCTTGGGGGCTGCACAGTCCCTGTGGGAGCGGGCGCGCCCACGAATGGTCGCAAAAGATTCGCAAAATGCCGCAATCCTGTACTTAGCAATCGCCGTATTTATCGTTACACTGCGCGCCCTTTTCGGGCTGCCGCAATTCTTGCAGCAGTAGCGCCGCCCCTGCCAGAGTGGGGCTTCGCGGTCGGCCTCCACCCCAAGGCACGACCAGTTTTTGTCCTCAGCACCGAGGAACAAAAGTGGCCAAGAAAGCTTCTTCCTTTTCCGCCCTTGGCGGTCTCGTGTACTCCACCGACGCCGGTCGGCACTGCCCCGACTGTGGCCAGCCGGTGGACGCCTGCACCTGCAAGCAGCAAATCATCCCCGAAGGCGACGGCATTGCCCGCGTGCGCCGCGAAAGCAAAGGCCGTGGCGGCAAGACCGTGACCACCGTCACCGGTGTGCCGCTGCCGCCCGACCAGCTCAAGGAGCTGGCGACCACGCTCAAGCGCCGCTGCGGTACCGGCGGCGCCCTGAAGGACGGGGTTATCGAGATCCAGGGCGACCATGTCGAGCTGTTGATCGGCGAGCTGACCAAACAGGGTTTCAAGGCGAAAAAGTCCGGAGGCTGAGGCCATCGCGCGATTTTTTGCCCAGCGCTTTCTAAACTCGTTCCCGTGGTCAGAGTCTATGCCTGAGCACGGATGAATCGTCATTTTCAGCTTTTACACTCGCCCCGCTGCCTGCGGGCAGTGTCTTCGACTTATCTATAGGGGACTTGAATGTCCGTACGACGCACACGCAAAGACGATGGTAGCCAATGGACCGTGGCCGACAGCCGCAGTGTTTATGGCATCCGCCATTGGGGCGCTGGCTATTTCGCCATCAATGAAGCCGGGCGCGTCGAAGTACGCCCCAACGGCCCTCAAAGCGCTCCGATCGACCTGTTCGAACAGGTCGACGAACTGCGCCAGAGCGGCTTGTCGCTGCCCTTGCTGGTGCGCTTCCCTGACATTTTGCAGGACCGTGTGCGCCAGCTGACCGGTGCGTTCGACGCCAACATCGCGCGCCTGGAATACCAGAGCCAGTACACCGCGTTGTACCCGATCAAGGTCAACCAGCAGGAAGCGGTGGTGGAAAACATCATCGCCACGCAAAACGTTTCCATCGGCCTGGAAGCCGGCTCAAAACCCGAGTTGCTGGCAGTGCTGGCGCTGGCGCCGAAGGGCGGCACCATCGTCTGCAACGGCTACAAGGACCGTGAGTTCATTCGCCTGGCACTGATGGGCCAGAAGCTTGGCCACAATGTGTTCATCGTCATCGAGAAAGAGTCGGAAGTGGCCCTGGTGATCGAAGAGGCAGCCGAGCTCAAGGTGAAACCACAGGTTGGCCTGCGCGTTCGCCTTTCGTCGTTGGCCTCGAGCAAGTGGGCCGACACCGGTGGCGAGAAGTCCAAGTTCGGTTTGTCCGCCGCCCAGTTGCTTTCGGTGGTGCAGCGCTTCCGCGATGCGGGCCTGGATCAGGGCATCCGTCTGCTGCACTTCCATATGGGTTCGCAGATCGCCAACCTGGCTGACTACCAGCACGGTTTCAAGGAAGCCATCCGTTATTACGGCGAACTGCGTGCGTTGGGCCTGCCGGTCGACCACATCGACGTGGGTGGCGGCCTGGGTGTGGACTACGACGGCACCCACTCGCGCAATGCCAGCTCGATCAACTACGACATGGACGACTACGCCGGCGTGGTGGTGGGCATGCTCAAGGAGTTCTGCGACGCGCAGGGCTTGCCGCACCCGCACATCTTCTCCGAGAGTGGCCGTTCGCTGACCGCGCACCACGCCATGCTGGTGATCCAGGTGACCGACGTCGAGAAACACAACGACGACGTACCGACCATCGAGAACAAGGAAGCCCTGCCCGAGACCGTGCAGTGGCTGGTCGACCTGCTTGGCCCGACCGACATCGAGATGGTCACCGAGACCTACTGGCGCGCCACCCACTACATGGGTGATGTGGCCGCGCAGTACGCCGATGGCAAGCTGAGCCTGGGCGAGAAGGCCCTGGCCGAGCAGTGCTATTTCGCCGTGTGCCGCCGCCTGCACAACTCGCTGAAAGCCCGCCAGCGCTCGCACCGCCAGGTGCTGGACGAGCTGAACGACAAGCTGGCCGACAAGTACATCTGCAACTTCTCGGTGTTCCAGAGCCTGCCAGACACCTGGGCCATCGGCCAGGTCCTGCCGATCATCCCGCTGCACCGCCTGGACGAAGAGCCGATGCGGCGTGCGGTATTGCAGGACCTGACTTGCGATTCCGACGGCAAGATCAACCAGTACGTTGACGAGCAGAGCATCGAAACCAGCATGCCGGTGCATGCGGTGAAGGAGGGTGAGGATTACCTGCTGGGCGTGTTCCTGGTGGGTGCCTACCAGGAAATCCTGGGTGACATGCACAACCTCTTCGGTGACACCGATTCGGTGAACATCTACCAGAATGCCGACGGCAGCGTGTACCACGCCGGTATCGAAACCCACGACACCATCGAAGACATGCTGCGCTACGTGCACCTGTCGCCGGAAGAGTTGATGACGCACTACCGCGACAAGGTCGCCAGCGCCAAGATCACTGCGCGCGAGCGCACGCAGTACCTGGATGCGTTGCGCCTTGGGTTGACCCGGTCTTCTTACCTGTCGTCGTAATTGCCGGGGCCGCTTTGCGGCCCATCGCGACACAAGGCCGCTCCTACAGAGACCGCGATATCACATGGGGTCGCGACCTCTTGTAGGAGCGGCCTTGCGTCGCGATCTGAGGGCGCAGCCCTCACCGCGTTATACGCGGTAATGATCCGCCTACGGTGCCCGTCATCGCGACACCTACCCTTGAACGCAATGTTCAAAGGAAGTAGACATGGATCGTCACGGCAATCACCGCTTGCGCCAAGGGCGCTTCTCGGAGCCAGGCAGGCTCTACCTGCTAACCACCATCACGCGCGATCGCCTTCCGTTGTTCAAGAACCTCTTGTTTGCGCGGACGGTAATCCAGCAGTTGCGCCTTAGCGATCATGAAGGGGGCTGCCGCTCCCTGGCTTGGGTCTTGATGCCGGATCATCTGCATTGGCTGATCGAACTGGGGCCAACCAGCTTGGGCAATCTCATGTGTGCCTTCAAGTCGCGAAGCAGCTGCGCGCTTTACCGTAAAGGCATTGATCGCCGGCACATCTGGCAACCGGGCTTTTATGACCGGGCATTGCGCAAGGAAGAAGATGTAAAGGCTGCTGCCCGCTACATCATCGCCAACCCGATTCGGGCTGGCCTGGTCCGGCGAGCGGGCGAGTATCCGCATTGGGATTGTGTGTGGCTGTGAGTCAGCAGGTGAGGGCTTTGCCCTCATTTCGCGACACAAGGCCGCTCCTACAGGGGGCCGCGATACCAAGCCGTCATGCGATCCACTCACCCTTCTGCTGCAACCGCCACCCCACCCACCCCAACGTCACCGCCCGCAACCCCATGAACCCGAGAAACGCCAACCATAATCCATGGTTGGCGAACCCGCTCATGACCACCGCCACGGGCAATGCCACCAGCACCGACGCCAGCATTGCATTACGCATTTCCCGCGCCCGGGTCGCGCCGATGAACAAGCCATCCAGCAAGTAACTCCACACCGCGATCAACGGCAGCAACGCCAGGTAGGGCAAATATGGATAAGCCGCCGCCCGCACACTTTCGATGTCGGTCTGCAAGTCGATGAACAGGTGCCCACCCAGCAGGAACAGCCCGGCAAAGCCCAGGCTGGTGATCAGCGACCAGCCGCAGGCCACCACCAGCGAGCGACGCAGGGTGTCGCGGTTACGGGCGCCAATGGCATGGCCGCACAAGGCCTCCACGGCGTGGGCCAAGCCATCGAGTGCATAAGCAGTCAGCAGCAGGCCGTTGAGCAGCAGAGCGTTGGCCGCCACCGTGGCCTCACCCAGACGCGCGCCCTGCACGGTGATCAGCAGGAACACCAGTTGCAGCGCCAGGCTGCGCAGGAAGATGTCGCGGTTCACCGCCAGCAGAGGCCTCCAGGCCTGCCAGCGCTTGAGCGCTGCCCACATGATCTGCCCCGGGTAGGCCCGCAGGGCCGGGCGGGTCAGGGCCAAACCGAGCAGGGCGGCACTCCATTCGGCAATTACCGACGCCCGCGCCGAGCCCAGTACGCCCCAGTCCAGGCCCAGCACGAACCACAGGTTCAAGGCGATGTTGAGCAGGTTGGTGGTCAGCAGGATTGCCAGTGGCGCCCTGGCGTTCTGCGTGCCGAGGAACCAGCCGACCAGCGCGTAACTGGCCAGCGCCGCAGGCAGGCCAAGCAGGCGGGTATGGAAGAAGTCTTCGGTGGATTGCTGCAGGGCTGCACTGGGTTGCATCGCATGGAGTGCCAGCTGGCTGAAGGGCAGGGCCAGCAGGCCTATCAACAGGGCGAAGCCGACCGCCAGCAGCAGCCCTTGCACCAGTACCTGGCGTAGCGCTGCACCGTCGCCACGGCCGGCGGCCTGGGCAGCGAAGCCGGTGGAACCCATACGCAAGAAGCCCATCAGGCCGACCATGAAGGTGAACAAGGTGGCGCCCACGGCTACGGCGCCCAGTTGGTGGGCGTGCGGGAGATGCCCGATGACCGTGCTGTCGACCAGCGCCACCAGCGGTACCGAGATGTTGGACAGGATCATCGGCGCGGCCAGCGCCCAGACCTTGCGGTGGGTGGGGCGGTGGCGCCAGTCGGCAGCGAGTTGGGGCATGTGCATTCCATGAGATTTTGGGGCCGCTGTGTGCCCCTTCGCGGGCTTGCGCCCCCACAGGAAAGTGTTGCTCTTGCGGCCGGCGCCAAACCTGTGGGAGCGGGCAAGCCCGCGAAGGGGCGCAATGCGGCCCCTTTAACGAATGGCCACAGTGTAACGACCAGGCAACCATTTAGCGCGACCATGGTCTGACCTGGCGCGCAACGCCGGGTGCTGCACCTGACGTTGCGCTATAGTTGCTGCCCTCACGTACACGCTGCCCAAGAGTTCCTATCTCATGTTCAACAAAGGATTGTTGCTGGCCTGCGCGCTGGCGTTGCTCAGTGCCTGTGACTCTTCCACGCCGGGCAAACCGGCGCCGGTCGAGAAAACCGTGGCGCCCGCCGAAGCCCCCGCCCCCAAGCGTGAGGACCCTGCCGTGCTCGCCAAGCGCTACGAGGGCCGCGAACTCACGGTGCTGGACGTATCGGAAGTGCAGCTCGATGGCGCAGCAACGCTGTCGATCAGCTTCTCCGTACCGCTGGATGCCAAGCAGGACTTCGCCACCAAGGTGCACCTGGTCGACACCGTCAAGGGTAAGCTCGATGGCGCCTGGGAACTCTCCGACAACCAGATGGAGCTGCGCCTGCGCCACCTGGAGCCGCAGCGCAAGCTGGTGCTGACCGTCGACAAGGGGCTGCTGGCAGTCAACGGCAAGCAGCTGGACAACGAGTCGATCACCCGCCTGGAAACCCGCGACATGCCGCCGACCATCGGCTTTGCCAGCCGCGGCTCGCTGCTGCCTACCCGCCTGGCCGAAGGCCTGCCGGTGATTGCCCTGAACGTCGACAAAGTGGATGTCGAGTTCTTCCGCGTCAAGCCAGACATGCTCTCGACCTTCCTGGCCAACTGGGGACGCAACAGCAGCCTGTACTACTACCAGTCCAAGGAAACCCTGGACATGGCCGAGCTGGTCTACAGCGGCCGCTTCGATCTAAACCCGGCGCGCAACACGCGCGAGACCGTGTTGCTGCCGATTGCCGGCATCAAGCCGTTGCAGGCGCCAGGCGTGTACCTGGCAGTGATGCGCGCCTCGGGTACCTACGATTATTCTCAGCCGGCAACCCTGTTCACCCTCAGCGACATCGGCGTGTCGGCCCACCGCTACCGCGACCGCATTGACGTGTTTGCTCAAGCCCTGGAAGGCGGCAAGGCGCTGAGCGGCGTCAACCTGGAAATCCATGACGAAAAGGGCAAGCTGTTGGCCCAGGCCACCACCGATGGCAAGGGGCATGCCCAGCTGCCGATCACGCCAAAGGCCGATACCCTGATTGCCACCCAGGGCGTGCATACCACGCTGCTGCGCCTGAACACCGCAGCCCTGGACCTGGCCGAGTTCGACATCACCGGGCCTCAGGCCAACCCGCTGCAATTCTTCATCTTCGGCCCGCGTGACCTGTACCGCCCGGGTGAGACGGTGCTGCTCAACGGCCTGCTGCGCGACCAGGACGGCAAGCCGGTCAAAGCCCAGCCGGTGAGCGTGGAAGTGCGTCGCCCGGATGAACAGGTGAGCCGCAAGTTCGTCTGGGAAGCCGACGGCAATGGCTTGTACCAATACCAGTTGCAGCTGGCTACCGAGGCGCCGACTGGCCGTTGGCAACTGCTGCTCGACCTGGGTGGCGGGCGCAAGCAGGTCTATGAATTCCTCGTTGAAGACTTCCTGCCCGAGCGTCTGGCGCTGGAGCTCAAGGGCAGCAGTACACCGCTTTCGCCGGATGAAGATGCGCGTATCCAGGTCAATGGCCGTTACCTCTATGGTGCGCCGGCCGCCGGCAACCGCCTGAGCGGTCAGGCCTATGTACGCCCGCTGCGCGAGGCAGTACCGGCGCTGCCTGGCTACCAGTTCGGCTCGGTCACAGAGACCGATCTGAACCAGGACCTGGAACTGGACGAAGTCACCCTTGACCAGGCCGGCAAGGCGGTGGTCGATATCGAAAGCCGTTGGGCCGAAGCCCGCTCTCCGCTGCAACTGACCGTGCAGGCCAGCCTGCAAGAGTCGGGTGGTCGGCCGATCACCCGGCGCCTGGAGCAGCCTATCTGGCCGGCTGAGCGCCTGCCGGGCCTGCGAGGCCTGTTCGAAGGGGAGGAGACCGATAGCGACGGGCCCGTGGAATTCGAATTCCTGGTGGCCGACCGCGACGGTAACAAACTGGCGGCCGACGCGCTCAAGGTGCGCCTTGTTCGCGAACGCCGCGATTACTACTGGAATTACTCGCAAAGCGACGGCTGGAGCTACGCCTACAACGAGAAGTTCCTGACCCAGAACGAAGAGACGATCAGCGTCAAGGCAGGTTCCACCGCCAAACTCAGCTTCCAGGTTGAGTGGGGCCCGTACCGCGTCGAGGTCGAAGACCCGCAGACCGGCCTGGTGTCCAGTGAGCGCTTCTGGGCCGGCTATCGTGCCCAGGACAACGCTGAGGGCGGCGCGGTGCGGCCGGACCAGGTCAAGCTGGCGCTGGACAAACCCTCCTACACCGATGGCGCTACCGCCAAGGTCACCGTCACCCCGCCCGCTGCGGGCAGCGGCTACCTGATGATCGAGTCCAGCGATGGCCCGCTTTGGTGGCAGGAGATCGATGTGCCCGCCGAGGGCAAGACCTTTGACGTGCAACTGGACAAGGCCTGGGCCCGTCACGATCTGTACGTCAGCGCGCTGGTTATCCGCCCTGGTGAGCGCAAGGCCAATGCCACGCCCAAGCGCGCCGTGGGCGTGCTGCACCTGCCGTTGGACCGCGCCGAGCGCAAGCTTGCGCTGAGCCTGCAGGCGCCGGAGAAAATGCGCCCGAAACAGCCTTTGACAGTGAAGATAAAGGCCGCCAACGCCGATGGCAGTGTGCCCAAGCAGGTGCATGTGTTGTTGTCGGCGGTGGACGTGGGCATCCTCAACATCACCGATTTCAAAACCCCCGACCCGTTCGCCAGCCTGTTCGGGCGCAAGGCCTATGGTGCCGATCAACTGGACATCTACGGCCAGTTGATAGAGGCCGGCCAAGGCCGCCTGGCCAGCCTGGCATTCGGTGGCGATGCAGCGATGGCCAAGGGGGGCAAGCGACCCAACACTACGGTAACCATCGTCGCCCAGCAGAGCCTGCCGGTGACACTGGACGACAAGGGTGAGGGCCAGGCCACGGTCGACATCCCCGACTTCAACGGCGAACTGCGGCTGATGGCCCAGGCCTGGACCGAAGAGCACTTCGGCATGGCCGAAGGCAAGACCGTGGTCGCCGCGCCGTTGATTGCCGAGCTTTCGGCCCCGCGCTTCCTGGCCGGTGGCGACCGTACCAGCCTGGCACTGGACCTGGCCAACCTGTCCGGCCGCGCCCAGCAACTGAGCGTCGAAATCACCACGGATGGGCAACTGAGCCTGGCGGCCAACGCCGTGCAGAGCATTAACCTGGCCGAAGGGCAGCGCTCGACGCTGATGATTCCGGTGCAGGCCCAGGGAGGGCTGGGGCAGGGCAAGGTGCATGTCCGGGTGACGGGCCTGCAACTGCCGAACGAGCCGGTCAATGCGTTCGAACGTGAGTGGACGCTGGGCGTGCGCCCGGCCTACCCGGCAATGCTCAAGCACTACCGTGTGGCCTTGAAGGACCAGCCGTGGACTCTGCCCGAAGCAGACCTGGCCGCCTTCGAACCCGCTGGCCTGGAAGCCAGCCTGGCCTTGTCGAGCCGGCCGCCGCTGAACCTTGCCGAGCAGATTCGCGCGCTACAAGCCTACCCCTACGGCTGCCTCGAACAGACCACCAGTGGCCTGTACCCTTCGCTGTACGCCGATGCCGACAGCCTCAAGCGCCTGGGCATCAAGGGCGAGCCGGCGGATGTGCGCAAGCGCAAGATCGAAATGGGCATTGAGCACCTGCTGGGGATGCAGCGCTACAACGGCAGCTTTGGCCTGTGGAGCTCGGACAGCGAGGAAGAGTACTGGCTGACCGCCTATGTGACCGACTTCCTGCTGCGTGCCCGTGACCAAGGGTATGGCGTACCCGCCGAGGCACTTAAGAAGGCCAGTGAGCGCCTGCTGCGTTACCTGCAGGAACGCAACCTGATCGAAGTCGACTACAGCGAGAATGCCGACCACACGCGCTTTGCCGTGCAGGCCTATGCGGCGCTGGTGCTGTCGCGCAGCCAGCAGGCGCCGTTGGGCGCCCTGCGCGGCCTGTTCGAACGTCGCGCCGATGCCCGCTCCGGTCTGCCGTTGGTACAACTGGCGGTGGCGCTGGACAAAATGGGCGACAAACCGCGTGCCGAGCAAGCCTTGCAGGCGGGCCTGGGCATCAGCCGTGGCAAAGGCTGGCTGGCCGATTACGGCAGCGCCCTGCGTGACCAGGCGCTGATCCTGGCGCTGCTGCAGGAAAGCAACCTGGCCAGCAGCCAGGTCGATCAGCGCCTGTTCGCCTTGTCGGATGAACTGGCGGCCAACCGTTGGCTGTCGACACAAGAGCGCAATGCACTGTTCCTCGCTGGCCGTGGCCTGCTGGGCAAGCCCGAAGGCCAGTGGCAGGCACGCCTGGACAGTGCGGGTGAAGTGCGCGAGTTGAACAATGCCGAGGCCGGTATGAAGCTTGAGGGCCCGTTGCTGGCTTCACCGCTGAGCGTGCAGAACCAAGGCACTGAGACGCTCTATCAGCAGCTGACCTTGTCCGGATACCCGCGCCAGGCACCTGCGGCAGGCGGCAATGGCATGCAGATTCACAGAGAGTACCTGGGCATGAATGGCCAGCCGCTGGACCTGCACAACCTGCGCAGTGGCGACCTTGTGCTCGTGCACCTGGCGCTCAAGGCTGAGGACCGCGTGCCGGATGCGTTGGTGGTGGACCTGCTGCCGGCAGGCCTGGAGCTGGAAAACCAGAACCTGGCGCAAAGCGCTGCCAGCCTGGACAACGCCAGCAGTGCGGTGAAGGCGTGGCGCGAGTCGATGCAGAATGCCAGCGTGGTGCATCAGGAGTACCGTGATGACCGTTATGTTGCCGCGCTCAAGCTTGACGGCTATGGCACCAACCACCTGCTGTACCTGGCGCGAGCAGTGACCCCGGGCACTTACCGCGTGCCGCCGCCGCAGGTCGAGTCGATGTATCGGCCGAACCTGCAGGCCGTGGGCGATGGGCAAGGGGAGATGACCGTGAAAGCCCGCTAGAGACCCGCTCTACGCGGACAATGTGGGAGCGGCCTTGCGTCGCGAAAGGGCCGCAAAGCGGCCCCGACAATTCAAGCGGCGAAGCTGAAAGCCTGGGGCTGCTGTGCAGCCCTATCGCGACGCAAGCCCGCTCCCACAAAGACCGCGCAGATCAGTGGATCACCCAGCTCATCACCCACAGCCCCAGCACCAGCCAGATGATCCCGAGGATGATCGAGGCGCGCATGAATGCGCGGATTGCCGAGTACAGCAGCATCAGGCCGATGATCAGGGCCAGGATGCTCAGCAGCGAGGTGTCCATGCCCAAGGTGCGCGACAGGCCATCGATGAAGTTGCCACCGGCATTGGCCAGCAGGTTGAACAGCCCGCTCAATGCGTCGACGATGAAGCGGATCAACGACCCCAGTGCCTGGCCCAGCCACTCGAAAAAACCTTCTACATGCATAGTTGCTTCCTGATGAAAAAATCGGCGAGGTTGTCGTCCCAAAGCCTTTGGCCATTACCTGGCCAGGACGGTTCCCGATGCCAAGCTTAGCGCGACCACGCTGCCGTGCGGGCAGGTTGTTGCGTGCCACGCTGATCAGTCTGCTGGTGCTCGGCGGCCTGTTCTGGCTGGCTGACCGTGTCTGGCCGTTGCCGCTGCCGGGTGACGACCTGGCCCGGGTAGTGCTGGCCGAAGACGGCACGCCGTTGTGGCGCTTTGCCGATGCTGATGGCGTGTGGCGCTACCCCGTAAGCCCTGAAGAGGTTTCGCCGCTTTACCTGCAGGCTTTGCTGACTTATGAGGACCGTTGGTTCTACAACCACCCAGGGGTCAACCCGCTGGCATTGGCCCGCGCGGCCTGGCTGAACCTGCGCGGCGGGCGTGTCGTGTCGGGTGGCAGCACATTGTCGATGCAGGTGGCACGCCTGCTCGACCCGCACGACCGTACCCTGGTCGGCAAACTGCGCCAGCTATGGCGCACCTTGCAGCTGGAATGGCACTTGTCCAAACGCGACATCCTGCAGATCTACCTGAACCGCGCACCTTTTGGCGGCACGCTTCAGGGTGTGGCGGCAGCCAGCTGGGCGTACCTGGGCAAGTCGCCCCTGCACCTGACACCTGCCGAAGCGGCACTGCTGGCCGTGCTGCCCCAGGCACCCAGCCGGCTGCGCCCGGACCGCCACCCCGAGCGTGCCCAGCGTGCCCGGGACAAGGTGCTGCAGCGCCTGGCTGAATACCAGGTATGGCCGACCCGGCAAATTCGCGAGGCAGCCGAGGAGCCGCTGGTGTTGGCGCCACGCCAGGAGCCGGCCCTGGCGCCATTGTTGGCCCGGCGCCTGAACAGCGCTGACAGCCCGCCGCTGATCCGTACCACGCTTGACGCTGCGCTTCAGCGGCGCCTTGAAGACTTGCTGCTGGGCTGGGGCGCACGGCTGCCGGAGCGTACCTCGGCCGCCATTCTGGTGGTCGAAGCGCAGAGCATGGCGGTGCGCGCGTACCTGGGCTCGATAGATTTGTCTGATGAGCGCCGCTTTGGCCATGTCGACATGGTGCGCTCGTTACGTTCGCCCGGCTCCACCCTCAAGCCGTTTCTTTACGGGATGGCGCTGGACGATGGCCTGATCCATTCCGAATCGCTGTTGCAGGATGTTCCACGACGCTATGGCGACTATCGCCCTGGCAACTTCTCCATGGGTTTCAGTGGGCCGGTGTCGGCCAGCTCGGCGCTGGCCCTGTCGCTCAACCTGCCCGCCGTGCAATTGCTGGAGGCCTACGGCCCGAAACGCTTTGCCGCACAACTGCGCATGGCAGGCATGCCGTTGATACTTCCCCCCCTTGCCGAGCCCAACCTGTCGTTGATCCTGGGCGGTGCCGGCAGCCGGCTGGAGGACCTGGTCGGCGGCTACGCGGCGCTGGCGCGAGGTGGCAACAGTGCGCAGGTGCGCTTGCAGCCACAGGCCCCCTTGGTGGAGCACCGGTTGCTGTCACCGGGTGCGGCGTGGATCATCCGGCGTATCCTCAGTGGCCAGGCGCGCCCGGACCGCGACCCGCACGCCGAACTTGTGCAGCGCCCGCTACTGGCCTGGAAGACCGGCACCAGCTACGGCTTTCGCGATGCCTGGTCGATTGGTGTTGGGCCGCGTTACCTGATCGGTGTATGGATTGGCCGCCCCGACGGTACACCGGTGCCTGGGCAGTTCGGCCTGGCGTCGGCGGCGCCGCTGATGTTGCAGGTGCACGATCTGTTGAGCAATCGCGACAGCCAACGCGGCATCAGCGTTCCGGTAGCGCCGGTACCTGCGAATATCGGCGTTGCGGCGATCTGTTGGCCGCTGGGCCAGCCGATGAGCAAGCAGGACACCAACTGTCGGCGTCAGCGCTTTGCATGGACCCTGGACGGCACCACGCCGCCAACCTTGCAGGCAGCCGACCAGCCGCTGGGCCTGGGCTTGCGCGAAAAAATGTGGGTCAACGAGCAGGGCTTGCGGGTCGATGGTAGCTGCCCGGGCGCCAAGGCGCGTGACATCGCCCTGTGGCCGGCGCCGCTGGAGCCTTGGCTACCCCGTGTCGAGCGGCGCATGGCGCGTTTGCCGGCCATCGACCCGGCCTGCCCGCCGCAGGCGCCGGCCAGTGCACCACCGCTGTCGATTGTCGGCGTGCGCCCAGGCGACAATCTGCGCCGCCCGGCCACCAGCACTGAACCGTTGCAATTGCAGGTCTCTGCCTTGGGTGGTGGTGGACGGCGCTGGTGGTTTCTCAACGGCCAGCCGTTGGGGGAAACCCAGGGGCAGGACAGCCTGTTGCTGCGTTTGCCACAGGTCGGGCAGGCCGAACTCAGCGCGCTGGACGAAAGCGGTCAGACGGCGCGGGTGGCGTTCCAGGTCAGTGAGTAGGTGTTCGACGACAGCCGGGCCAGCACCTACGCTTGCAAGTAACGGGTGTGACCGGCTGGTGCCCCGCAACCCATGGGAACATGGAGTGCCCTATGCGTCCTCTGGTCGTGCCCCTGATGTTGCTGCTTTGGGCACTTGCTGCCCAAGCCGACCCGTTGCCGGGGTTTCTCGACAGCCATGAATACGAGCGGCGTCTGCCCAGCGCCAACCTGCCGATGACGAATTACTCCCCTGTGAGCCCCCATATACGGCTGGCCGGGGCGGCTATCGAAAACCCCGACTGGGCCCCGGCCAACACCCGGCTGGTACTGCATAAAGTGCGCTTCGAGGGCGGCACGGTGTTCCCCTTGGGCGACCTGCGCGAACACTATCAGCCACTGATCGGGCGCGAAACCACGTTGGGTGAATTGCAGCAATACACCCAGCGCCTGACCCAACGCTACCGGCAGGAGGGCTACTTGCTGTCGTATGCCTACCTGCCTCCTCAGGATGTGGCCGATGGCAGGGTCAACGTGGTGCTGGTCGAAGGTTACGTACGTGATTACCGCGTGGACGGCGATATTGGGCCGGCAAGCGAGTATTTGCAGCAGTTGCTGGCGCGCATTGAGGCCGAGCGCCCACTGACCCGCGAAACGCTGGAGCGCTATCTGGGCCTGGCTACGCGCATGCCAGGGGTCGTGATAGAGGCCGAACTGGCAGTGGCGCGGGCTGCTGATGGTGTCGCCCGGCTGACCGTGCATGCGCGGCGCACGCCGCTCAGCGCTGCTGTGACCGTGGCCGACTCCAGCCGTGATGCTGCACAGGCCCTGATCACCGTAGCCAGCAATGCCCAGACCCGCCATGGCGAACGCGTCACGGCCAGCTGGCTGCTGCCCCCTGGCAATGACCGGGTCTACTACCAGCGTCTCGATTACAGCCAGTACCTGGACGCCGCCGGTAGCCAACTGCTGCTGTCGGCGTCGCGCTACCGCAGCGAGCCCGGCACGCGCATACGTTTGGACGATGGCCGCGATATCACCCGCGAGCACGACAGTGAGCGCTATGCGATCGGCCTGCGTCAGCCGGTGGTTGTAAGGCCGAATGAGTGGCTGGCGGTGCAGGGCCACCTGTACTCGGTCAGTGAGCATGATGAAGACCGGATGGCCGAGCAGCCACCGTCTCGCAAGTACGACACCTATGTGCGGGCGCTGTCATTCGAAGGTGACTGGCGCAAGGTGGAGCAGGGGCGTTTGCGTATCGTCAGTGCCGGGGTCCATCAGGGGCTGGACTACCTGGGGGCACGCAGCGATGCTGACTACGATCTCGACTTCCTGCGCTTGCGGCTTTCCGGTTTGCAGAGCGACACCCTGTTGGAAAACTGGCAGGGGGTGGTGTCCGGGGTGTTTTACTGGAGTGACGATCGCTTGCCCGACAGCGAGCGAGCGGGGTTTGGCGGGCAGAATTTCGGGCGCGGTTACCCGCGCGATCAGGCGGACGGTGACAAGGGTTGGGGTGTGGCCTACGAGCTCAACTACAGCGTGCGCAGTAGCTGGCTTGCGCGGGTTCAGCCCTATGCGGTGGTGGATACCGCTCAGGCCTGGCACAACCGGGGACCGGTGGAGGACGCCCATCTGGCTTCGGTGGCGCTGGGTGTGCGGTTAGGGGGTGGGCATATGTTCAATGTGGCGCTGGAGGTGGCCAAGCCGTTGGCGGATGTGGCGCTGGATAGCCTGGACCGTCGGCCTCGGCTGTCGTTGAACCTGGCGATCCAGTTGTAGCAGGCAACTATGGGCTTGCAGGAGCAGCCTCTCGCAGCGCAGGCCGCTCCAGAATGATGTGCCGAGCCTTCCTCAATGGGTCGTGAACCGCTGGTGCACGGGCGACGAGCTGGGGGTCAGCGCCAGAGCCAGCTGGGTGCGGTTGTGCATATGCGTCAAACGCAATACCTGAGACACATAGAGCTTCACGGTGTTTTCGGTAATGCCCAGTTCACAGGCGATCTGGTAATTGGTCTTGCCCTTGCTAACCAGTCGCGCCACTTCCAGCTGGCGTGGTGACAGCTTCTCGAACGCTGGTGGCAGCTCGCTTTCGCTTTCTTCTGCATCACTGGCACGCCGGTGGGTGCCTTGGCCACGGGCTTTTTCCAGGTCCTGATACAGTTCGTCCACCGACTCGGCCAGTTCCTGCAAGCGCTGGTTCAACCCACCCAGATCACGAAGATTGCGCTGGCGCTCCAGCAAGGCCTCTTCCTGCCGGCGGACGCCTGCCAGCAGTTCATCGAGGTCCATCGGCTTCTGGTAGTAATCGGCAAAACCTTCGCGTAGCGCGCGGATCAAGTCCTGTTTCTCGGCACGCCCAGTCAGCATGATGGCTTCGAACATGCGCTTGTTGCCATTGATCTCCTTCAAGGCGCGCACCAGCTCGACGCCATCCCGTTCGGGCATGTGCAGGTCACAGATGAGCAGGCCGATGCTAGGGTCTGCCACATAGTGCTCGATCGCTTCGTCGGTCGAGAGGGCTGTTACGCAGGTATAGCCCTTGGTTTCGAGAAATTCACTCAGTTGTTCGACAATGACCGGTTGGTCATCAACCACCAACACCTTTACATCACTCACTGGTCTGGACACAATCAACTCCCTGTTCTTGTACGGCCCTGCTCCCGTGCCAGACGCTCTGGCAGCTTAAAAATAGTCGCACTCAGCGAATATGTACAAGGCGTGTACAGGTTATCGGACCACTGGAAGGCTTACTGGATCCATACGGCCGTTAGAAGAAAACCTGATAACACATAGGGGACGAATGCCTGCTTGTCGCCCATTTCTTCGGTCAGGGCCTGCAAACGCTTCTTTACCTTGGGGTTGAGCAGAGTCCACAGGCGGCGGCGGGTCAGTAGCCAGACCAGTACAGTGACACCCGCGCCAATGAAGGTGCCGAGCACATATTGCGGGCTGGTGGCCAGGGCCAGGGCGCCCATCAGCTTGACGTCGTCGGCGCCGAAGCGGCCGAGCATGTAGCCTGGCAGGGTCAGCAGCATGACGATGGCCAGCGCCCAACCGGCCTCGCTGGCTTCGGCGCCTATCCAGCTGTGACCGGTGCTGAACAGCCAGGCCAGGGCGCAGCCAGCCGCCCCCAGGGTCAGCACGTTGGAGATCTGGCGTTGACGCACATCCTGTTCGGAGCACAAGGCAAGCCACAGCAGGAGAACAATGCTTTGCATTGGCAGGTCGCCTTTCCCAAATGTTGAACACTTCTACCCGGTCAGTCAGGTTTCCTTAAAAGAAGATAGACGGGAACGTGCGGGGGAGTGCGGTTGGCATCGGAAAAAAGGCGTGCGTGGAATGGATTTTGTCGTAGCTGACACAGGCCAGGCCGGTGACGCAGTCGTACTCGGAATCGCCATCTATGTAGGCGTGGGTTCACCCGCGAACATCCGCGAAGCCGGTGCCATGCACCGGGCCAATTGCTTCGCGGATAAACCCGCTCCCGCCGGGCCACGGTGCATGCAAAAGCCGCGTTCCAACGCTATTTTTTGCTGCCCGGTGGGTAGTTGCCCAGCACCTTGGCCACGGTGTTGCGGATTGCGCTGTTACGTTCTTCCGGGCTTGGCGGGTAGTTGTTCATGATCTGCTCGGCACTGCCGCGCCATACCAGCTTGCCGTCACGCCCATCGAACATGTCGACCTGGATGGTGGCGACCTTGTAGTCGACACTGCGGGTTTCGTTGTACATCGGGCCACCCCAGTAGCCGCCCCAGTAGCCACCCCAGCCACCGCCGTAGTTGGTGGTGATCTGTTGTTGGCGCTGCTCCACGATCAGGTATGTGCGTACTGTCAGGTCGGGCCGCGCTCCGCCTTGTACCGGGCGCAGGCCGCGCTGGTCGAGTTGGTCTGCTACCGCCTGGCGAATGCGCTGCTCGGTGAGGTCGCTCTTGATCCGTGGGTCATCCGGGCGGTACTGCAGGCCTGGCTCCTGCCATGCCCAGCTACGGTAGGCGGCAAAATCGCGGCTGGCATCGAAATCCTGCTGGACGTTGTTGCTCGAGCAGGCAGCGAGCAACAACGCGAATGACAGTAGAACGAGACGGCGCAACATGATGGTTCTCCGTTAGCTATTAACTGGGAGGATAGCCGCTGAGCGCCTTGTGCACAGAGTCGCGCAAGGCACTTTCGCGTTCGCGGGGCGAGTCCTTGTTGCTGCTGCTCTCGGCGCTGGCGCTCCAGACCGGCTGGCCGCTGCGGGCGTCGTACAGGTCGATGCGCACCACCAGGACTTCGACCTCGTAGGTACGCACGATGGGCACGCTGGCATAGCCTCCATAACCGTGGCGGTAGCCGCCATAGCCGACCCCCCCATAGGGATACGGCCCGTAGTAGGGGTCGTAGGTGTCGTAGTCACGTACTTGGCGCAAGCGTTTTTCCAGGCGCATATCGGCGCTCACCAGCAAGTCGCCAGGGCCTGCGCGAGAGGGGCGCAGGCCATGCTGGTCGAGCGCACCGCTGACGGCATCGGCCAGTTGCGCCGGGTCGGCATCGACAGCGCCGCTGGGCAACTGGCCGTTGCGCCAGCTCCAGCTGCGGTAGTGCCCATAATCACGAGCGGGCGCAGGGTAAGCACTGGCGTCGAAGGTGGTGGCCGCCTGGGCGGGGGCCGGTGGTAACGGGCGGCTGCTGGCCACATACGGGTTGCTGCCCTGGCAGCCAGCCAGGGCAATGGGCAGCAGGGCCAGGCACAACAGACGGTACGGCATGTGTTCCTCCCGGCGCGGCGGATTAGCGGGGGCGGCAGACCCAGTGCAGGTAGCGGCCAAGCCCGGCGAAGGTGGGGTGGCGGCGGTGGGCCAGTTCCATTTCCAACAGGTCGAGCAGCTCGGCCTTGCCCTGGAATTCCTTGGGCATGTAGTCGTGAAACACCCGCACGCCGCTTTCGCTTTCAACCAGCCACATAGGCTCAAGTTGCGCCTTGAGTTCGCGTGGATCAAGCGGTTTCTGAGGGGTCAGGCTCTGCTTTTCACCTTCCAGCCGGTTGCTGCGCAACTTGCGGAAATGGCCCTTGAGCAGGTTGCGATAGACCAGGGCGTCGCGGTTGTAGAAGGCCAGCGATAACCAGCCGTCGGGGGTCGTGAGCTGGTGCAGCACCGGCAGGATGCTCTCGGGGTCGGCCAGCCATTCGAGCACGGCGTGGCAGAGCACCAGGTCGTAGCGCTCGGTCAGCTGGCCGAGCAGGTCTTGCCAGGGCGCCTGGATGAAGGTCGCGGTCTGGCCGGCTTCGGCAAAGCGTGCCTTGGCGCCGTCGAGCATGGGCGCCGCAGGTTCGGCCAGGGTCAGCTGGTGGCCGCGCTCGGCCAGCCACAAGGCCATGTGGCCCAACCCGGCGCCGATGTCGAGGATGCGTAGCGGGCGGTCGGGTAGCGCTTCGGCCAGGTCGGCCTGCAGCACGGCCAGGCGGATCGCACCCTTGGCGCCGCCATAGATCTTTTCGGCAAAGCGGGTGGCCAGTTCATCGAAATGACGGTCGTTCATCGGGCGAAGCGCCTCTCGCTGTCGGCCAGCTTGGCACGCACCACCTGGTCCATGTCCAGACCCAGTTCGCTGCACAGCAGCAATAGATAGAGCACCACGTCACCGATTTCCTGGCCGGCGTGGGCCAGTTTGTCGGCAGGCAGCTGGCGCGATTCGTCCTCGCTCAGCCACTGGAAGATTTCTACCAGTTCGGCCATTTCGACGCTGGCGGCCATGGCCAGGTTCTTCGGGCTGTGGAAGCCGCGCCAGTCATTGGTATCGCGGATCTGATGCAGGCGTTGGGTGAGTTCTTGCAGGTTCATCGGGGTCTCCTATTGCTGCATAGCTTCTGCCCAGGCCCGATGCAAAGCAAGCGTATACCGCCAGGACAGGCCCGGCCTACAAGCACTCCCAACGGCCGACCATATGCAGCACGTCCCCGTGCCCGTCCAGGCGCAGTTGGCCCGAAGGGCCCGCTTCACTGGCACTGAGCACCACCTCTGAAGGCAACCTGACCGGCTTGCGGAAGTCCACCTCAAACGCATAGCCACTGTGCGGCAAGTGCCCGCGCAGCGCGGCCAAGGCCATGGCCTTGGTCCACATGCCATGGGCAATGGCCGTGGGAAAGCCGAACAACCGCGCACTGACGGCACTGAGATGGATAGGGTTGTAATCCCCGCACACCTTGGCATAACGCCGGCCGATATCACTGTCGGCGTACCAGCGGGTGGCCTCGGGCAACGGACCAGGCTCAGGGTCGGCGGGCTCACTTGCCTCGCCTTCCAGGGCCAAGCCACGCACCAACATGCGGCTGGTCTCGCGCCAGAGCAGGCCGATGCCATCTTCAGCCTCGGTGACCAGGTCGAAGGTGCCCCCTTTGGCATGGCGCTGCAGGTTGTGCGCGTACACCGCAAAGCGCAGCCCTTCGACAGCACCAAGCGGGCGCAGCACTTCGATGCGGTTGTGCAGGTGTACCAGACCAAGCAGCGGGAAGGGGAATTCATCGGCCGTCATCAGCTGCAATTGCAGGGCAAACGCCATCACATGTGGATAGGTCCCCGGCAGGCGGCCATCATCGGGAAAGTGGCAAAGCCTTCGATAGGCCCCCAGATTGCCCGGCTGGACCCGAATGAAACAGCGCAGGCCATCGTCCGGCAGCCGGTCGCCGCTGATGGAACGTTTGCTGGCTGCGCGCAGGTACAGGCTGGCGCGGGCGGCCGGGTTGTGCAGGTCGTGCCATTGTCGGCTCATGTTCAAGCCCCCATCAGTGCTTGGCCGCACACCCGCAGCACCTGGCCGTTGACCGACCCGGACCCTGGCTGGCTGAGCCACGCAATGGCTTCGGCGACATCCTGCGGGCGCCCACCCTGGCCCAGCGAACTCAAGCGCCGGCCCGCCTCGCGCAGGCCCATGGGCATGGCTGCAGTCATGTGGGTTTCGATGAAACCGGGGGCGATGGCGTTGATGCTGCCACCGCGCTCGGCGAGCCGTGGCGCCCAGGCCTGGGCCAGGCCGATCAGCCCGGCCTTGCTCGCGGCATAGTTGGCCTGCCCGCGGTTGCCGGCAATGCCGCTGACCGAGGCCAGCAGGGTGATGCGCGCGCTTTCCCCCAGCGCGCCGTTGTCATACAACGCCTGGGTGAGCACTTGCGGTGCCTTGAGGTTCACGGCCAGCACGGCGTCCCAGTATTCCGGCGTCATGTTGGCCAGCGTCTTGTCGCGGGTGATACCGGCGTTGTGCACCACGATATCGATGCCGTCGGGCAAGGCCGCGAGCAGTTGGGTTGCTGCATCGCTAGCGCATATATCCAGTGGCAGTGCCTTGCCGCCGAGGCGTGCAGCAAGGGCGTCGAGGTCCTGGCTGGCCTGCGGTACATCCAGCAGCAGCACATCGGCGCCGTCCCGCGCCAGGGTTTCCGCAATGGCGGCGCCGATGCCCCGCGCAGCCCCTGTGACCAGCGCGCGGCGGCCACCGAGTGGGCGGGTCCAGTCCTCCACCTGGCTGGTGCAGGCTTGCAGGCGCAGTACCTGGCCAGAGATGAAGGCACTCTTTGGCGAGAGGAAGAAGCGCAGGGCGCCTTCCAGCTGATCTTCGGCACCGGGGGCGACATACAGAAGCTGGGCAGTGGCGCCATTGCGCAGTTCCTTGGCCAGTGAGCGGCTGAAGCCCTCAAGGGCACGCTGTGCAACGCTGGCCAGTGGGTCGTCGAGGCCTTCCGGTGCACGGCCCAGTACCAGTACATGGGCGCATGGGGCCAGACTGCGTAGCAGCGGCTGGAAAAATTCACGCAACTGCTTCAGTGCATCGCTGTCGGACAAGTGACTGGCGTCGAATACCACGGCCTTGATTTTTGGCCCCAGGCCGGCCACCCAGGCTTCAGCCTGCAGGTTGTCGGCATTGAAGCTGTATACCTCGTCAGTGAGGCGCGGGGCGATGGCTTCGATCTGCTTCGCCAGTGGCCCGCCACCCAGTACCAGGGCACCTTCCACCGGCCGCAGGCGGCCAGCCTGCCAGCGCTCCAGTGGCGCCGGGTGTGGCAGGCCAAGGGCATCCACGAGGCGGCGGCCGAGATTGGAGTTGGCAAAACCGAGGTAGCGATCGCTCATGAGGGGTCTCCCGAAAGGCAAGCTTGAAAGTGTGGACCAACTTTGCGGCAGGGTCGTTCGAATGCGGTAAAAACACCTAGGCTGTACCGAACAAATTGTTTCAGGAGGAACACGCGCATGCGTTCAACTCGCCGGGTCGCGATTCTGGGCGGCAACCGGATCCCTTTCGCCCGCTCCAATGGCGCCTACGCTACGGCCAGCAACCAGGCGATGCTCACGGCCGCGCTTGAAGGCTTGATCGAACGCTATCGCCTGCACGGGCTGCGGTTGGGCGAGGTGGTGGCCGGTGCGGTGCTCAAGCACTCGCGCAACATGAACCTGACCCGCGAGTGCGTGTTGGGTTCGCGCCTGTCACCGCAGACCCCGGCCTATGACATCCAGCAGGCCTGCGGTACCGGGCTGGAGGCTGCGCTGCTGGTGGCCAACAAGATTGCCCTGGGGCAGATCGACTGCGGTATCGCTGGCGGTGTCGACAGCACCTCCGATGCGCCGATCGCCGTCAACGAAGGCTTGCGCCATATATTGCTGCAGGCCAACCGTGGTAAAAGCCTTGGCGAGCGGTTCAAGCCTTTCCTCAAGCTACGGCCTCACCACCTGAAACCCGAGCTACCACGCAATAGCGAGCCGCGTACGGGGTTGTCGATGGGCGAGCATTGCGAGCGCATGGCCCACACCTGGCGCGTTGCCCGCGCCGAGCAGGACGAATTGGCGGTGCTTAGCCACCAGAAGCTGGCCGCAGCCTATGCCGAGGGTTGGCAGGACGACCTGTTGACGCCGTTTCTTTCGCTGACACGGGACAACAACCTGCGCCCCGACCTTAGCCTTGAGCAGTTGGCCAGACTCAAACCAGCCTTTGACCGCAGCGGGCAGGGCACGTTGACGGCCGGTAATTCCACGCCGTTGACCGATGGTGCTTCGCTGGTGCTGTTAAGCAGTGAGGCGTGGGCGCAGCAGCAGGGGTTGCAGGTGCTTGCCTATCTGGTCGATGGCGAAACCGCTGCGGTGGATTTTGTCACGGGGCGCGAAGGGTTGTTGATGGCGCCGGTGTATGCCGTGCCGCGCTTGCTGGCACGCAATGGCCTGACGCTGCAGGACTTTGACTATTACGAAATCCACGAAGCCTTTGCTGCCCAGGTGCTGTGCACGCTCAAGGCCTGGGAGGATGCCGATTACTGCCGTGAGCGGTTGGGCCTGGAGGCGCCGCTTGGCGCCATCGACCGCAGCAAACTCAACGTCAAGGGCAGTTCGCTGGCGGCCGGGCACCCGTTTGCGGCAACCGGTGGGCGGATATTGGCCAGCCTGGCCAAACTGCTGGCGACGGCGGGTAAGGGGCGCGGGCTGATTTCGATCTGTGCGGCAGGCGGGCAAGGGGTGACCGTTATCGTCGAGCGCTGAAGCACCTCCAGGGTAACTGCAGACGCGGCGTGTGCCTCGATCATGATCCAGCTGTTAGGCTTGTCTGGTCAGAACTAAAAGAAAATACCATGCCGATGATCGGACACCCCCGCGCTATCCCCGCGCTGGAACACCTGCCCAGACCTCTCTACGCCCGTGCCGAAAGCCTTGGCGCCGGTTCGTGGACCACTCGTCACCAGCACGACTGGGTGCAGTTCTCGTACGCCATCAGCGGTGTCCTTGGCGTGTACACACGCGACGGCAGTTACTTTGCCCCACCGCAGTGGGGGGTATGGATCCCTGCCGATGCCGAGCATGAAGTGATCACCTCGATGCAAGCCGAGATGCGCAGCCTGTATGTGCGCCGCGATGCCTGCCCATGGGCGCCGGAACAATGCCGAGTGCTGGAAGTCACGCCGCTGGCGCGCGAGCTGATCAAGCAGTTCTGCCTGTTCCCGGCAGATTACCCAGAGGGTGACAGCGCCGAGGCGCGTCTGGTAGCGGTGCTGCTCGATCAGTTGCGCACCTTGCCGGAAGTCGGGTTCTCGCTGCCTTTGCCCCGCCATCCTGGTTTGCTGGCGCTATGCAATGGCTTGATCGCTGCACCGGACAAGCCGCAGACCTTACAGCAATGGGCGCGGGAGCTGGGGTGTTCGGAGAAGACGCTGATGCGGCTGTTTCAGCGGGAGACGGGGTTGAGCTTTCGTAATTGGCGCCAGCGCATGCGGCTGTTGTCGTCGCTGGCGTTGCTGGAGGCGGGGGAGAATGTGACCGAGGCGGCGCTGGGGTGTGGGTATGACTCCACGTCGGCCTACATTGCGGCGTTCAAGCAGCTGTTTGGCGCAACACCGGGGGAGTTGAAGCTTTAATTCAGGGTTACTTGTGCCGGCCTCTTCGCGGGTAAACCCGCTCCTACAGGGGGCGCGTTACCACCCGCGAAAGGGCCGGCACAGGCCACACTTCAGGTGCGGAACCTGCGCACCAGCGTATCCAGCTCATTGGACAACCCGGCCAGGCTCTCGGAGTCCTGGCGCGCCGCCTGGGCCAGCTCGGCCACCAACTGCGCATCCCCGTGAATCTGGCTGATGTGCCGGTTGATGTCCTCAGCCACCTGATGCTGTTCTTCGGCTGCCGTGGCGATCTGGGTGTTCATGTCACGGATCACGTCCACCGACTCACGGATCTGCCCGAAGCTGTCGCGGGCAAGACCAATGCGGCTGACCGACTGCTGCGACACTTCCAGGCTGGCGTGCATCTGCTCGGCCACTTCGGCGGTACGGCTGGCCAGGTTGCCCAGCAAACCGTCGATTTCGGCGGTGGAGTCGGCAGTACGCTTGGCCAGCGCCCGCACTTCGTCGGCAACCACGGCAAAGCCGCGGCCCTGCTCACCGGCACGGGCCGCTTCGATGGCAGCGTTCAGGGCTAGCAGGTTGGTTTGTTCGGCAATCGAACGGATGGTGCCGAGGATCGACTGAATGGCGTTGCTGTCACGCTCCAGCTGTTGAATCGACTGGGCCGATTGCTCGATTTCGTGGCTCAGGCGATCAACGCTGTGTACTGCTGCATCGATCTGTTGCTGCCCTTCGCGGGCCTGCTGCTGGCCGCTGTCGGCCGACTGCGCCGCCTGGCTGCAAGACCGTGCCACTTCATTGGCGGTGGCGACCATTTCGTGGAAAGCGGTGGAAACCATGTCCACGGCTTCGCGCTGGCGGCCGGCCGCCTCGGCCATGTCGCTGGAGACGCGGGTCGAGCTGCTGGAAGTGCTGAGGATCTTGCTGGCAGCCGTGCCGATGTGCTGGATCAGGCTGCGAATGGCACCGAGGAACTGGTTGAACCAGCTGGCCAGTTGCGCGGTTTCGTCGCGGCCGCGGATTTCCAGGTTGCGGGTCAGGTCACCCTCACCTTGGGCAATGTCTTCCAGGCCATTGGTAACACTGTTGATCGGGCGCACGATCAGTTTGGCGAAGGTCGCACCGACTACCGC
Source organism: Pseudomonas sp. Kh14 (assembly GCF_900291005.1). Classification (NCBI taxonomy): domain Bacteria; kingdom Pseudomonadati; phylum Pseudomonadota; class Gammaproteobacteria; order Pseudomonadales; family Pseudomonadaceae; genus Pseudomonas; species Pseudomonas sp. Kh14. Next base: position 133,563 of record NZ_OLKJ01000007.1, read on the forward strand.
GAACAGCGCGGCCAACACCACAGCGACGATGCCGATCAGCCAGGTCAGCCGGGTGGTGGTCTGCATCACTTCGCTTTGTTCGATCAGGCCGATGAAGGTCCAGCCCAGTTGCTGGTCGGGGTAGACGTTGGCCATGTAGTGCACGCCATTGAGTTCGACCTCGACCAGGCCTTTGCCGGCTTTGGCCAGCTTGGCATAACCGTCGCCAAAGCTTCCCAGCTGCTTGAAGTTGTGGGCGGCGTCGCGCGGGTCGACCATCACGTTGCCGTTGCTTTCCACCAGCATCAAGTAGCCGCTTTCGCCCAGTTTGATCTGCTTGACGATCTCGGTCAGGCCCTTGAGCGACACGTCGATGTTGACCACGCCGCCGGGGTTGCCCAGCTGGTTGGCCACGGTGCGCACGGTGCTGACCAGCACCGCATCGTCGGCGGCCCAGTAGTAGGCGCCGGTACGCAGTGTCTTGCCAGGGTTGGCCATGGCAAGTTGGTACCAGGGGCGCGTGCGTGGGTCATAATTGACAAACTTCTGGCCGGCCGGCCAGCCGGTGTAGCCGCCGTCATTCACCCCGTAGGACAGGTAGGCGTAGGCGGGATGTGAGTTGGCCAGGCGAGTCATGAAGTCGAGAATTTTGCTGGCCTGCTCGCCCAGTTCGTAGGACGGGGTTGCGCTCATGTACTTGTTCAGCTCGCTGCCCGTGGCGGCAACCATTGGCTGGGAAGCCATGTACTCGACGTTCTGGTTGATCCCCTGGAAGAAGATGTTCATCGCGTTGCTGACCTGGCGGATTTCCCGGCTGCTGCTGTCGAGGAATCCGTCGCGGGCTTCGCCGCGCAGGTTGATGACCACCAGGGTGGCTACGAGAACGATGGGCAAGCCGGCGATGACCGCGAATGCCCAGGTCAGTTTCTGTTTGATGCTCATCGACGCTCCCGGAATTGTTATTTTCGACACACGAGGCAGGTAGCAACTACATCGGCAGCATCCGGGTTTTATGAAGCCAAAACGCCCGTATTTATTGGATAAAGTCGTGGTTGGTGACTATTCGGTCGTGTTTGGACATTTATGGCATGCCAAAGGCGTGTGGCAGCTCAGTGACAGCAGCTGCCCCCAGCGCCATTGGCCAGGTCTTTGAGGATCGGGCAGTCCGGGCGGTCGTCACCCTGGCAGTGCGAAACCAGCTCGCCGAGGGTGTCGCGCAGGCTCACCAGCTCCTCGATGCGCCGGTTCAGTTCATCGATGTGGTGCATGGCCAGCGCCTTCACATCGGCGCTGGCACGTTGACGGTCCTGCCACAAGGTCAGCAACTTGCCGACCTCTTCGAGGGAAAAGCCCAGGTCGCGGGAGCGTTTGATGAAGGCCAGGTTGTGCAAGTCTTGCGCCTGGTACAGGCGGTAGCCGCTGTCGCTGCGAGTGGCGGGTTTGAGCAGGCCGATGGATTCGTAGTAACGGATCATCTTGGTGCTGAGCCCGCTGCGGCGGGCGGCCTGGCCGATATTCATGGCGCCTCCTGGGTGCTGCTGGTGGGTTTCCACGTTTTAAGCCACAGTGCATTGCTGACGACGCTGACACTGGACAGGGCCATGGCGGCACCTGCCAGTACCGGGTTGAGGTAACCCAGCGCGGCGAGCGGAATGCCGATCAGGTTGTAGATGAAGGCCCAGAACAGGTTCTGGCGGATCTTCGCGTAGGTCTTGCGGCTGATTTCCAGCGCGGCGGGCACCAGGCGCGGGTCGCCACGCATCAGGGTGATGCCGGCGGCCTGCATGGCCACGTCGGTACCGCCACCCATGGCAATGCCGATGTCGGCCGCGGCCAACGCCGGGGCATCGTTGATGCCATCGCCAACCATGGCGACCACCCCATCCTGCTTGAGCGCGGCCACGGTCGCGGCCTTGTCGGCCGGTAGCACTTCGGCGTGCACATCGTCTATACCCAGTGCCTCGGCAACCACGTTGGCGCTGCCACGGTTGTCACCGGTCAGCAGGTGGCTGCTGATGTGTTGGGCGTGCAGGGTTTCGATGGCCTGCGCGGCGCCAGGCTTGAGGCTGTCACCAAAGGCGAACAGGCCCACCACTCTCGGTTGCGCGCTGCGCTCGATCAGCCACGACAGTGTGCGCCCTTCAGCTTCCCAGGCCTGGGCCTGGGCGGCCAACTCGCCGGGTTGCAGACCGCTTTCGTCAAGCAGTCGGCGGTTGCCCAGCGCCAGTTCACGGCCTTCAACGCGACCGGCAATGCCGCGCCCGGTCAGCGACTGGCTGTCCGCAACGCTTGGCACGTCCAGCCCTTGCTCTGCACAGGCCACCAGCACCGCCTTGGCCAGCGGGTGTTCACTCCCACGCTGCAGGGCGCCGGCCAGGCGGTGCAGGTTGGCGCTGTTGCCGTCCAGCGCCTGGCTGTGAACCACCCGCGGGCTGCCGGAGGTGAGGGTGCCGGTTTTGTCGAACACTACGCGGTTGACCGCATGAGCACGCTCCAGAGCTTCGGCATCCTTGATCAGGATGCCGTGGCGGGCGGCGACCCCAGTACCGGCCATGATCGCGGCGGGCGTGGCCAGGCCGAGGGCGCAGGGGCAGGCGATGACCAGCACGGCGACGGCGTTGATCAGCGCGGTTTCCAGCGGTACCCCAGCCAGCCACCAGCCGATCAAGGTGATCAGGGCCAGTAACAGCACGGCCGGGACGAACACCTGGCTGACACGGTCGACCAGCTTCTGGATCGGCGCTTTGGCGGCCTGGGCGTCTTCCACCAGGCGGATGATGCGCGCCAGCACGGTCTCGGTGCCCAGCGCCCGGGTACGCACCAGCAGCCGGCCTTCACCATTGATGGCGCCACCGGTGACGCTGTCGCCGGGTTGTTTGGGCACTGGCAGGCTCTCGCCGCTGATCAGGGCCTCATCGGCATGGCTGCTGCCGTCTTCGACCACGCCGTCGACCGGGAAGCGTTCGCCGGGCTTGACCAGTACCAGGTCGCCCAAGCGCAACTGGGCGATGGCCACGTCCTCTTCCACGCCGTCGACCACGCGCAGGGCGCGTTCCGGGCGCAGGGCTTCTAGGGCTCGGATGGCACTGGCGGTCTGGCGTTTGGCGCGGCTTTCCAGGTACTTGCCCAGCAATACCAGGGCAATCACCACGGCTGAGGCTTCGAAGTACAGGTGCGGGGCCATGCCGGCAGGAGCCTGTGCCCATTGGTACAGGCTCAGGCCATAACCAGCGCTGGTGCCCAAGGCCACCAGCAGGTCCATGTTGCCGGCGCCGGCGCGCACAGCCTTCCAGGCTGCAATGTAGAAGCGGGCACCGAGAATGAACTGTACGGGTGTGGCCAGCAGGAACTGCGCCCAGGCGGGTAGCATCCAGTGCAAGCCGAACGGTTGTACCAGCATGGGTAATACCAGCGGCAGGGCCAACAGCAAGGCTGCACCGACTGCCAGGCGCTCGTTGCGCAGGCGGCGCTGGACAGTGCTTTGGTCGTCCTTGGTCGATTGCGGCAGGCTGGCGCTGTAGCCTGCCTTTTGCACAGCGTCGATCAGCAGATTGTCATCAAGGGCCGCAAGCACTTCGAGGTGCGCGCGTTCGCTGGCCAAGTTGACGCTGACCCGCTCGACCCCGGCCAATTTGCCTAGGGCGCGCTCTACTCGGCCGACGCAACTGGCGCAGGTCATGCCGCCTATCTGCAGTTCGAGGGTGCGGGTTGGTACCCCATAACCGGCCTCGCGCACGGCTTCGACCAAGGCTGGCAGGCTGGCAGGCGGGGCCAGAACCCGAGCTTTTTCAGTGGTAAGGTTTACGCTGACCTGTTCAGCGCCTGTGACCTTGCGCAGAGCGCGCTCGACCCGGCCAGCACAGCTGGCGCAGGTCATGCCGGAGATCGGCAGGTCGTATGTGGTGGATGCGGGCATGGCTCTCCTCCTTGGACAGGCCTCCAGCATCAACCTTGCCACGCAGGCAAGGTCAATAGCCCAGGTCGGCTCGTTTCAACTCCAGCCCATATTGCCCCATGGCGATGCGGTATTTGTTGATCTGGCCCGCCTGCAGATTCAAACGCGTGCTGCGCTGGTCCTCTATACCTGCAGCGCAACCCGGCATTTGCCCAGGCAGCAGGCGCAGGCGCACATCCACCGGGCCAGGCGGCAGGTTGAACGAGGTGGACTGCTCCTGGAAAACGCGCCCGGCAAGCTGGTCATTGAGGTACACGCCGATTTCGCAACTGGTGGCCACTTCCAGGCGCTCCCGGGAAATGATCAGTACGCTGTAGGCCGAGTTGCCCTCGGCGAAAGCCGGTGGCACCACAGCCAGTGCGCCCAAGAGCCCGACGACGCCCAATGCTGCCCTGAACATGAAAAATCTCCTGCTTGCCTGATCGTCAAAAGCGCAGCTTGGCCGACGCGGGCGCTGATTTCCACCCCGGGTTTTGCAGGCAGTGCTTGACCTTACCCTGATGGCAAGCTTGAGACTTGTGAAAAACCTGAAGGAGGTAACCCCCATGCAAGTGTTCAATGTACAAGGCATGACCTGCGGCCATTGCGTGAAAGCCGTGACCCGGGCGGTGCAGGAGCAGGATGCGGCAGCCAGGGTGGAAGTTGATCTGGCAGGCAAACAGGTGCGTGTGCAGAGCGAGTTGGCGCAGGAGCAGATTCTCACTGCGATTCGCGATGAGGGGTATCAGGCCGAACTCGCCTGAAGACCTGATTGCTCCCACCGGGGGTAACAGTGTTGCAAATCTTTTCACATTGACAGGGTCCACAGCAGGTAGAATCAGCCACTTGCTTAGCCTGCTATGGATTCCTGATGAACCTGCGAATGGTGCTCATCCTGGGCGCACTCAGTGCGTTCGGGCCCTTGGCGATCGACTTTTACCTGCCAGCCTTCCCGGCCATGGCGCAAGCGTTCGCCACCGATGAAAAACACGTCCAGGCCACGTTGGCCGCCTACTTCCTGGGCCTGTCTATCGGGCAGTTGGCCTATGGGCCGGTTGCCGACCGCTTTGGCCGACGCAAACCGCTGATGTTCGGCGTTACGCTGTTCACCTTGGCATCACTGGCCTGTGCCTACGCCCCCAACCTCGACACCTTGGTGGTGGCGCGTTTCATCCAGGCACTGGGTGGTTGTGCCGGCATGGTGCTTTCGCGGGCCATCGTCAGCGACAAGTGCGACCCGGTAGCTTCAGCCAAAGTGTTTTCGCAGCTGATGCTGGTCATGGGCTTGGCGCCGATCCTGGCACCGATGCTGGGTGGGGTGCTGGTGAACCTGGCCGGCTGGCAGTCGATCTTCCTTGCTCTGAGCCTGTTCAGCGCCGGCTGCCTGCTGGCAGTAAGCCTGGGCCTGCCGGAAAGCCTGCCTGAGCATATACCCCGCCAGCCGCTATCTGGCGCCTTGCGCCAGTACCTGCGGCTGCTGGCTGACCGGGTTTTTCTCGGCCATGCCCTGACCGGCGGTATCGCCATTGCCGGCATGTTTGCCTATATCGCCGGTTCACCTTTCGTGTTTATCAAACTGTATGGCGTGCCCGCTGAGCACTACGGCTGGCTGTTCGGCACCAACGCCGCAGGTTTTATTCTGGTGGCGCAGGTGAACGCCCGCCTTCTGGCCAAACGCGGGCCGGCCTTCCTGCTGGGCCGTGCGGTATGGCTGTATCTGGTTGCGGGCCTGGTGCTGCTGGGCGTGGCGGCGTTGCGCCCTGCGCAACTGTGGCCGCTACTGGTGCCGCTGTTCATCTGTATCGCCAGCCTTGGTTGCATCATTCCCAATGCTTCGGCCTGCGCCATGAGTGGACAGGGCGCGCGTGCCGGCAGCGCCTCGGCACTGATGGGCTGTGTGCAGTTCAGCGTAGCTGCGGGTGCTGCGGCGCTGGTCGGGCTGCTGCATGACGGCAGTGCGGTGCCAATGGCAATCGTGATCAGCCTGTGCGGGGCGCTGGTGGTCAGTGTCGCGCTGTTGACCCGACGTCTGCAGGCCAAGGCTCCCGCATGAGGGGGTGAGGTGCCTGCAGCCTGGTTTCCAGCGTGGCGACGAAGGCGCGCGCCTCAGCCTCGCTGCGGAAACTGACCACATGCTGATCGAGCTGGACTTGCCAGGGGCAGGCGGGGTTTCGGCTCGACGCACTTACGATAATTTTCATCGCGGCATACCTCCAGGAAGGGGAGCCGCTCAAGTGTAGCGCTGGCCCGCCGGCCTGCCATGACACGGCTTCAGCGTCCTGACTGACGGTAAGTGTGTGCATTCTCCTGGCGGTGTTTCCTACTTTGGGCGCAATGCCTGCAAACCCGCAGAACCTTCGCTTTGTTTCGCGCTATTTGTGGAAGGTTGCTGTGGGCCACATCTGAAATGGCTGCAAGTTTGTTTTCATCAAGATGTTTCAGCGCGTTTGTGTGGGCGTACCGGTGCCTTGGTTGACTTGGTTCCGGGGCGTTTTCGAAGCCGCTTCGCTGCTTGCCATGGGTAGGCATACCCAGTGGTTTTTCGTCATGAGTACGACGGCACCTGGTCGTCTGACCGGCGTTTTTCTGCGGCTTATACTGGCGAGCCAGGCCAGTGCCAGCGAGAGGCGCTTCCCTGGCAGGGTTGGCCATCGCATCCCCACCGTGAACTTGCAGGGAGTTACAAGGACATGAACGCAGCCAGCAGTATCAGCCAAATTGCCAGCCTGATGGCCGACCCCAAGCGCAGTGCCATGTTGTGGGCATTGATCGATGGCACACCACGGTTGGCCAATGAGCTCGCGATAATGACTGGCCTGACTTCATCGTCAGCCTGCGCACACCTTTCGCTGCTGTCGTCGGCCGGTTTGCTCAGGCATGAAGCCAGGGGCCGCAAACGTTACTTCTGCTTGGCTACCCCGCAGGTCGGAGCAGCGGTAGAGGCCTTGGCCAGCGTACAGCTGGAAAGCGCCAGGGGAGAGCGTGCCGAAGCGCCGGTATCGTCGCTGCCCCTGTCAATGCGCCGGGCGCGCCGTTGTGGCGATCACCTGGGTGGGGAGTTGGCCAGTGAGTTGTACCATCGCATGGTGGTGGCTGGCTGGTTGGAAGGCAGCGGACGGCACTTGAGGGTCAGTGACGAGGGGCGGGCGCAGTTGGCCTTGGTCGGGGTGTACATCGATGCCCTGGCGCCACACCAGCAACGAGGTTGCGTGATCTGCCGCTGCACCGAATGGAATGACCAGGGCCCGCATCTGGGGGGCGTACTGGGCCAGGCCTTGTTCAGGTTGTTCCTTCAATCTGGCTGGATGCGCGAGTTGGAGGACTCGCGGGCTTTGCATATTTCGGCGCTGGGTATCCAGCAGATCAATCGCATAGCCCGCGTGGCGACGTTGCAGGTCGGTTGAGCGCAACGTCGTCATGCTACTCAAACCAGCCGTGCGTCCAGGCTGTTCTGCGCCAGGCGACGTGCCTGGTCTTCGGTCATGCCCAAGTGGGTGTGCAGGGCATGGAAGTTCTCCGTGACGTAGCCACCGAAGTAGGCCGGGTCGTCCGAGTTGACCGTGACTTTCACACCACGCTCGAGCATGTCGAGGATGTTGTGTTGGCTCATGTGGTCGAACACGCAGAGCTTGGTGTTGGACAGCGGGCACACCGTGAGCGGGATCTGCTCGTCGATGATGCGCTGCATCAGGCGCTCGTCCTCGATGGCGCGCACGCCATGGTCGATACGTTTGATCTTCAGCAGGTCGAGGGCTTCCCAGATGTACTCAGGCGGGCCTTCTTCGCCAGCATGGGCAACGGCGACGAAGCCTTCGCTACGGGCGCGGTCGAACACCCGCTGGAACTTGCTGGGTGGGTGGCCCATCTCCGAGCTGTCCAGGCCTACGGCAATGAACGCATCGCGGAACGGCAATGCCTGATCGAGGGTCTTTTGCGCTTCATCCTCGCTGAGGTGGCGCAGGAAGCTGAGGATCAGGCCGCTGCTGATGCCCAGTTGCTCGCGGCCATCCTTGAGCGCCTGGCTGATGCCGTTGAGCACCACTTCGAAAGCAATGCCGCGGTCGGTGTGGGTCTGCGGGTCGAAGAAGGGTTCGGTGTGGATCACGTTCTGGGCCTTGCAGCGTTGCAGGTAGGCCCAGGTCAGGTCGTAGAAGTCCTGCTCGGTGCGCAGCACGTCGGCGCCCTGGTAATACAGGTCGAGGAACTCCTGCAGGTTGTTGAAGGCATAGGCACCGCGCAACGTCTCCACATCGGCCCAGGGCAAGGCGATCTTGTTGCGCTCGGCCAGGGCGAACAGCAACTCGGGCTCCAGCGAGCCTTCCAGGTGCAGGTGCAGTTCGGCCTTGGGCAGGGCGTTCAACCAGTCATACATAGTGGTTCATCTCAATCAGGTACGGTTGCGGCCATTCTACAGGGGCCGGCCGGGCAATGCGCCCAGCCGGGCTGCGACCTGGTGAATCACCAGACCAAGGGCTCGCCCTTGTAGTTGATGAAGCGCAGGCCGCCCTTGCCGCTTTGAGCCTTGATCTGTTCGATCATGCCGCGGGTGCTGGTGAGCACATCGATATCGGCGTTTTCGCCACCCATGTCGGTTTTCACCCAGCCCGGGTGCATGGCCAGCACGCACAGGTCCGGGCGCTGCTGCTCAACAAAGAAGCTGTTGATCATCGAGTTCAGTGCCGCCTTGCTGGCCTTGTACAGGCAGATTTCGCCACCGTCGGGGATGGTGACGCTTCCCAGGATCGAGCTCATGAAGGCCAGCACACCACTGCCTTCGCGTATTTGACCCACCAAGCGGCGAGCCACGCGTATCGGCGCCACGGCGTTGGTCATGAACAGATCGCCAATGTCGCTGTTGTGTACTGCCTCCAGGTCTTGCGGCAGGGGGCCCATGACCCCGGCGTTGACGAATATCAGGTCGAACACCTGGCCTTGCAGGCGTTGCTGCAGGCTATCGAGCTGAACGGTGTCGTTCATTTCCAGCTGCTCGATGCGCACGCCGGGCACGTTCGCCAGGTCGCCGGGCTGCTGCGGGTTACGGACGGTGGCAGTGATGTGCCAGCCGTCTTCGTGCAGGCGTTGTACCAAGCCCAGGCCAAGCCCGCGCGAGGCGCCGATGATGAGGGCAGTTCTTGAATTAGCCATAGGAACATTCCTTTATCGGTGTAGGAGAAAGGAATTGAGCATACGCCACGGCGAATACGCGTGCCTGGTTTGCATCTGGTTAAAAAATGTTCAGTTTTGTCTGGGCCTTGCGGGGCCGGGCGCTTCGCCCGTTGACGCACGGGTTATCCACAAGCTGGTCCACAGTTATTGTGTGCAAGGTGAGCAAGGGGGGGCGGCTTGGATGGGCGGTTCGCTGGGGATAAGTCGCGCACTTTCAGCAGTTTACGACTGTCATCAAATAGTGATCAAAATATGATCAAAGCTCTGGGGGCCTCGAAATCACTAGCCTGCAAGAGAGTGCCCCAAGCTTATCCACAGGCGGGCCCACAGTTGTTGTGGGCAATGTTCAGTGTGCTTCGAGCAAAATACGCCCGCGGCTCAGGTCCGCCAATTGCTGTTGCAATGGCGCCAGGTGGGCGTCACCGAGGGCAATCACCAAGTCCACACCATTGGCGGTGAACTGTTCATCCAGGACCAGGCCGTCAACCTCGGCCAGACGCAGCTTCACCAGCGCCAGCTCGCTGAAACTGCAACTGCAGCTGAAATGGCTGCGCTGCACCAGTAGGCGTTTGGGCGCCTGTTGCAGGCACTTGTTGGCGCCGCCGCCATAGGCCCTGGCTAGGCCGCCGGTACCCAGCTGGATGCCGCCGTACCAACGGATAACCAGCACCACCACCTGGTCGCAGTCCTGCGCCTCGATGGCCGCCAGGATCGGCCGCCCTGCGGTGCCGCCGGGTTCGCCGTCGTCACTGCTGCGATACTGCGCGCCGAGTTTCCAGGCCCAGCAGTTGTGGGTAGCGGCCATATCGCTGTGACGTTCGATGAAACTCATCGCTTCGGCGGCGCTGCTGATCGGCCCGGCGAGGGTGATGAAGCGGCTTTTGCGGATTTCCTCGCGGTATTCGCAGAGGTCGAGCAGGGTAGAAGGCATAAAGAACGGTCAGGCAGCCGGCTTGATGCCGCAGCCCTTCAGAATGATGTGGATAAGGTTGTTGCTCGCGTCTTCCATGTCCTGCTTGGTCAGGCGGCTGCGGCCAGTCACCTGGCAAATCTGGGTGGCGAAGTCAGCGTAGTGCTGGGTGCTGCCCCAGAGCAGGAAGATCAGGTGTACGGGGTCGACCGGGTCCATCTTGCCTGCTTCGATCCAGGCTTGGAATACCGCAGCACGGCCGCGGAACCATTCGCGGTAATCGGCACTGAAGTATTCGGTCAGGCAGGTGCCACCGCTGATCACTTCCATGGCGAAAATGCGCGAAGCTTGCGGGTTGCGCCGGGAGAACTCCATCTTGGTGCGGATGTACTGGCTCAGAGCTTCACCGGGGTCGTCATCGACGCTCAAGGCGTTGAAGGTGCTGTCCCACAACTCGATGATGTTGCTGAGCACGGCGATGTACAGGCCCAGCTTGTTGGTGAAGTAGTAATGCAGGTTAGCCTTGGGCAACCCCGCCTTGAGGGCGATAGTGTTCATGCTGGTGCCCTTGAAACCATGGCGGGCGAATTCATCTTCGGCGGCCTGGATAATGGCCTGTTCGTTCTTCTGGCGGATACGGCCCGCGGGCTTGCCCGAGGCGGAGAGGCGATGCGCAGGGACTTCTAGGGTCATGGACGATTCCGTACGGGGCAGTGGCTGCGGCTGTGGGACAAGATTACCTGCCTGTGCCGAAGTGACAAGCGTTTGCGGCACAGACTGGCATCAACGTGTCGCAGCCAGGCTTTCGAGGAAGCTTTCCAACACCAGGTTGGGACGTCGGCCCTTGCGGGTAACCCAGCTCAGGCTCAGGTCATAAAAACGCTCCTTGGGCTTGAGCGCACGCAAACGGCCTTGCTGCACCCAGAACATGGCGTAGTGGTCGGGCAGGTAGCCGATATAGCGCCCGGTAAGGATGAGAAACGCCATGCCCTCGCGGTCAGAAGCACTGGCTGTGCAATTCAGTGCCTGGTAGTGCGCCTGGATGTCGGTCGGCAGGCGGAAGGTGGGGGTGATGGCTTCCTGGCTGTTGAGGCGCTCGTCGTCTATCTGCTGGTCGTCGGCGTAGAACAGCGGATGGCCAACCGCGCAGTACAGCAGCGAGCGTTCGCTGTACAACGGTTGGTACTCAAGCCCCGATAGGGGGCTGGTCTGTGGTACGACGCCAACGTGCAGGCTGCCGTCGAGCACGCCGTGCTCGACCTGGCTGGGGGCGATCATGCGGATCTGGATGCGCACATCAGGGCCCCGATCCTTGAGTTCCGCCAGGGCGTGGGTGATACGCATGTGTGGCAACGTCACCAGGTTGTCGGTCAGGCCGATGTTCAGCTCGCCGCGCAAATGCTGGTGCAGGCCGTTGACCTCGGTGCGGAAGCTTTCCAGCGCACTGAGCAGTTGCAGGGCTGAATGGTAGACCTCACGGCCTTCCTCCGTCAGCGAGAAACCAGCGCGACCGCGCTGACACAGGCGCAGGCCGAGGCGTTGTTCAAGGTCGTTCATCTGCTGGCTAATGGCCGAGCGACCAATGCCCAGTACGTTTTCGGCAGCGGAGAAGCCACCGCACTCGACGACGCTGCGATAGATCTTCAGCAGGCGGATGTCGAAATCGCTAACTTGGGCGAGTGGATCGGGTCTTCGGCTCATCAGTTTAGTCTCGGCCTGCCTGAAGGTTAGAAATGTAGGCTTTTTCAGACTCTATCGCCGTGCCAATTTAGCTGCAACAACATCCATCGTTGCCTAATCGTCTTCCGAGGAACCGCCGATGAACATGCCCGAAACCGCCCCCGCGGGTATCGCCAGCCAGCTCAAGCTGGACGCCCACTGGATGCCCTACACCGCCAACCGCAACTTCCAGCGCGACCCACGCCTGATCGTGGCGGCCGAAGGCAACTACCTGGTCGATGACCACGGGCGCAAGATCTTCGATGCCCTGTCTGGCCTGTGGACCTGTGGCGCAGGGCACACTCGCAAGGAAATCGCTGACGCGGTAACCCGCCAACTGAGTACGCTGGACTACTCCCCAGCGTTCCAGTTCGGCCACCCGCTGTCGTTCCAGCTGGCGGAAAAGATCGCCGAGCTGGTGCCGGGCAATCTGAATCACGTCTTCTATACCAACTCCGGTTCCGAGTGCGCCGATACCGCACTGAAGATGGTGCGTGCCTATTGGCGCCTGAAAGGCCAGGCAACCAAGACCAAGATCATCGGCCGTGCCCGTGGTTACCATGGCGTGAACATCGCCGGTACCAGCCTGGGTGGCGTCAACGGTAACCGGAAGATGTTTGGTCAGCTGCTGGACGTCGACCACCTGCCTCACACCGTGTTGCCAGTGAACGCCTTCTCCAAAGGCATGCCGGAAGAGGGCGGTATCGCGCTGGCTGACGAAATGCTCAAGCTGATCGAGCTGCACGATGCCTCCAACATCGCAGCAGTCATCGTCGAGCCGCTGGCCGGTTCGGCCGGCGTGCTGCCGCCGCCGAAGGGTTACCTGAAGCGTCTGCGTGAAATCTGCACCCAGCACAACATTCTGCTGATCTTCGACGAAGTGATCACAGGCTTCGGCCGCATGGGCGCGATGACCGGCTCGGAAGCCTTCGGCGTTACCCCGGACCTGATGTGCATCGCCAAGCAGGTGACCAACGGCGCCATCCCGATGGGCGCAGTGATTGCCAGCAGCGAGATCTACCAGACCTTCATGAACCAGCCGACCCCGGAATACGCCGTGGAATTCCCACACGGCTATACCTACTCGGCGCACCCGGTAGCCTGTGCCGCCGGTCTCGCCGCGCTGGACCTGCTGCAGAAGGAAAACCTGGTGCAGTCCGCGGCTGAACTGGCGCCGCATTTCGAGAAGCTGCTGCACGGCGTGAAGGGCACCAAGAATATCGTCGATATCCGTAACTACGGCCTGGCCGGCGCCATCCAGATCGCCGCCCGTGACGGTGATGCCATCGTTCGCCCATACGAAGCGGCCATGAAGCTGTGGAAAGCTGGTTTCTATGTTCGCTTTGGTGGCGACACCCTGCAGTTCGGCCCAACCTTCAATACCAAGCCGCAGGAACTGGACCGCCTGTTCGATGCGGTAGGCGAAACCCTGAACCTGATCGACTGATCTTTCCGATTTTGATGCCAGGCGCCCGTAGCGTGCGCCTGGCTCTCCTTTGTTTATCTGGAGTTTTGCATGAGCATTGTTCAGCACCTGATTCACGGCGAACTGGTTACCAAGGGTGAGCGCACCGCCGATGTCTTCAATCCGTCCACTGGGCAGGCCGTTCGCAAGGTCGAACTGGCCAGCCGCGCAACCGTGCAGGAAGCGATCGACTCGGCCAAGGCAGCCTTCCCGGCCTGGCGCAACACCCCTCCGGCCAAGCGCGCCCAGGTGATGTTCCGCTTCAAGCAACTGCTGGAGCAGAACGAAGCCAAGATTTCGCAGATGATCAGCGAAGAGCACGGCAAGACCCTGGAAGACGCCGCCGGCGAACTGAAGCGTGGTATCGAGAACGTCGAGTTCGCGTGTGCGGCCCCAGAAGTGCTGAAGGGCGAGTACAGCCGCAACGTCGGTCCGAACATCGACGCCTGGTCCGACTTCCAGCCGCTGGGCGTGGTTGCCGGTATCACCCCATTCAACTTCCCGGCCATGGTGCCGCTGTGGATGTACCCGCTGGCCATCGCCTGCGGCAACGCATTCATCCTCAAGCCTTCCGAGCGTGACCCGAGCTCGACCCTGTACATTGCCCAGTTGCTGCTGGAAGCCGGCCTGCCGAAGGGCATTCTCAACGTCGTGCACGGTGACAAGGAAGCGGTGGATGCGCTGATCGAAGCGCCGGAAGTCAAAGCACTGAGCTTCGTGGGCTCGACCCCGATCGCCGAGTACATCTATGCCGAAGGCACCAAGCGTGGCAAACGTGTACAAGCCCTGGGGGGCGCGAAGAACCACGCAGTGCTGATGCCGGATGCCGACCTGGACAACGCAGTCAGTGCACTGATGGGCGCGGCTTACGGTTCGTGTGGCGAGCGTTGCATGGCCATTTCGGTAGCCGTGTGCGTGGGCGACCAAGTGGCCGACGCCCTGATTGCCAAGCTCGAGCCACAGATCAAGGCGCTGAAGATTGGTGCCGGCACCTCGTGCGGCCTGGACATGGGGCCACTGGTGACTGCGGCAGCGCGTGACAAGGTCGTGGGTTACATCGATGACGGTGTTGCTGCTGGCGCCAAGCTGGTGGTGGATGGGCGTGGCTTCCGTGTGGCCGGTAATGAAGATGGCTACTTTGTAGGTGGCACCCTGTTCGACAAGGTGACCCCGGAGATGCGCATCTATAAAGAGGAGATCTTTGGCCCGGTGCTGTGCGTGGTCCGGGTGAATAGCCTGGAGCAGGCCATGCAGCTGATCAACGATCACGAGTATGGCAACGGCACCTGCATCTTTACCCGTGACGGTGAAGCGGCCCGTCTGTTCTGCGACGAGATCGAAGTGGGTATGGTGGGTGTGAACGTACCGCTGCCGGTGCCGGTGGCCTACCACAGCTTTGGTGGCTGGAAGCGCTCGCTGTTTGGTGACCTGCATGCCTATGGCCCGGATGGTGTGCGTTTCTATACCCGTCGCAAGGCCATTACCCAGCGTTGGCCGCAGCGGGCCAGCCATGAAGCGTCGCAGTTCGCATTCCCTAGCCTGTAGGGGAAGTAGATGAAGCGGGGAGGCCGTCAGGCCTCCCCGCTTTGTTTTTGGGGGGTGGTTTTTGCTGTTGTAGGGGGAGGTGTGGTGGGTATGTCTTGAGGTGGTTTTGGCGGTGAGATGTGTCTGCCATAACCCCTGCAGCGCCTGTGAGATCGAGCGCCGCCCGCGCGGCGCTTCGCGGGTAAACCCGCTCCTACGTTTGTTTCGGGCCAGTCCCTCCTGTGCCTGGCGCGCGCGACCGCCTTGTTGGTACGACGCGATATCGAGACAGGCACCAAGGCGTTCGCGCGCGAATCCCACAGGCATAATTGGCCCGAAACAAACGTAGGAGCGGGTTTACCCGCGAAGCGCCGCGCGGGCGGCGCTCGGTCTCACAGGCGCTGAAACTGTTGTGGCGAACACTTGGCAGCCCCGATACGGTCTTTTCCCCTTATATTTCACTTTCTTGAAATTAAAGGTTGACGCCCTCTCGAATCCCCTTATAATGCGCCCCACTTCCAGCGACAACGGAACGACAAACTCCTTGAGATTCAATGAGTTAGACGATTCGGAAGGTGCTGTAAGGGCTACGATCAAATGATCGAAAGTGGTTGAGATGATGGTTGACAGCGCTTTGAAGTGCTGTATGATTCGCATCCAGCTACGAGGGATCGCAGCGAGCCAAGTGTTTGAAGCTAAACGAGTTTCTCGCAAAAAACTTCAAAATAAACGCTTGACAGGCTCTG
>NZ_OLKJ01000008.1:0-238 GCF_900291005.1 Pseudomonas sp. Kh14
CTCCTGGCTCACTCGAATTCAGCCCCATGAGGTCCAGGTCGCCCTGGTCGCGCAGTTCATCGAGCGCGTCTTCCTCGAGCACGGCGCAGACTTCGCCAGTCTCGCGATGCAGGATACGCAGGTAAGGGTGGGGGCGGTCGAGCCAGGCGTCGATCAGATAGGTCATGGCTACTCTCCTTGGATAGCGGTTCCAATGAGAATAATTCTTATTATCAAAATAGCAAGAGACTATTGGAAG